>JBMOJU010000562.1:0-2524 GCA_049315625.1 Paracraurococcus sp.
TCGCCATGGACATCCTCGACGGCATCGCGCCGATCGCCGACCGCTACGACGGCTATGTGCTCGACCTCTGGGGCGTGGTGCATGACGGCAAGCGCCCCTATCCGGGGGTGCCGGAGGCGCTGGGCGCGTTGAAGGCGCGCGGCAAGCGCATCGTCTTCCTCACCAATGCGCCGCGCCGCGCCTGGTTCATCGCCGGCATGCTGGACCGCATGGGGCTCGACCGCGCGCTCTACGACGGCATCATGTCCTCGGGCGAGATCGCCTGGCGGATGCTGAAGGCGAAGGAGCATCCCTGGTTCGCCCGGCTCGGCCCGAAGGCCTTCCATATCGGGCCGGAGCGCGACCTCTCGGTCGCCGAGGACCGCGTGGCGGAGCTGGTGGCCGATGCGGCGGAGGCCGACTTCCTGCTGAACACCGGGCCGGACCCCGACCGCGGCGCGCATGACGCGACGCGCTACCTGCCGGCGCTGGAGGCGGCGGCGAAGCACCGGCTGCCCATGCTCTGCGTCAACCCGGACCGCCACGTGATGGTGGGCGGCGAACGGCTGATCTGCGCCGGCGCGCTGGCCGACCTCTACAAGCCCATGTGCGACGACATCTTCGAGGTCGGCAAACCGGACCCCGCGGTCTACGACCCGGTGCTGGAGATCCTCGGCATCGCCGACCGCCGCCGCGTGGTGGCGATCGGCGACACGCCGCACACCGACCTGGCGGGTGCCGCGGCGGCGGGGCTGGATGCGCTCTGGGCGCTGACCGGGCTGGCCGAACACGAGCATGGCGGCAACCCCTCGCCCGAGGTGCTGCGGGCGGCGGCGCTGCGCGAGGGGGTGGACCCGATCGCGGCGGTGCGGGCGCTGCGCTGGTAGGCGCGGCGGCCGACCCCTTGCCCGTCCCGCCGGATTAAGGAACGTTTGCCGGCGGAGCGAGGGAGTCCGGCCGATGGCGAAGCTGAGCATCTTCCTGAGCCATTCCAGCAAGGACAAGCCCTTCGTCCGCCGCCTGAACAAGGACCTGAAGTCGCACGGCTTCACCACCTGGATCGACGAGGACAACATCCCCTTCGGCGGCTCGATCGCCAAGGGCATCCAGAGCGGCCTCGACACCTGCGACGTCCTGCTGGTCTTCCTGAGCGAGCACTCGACCGCCTCGAAGTGGGTGGCGACGGAATGGCAGAGCCGCTTCTTCCGCGAGATCACCGACAAGCACATCCAGGTCGTCCCGGTGCTCATCCAGAAATGCGTGATCCCGACCTTCCTGGCCGACAAGCGCTACATCGACTTCCAGGAGGAGGGCGAATATGAGCGCAACCTGTCCGAGACGCTGGCCTACCTGAACAGGCTGAGCCTGGAGCGCTACGGCGAGCCGGTGCCGGTGATCCGCCGGGAACAGCGCATCCTCAGCCACGTGCAGGAAATCCTGGACGACTTGGTGCCGGAAAAGCTGGCCATGCCGCTGAACCGGCGCATGCCGATCATCGACACGCTGAAGAAGATCCCCCGTTCCGGCAAGCGGGTGCGCCTGGTCGACTTCAAGCCGACGCTGAAGCCGCGCTCAGTCTACGACCACATCCTGTCACTGGCGCATATCGCGGACTGCCTGCTGCCGCACATCGAAACCAGGCTGAAGGCCTCAGAGCTCGGCGACCTCTCGCTCTGCATCGCCTATCATGAGTTGAACGAGATGGTGCTGGGCGACATCCCGTCCTACACCAGCCTGACCAACGAAAAGCGCAACATGATCCGCGTCTATGCGGAGGAGCGCGTGCGCAGCGTCTCCCCGGCGAGCGGGAGGAGATCGCCAACCGCTTCATCTGGCTCTTCCTGAGCGAGAAGCACCGCCAGGCCATGAGCCAAGCGATGAGCATCTTCGCCGAGAAGTCCGGCCACGTCTTCCCGCTGTTCCGCGCGCTGGACAAGCTCGACCCGATCATCGCGATCTGGCGCTACCTGCACCACTACCGCGGCAAACTCGGCGAGACGCCGAAGGCGTTCAATCGCCAGATGAAGGATTTCTACGAGAACCCGGACATCCGCAACTTCATGCGCGACAACAAGATCGACAAGCGGATGATCGAGCTGACGATCGTGCTGCAGGACCGGACGAATTCCTGGAACTACTACGAGGACCCGCGATCCCTCGACGCCGGCGGGACACTGTTCCAGCAGATTCCGGCTGCGGCCGTGCGCAACGCGATCGAGGGCGTCCCCCTGTTCCACGACGAAGCGGCGAAGCCGAAGCCGGCGGAGGGCGGGTGACCCGGCCCTCCGCCACGCCCGCTACACGATGTTCCAGTCGTTGCCCGGGTTGGTCACGTTCGGCACCGCCACCAGCGTGCCGCCCGACATCTGCAGCAGCGTGATGGTGCCGTCGAAGCCACGCAGCAGGATGTCGTCGGTGCCGTCGCCGTTGAAGTCGCCGGTGTACTGCACCTCGGTCCGCGGCCCCGGCGTGCCCACCAGCGTCAGCGTCCCGCCGAAGGTGTTCCAGTCCATCAGCGTGCCATCCTCGCCACGCAGCAGGATGT
>JBMOJU010000563.1:0-2518 GCA_049315625.1 Paracraurococcus sp.
ACCCCGATGCCCGCTGCCAACCCATGCGGCCGCGCTCTGCGATGCATCGGAGGTGCTCATCCCGCGTACCCATCCGGCCAAGGCCGCGGTTGTTGCGGGCCGGGGTTTTGGCGACGCTCACCGCTTTTGATCGAGGCTGAGTTCCTTGAGGCTTTCGATACCGCGATCGGTAAAGCCGAGCGTGGCGCGGTCGTCGGTGTCGCAGATCCAGAGGCGACCGTCCTCGGGTTCGAGCTGCTCTGCGAGTTCGAGCAGCCATTCCTCATCCTCGCCGAGCATCTCGGCGACGCGGGCGATGGTGAACACGTAGCTTGGTGCGGCCATGGTCAGGCCGCCTTTGCGATAGCTGCGTCCTGGGCCTGCTTCCAATTCCAGGGCAGCAACTCATCCAGCCGCGAGGCCGGATCGTCGGCGATCCTGGCCAGGACGTCGGCGAGCCAGGCGCGCGGGTCGACGTCGTTCAGCTTGGCGGTGATGATGAGCGAATACATCGCCGCGGCCCGGTCGCCACCGCGATCGCTGCCGGCGAACAGCCAGGACTTCCTGCCAAGGGCAATGCCACGCAGCGCGCGCTCGGCGGCGTTGTTCGTCAGGCAGATGTGGCCGTCGGTCAGGAACCTGGTGAAGGCATCCCAACGCGTCAGCATGTAGTCCATCGCCTTGCCAACCTCGGCATGCCGCGACATCCGGCCCCGTTGTTCCCGCATCCAGGTCCCGAGTTCACTGACCAGCGGGGCGCTCTGCGCCTACCGTATGGCAAGGCGCTGCTCGGCGGGCTGGCCGTTGATCGTGCGCTCGGCGTCAAAGATCGCGTCCATCCGCCGCACCGCCTCGGCAGCCAGCGGCGCGCGGTCAACCTCGGCGAGCTTGAACAGCTTGCGCCGGCCAGGCGTTGCCGCAGACTGGCCGCCTCGGCCTGCGTCGTCTCGTCGGGCGGATCGGGCAGCAGCAGGCGGGTGCGCAGCAGGGTCAACCAGGCCGCCATGATGTGCCACTCGGCCAGCCGGGACAGCGGCACCCGCCGGCGGGCGATGGCGGCGTCGACCGCGGCGGCGAACTGCTCCGCCAGGGTGGCGATCGAGAGCTGCGCCAAGTCGACCCGCTGCGCCCTGGCCAGCTCCAACAGCAGGTCGAGCGGACCCTCCCAGGCGCCGAGCTGCAGCTCTGGCGCGCCAGCATTACCGACCGCGGCGGCCGCAGCGGCGACGAAGACGTCCGCCCTCTCCGGTTCAGGGATCATCGTAGAGCGGCCGGACCTCGAGCCGCAGCGCCGGCCAGCGGGCGCGCAGCTGCTGTATGGCGCGCCACGGTGTCCCGTCTGCCGACCAGAAGCCCACCCACCAGAGTCCAGGGTTCGGTGGGAGCGGCGCGCCGCGGCCGGGCGCCGGCAGCGCTACCACGCCGCGCAGCGCCTGCGTCGTGCCCCAGTGCGCCCACAGCCAGGCACTGGTCTCCGCCGCCTCCGGCCCAAGCCGCAGGAGCCGCGCCGGCACCGGCAGCAGCCGATGCAGGTCGAGCGGGCAGGCCCGGCTGGCCGCCGCCCGCTCCGCCACCAGGCGCTGCCGCGCCTCGGCGGCGTCGCGCAACTGGCCGGCGAGGATCCGTGCGCCCTCCAGGCTTAGGCTGCGCCGCTGCGGCGCCGGCGGCACGGCCAACAGGTGAAACCAGTCCTCCGCCGCCGGGCCAAGGTCGTGCGTCCAGGGGATCACCCCGGCGCCGGCCGCCGCGGCGCGTAAGGCTGCGACCTCGGCCGGCTCTCCGGTGATGCGGAAGTGGTGATACAGCCAGTCGGTATGCGGCAGCGCCAGCACGCCGGAGGCTGCGGCGGGCAGCACGTCCTCCACGCTCTGCGTGGCCCGGACGCGCATCAGCGCGACGACCATTCGGCACTGCGCTGCGGCATCCAGAATTCCCGGATGGCGGGGATGACCAGTGGTATGTCCCGCCAGGCCTCGCGCAGAAAGGCCGCGGTCTCGGGTCCCTCGCGCGGCGGCCCAAGCATCGGCCGGCCCGTGCTGTCGGTGCAATGGAGCAGGATCGGCAGCAGCAAGCCGTGGTCGACCCGGTTGAGATCGCGCAGCGCCGCCCAGGCCTCGAAGCGCAGCTGCATCGCCGCGAGGAAGCCCATGCACCAGGGCCCGGCGCGGACGCTGCCGTCTGCTTCGTGCACGAAGATCGGCAGGTGCTTATCCGGTGCCGTCGACAGACCCTCGCTGATGACATTGTGCCGCGCGGCAACGGCGGTGATGGCAGCCATGCCCTCGCCGTACGCCTTGGCGATATCGCCGTGCGGGCCAAGCAGATCGGCGAGCCAGGCATCGGGCGGAATGTGGCAGGGGCCAACGACGATAGCGGTCACGTAGCCGTCGAGCATCGAGACGCTGTCGACCCGCGGCTGCGGGGTGATCCGACCCAGCCAGTCGCCGAGCGCGTCGAGCGGCATGGCGTCGGCGGTCAGCCGCTCCCTCCGCCGTGGTGCCCGCCGGGCGGCACGCGGGCGGGCGGCCTGGTCGGCGCC
>JBMOJU010000564.1:0-2514 GCA_049315625.1 Paracraurococcus sp.
AGGACAGGTTCCTTGCCTTCGTCGCGGGCGCGGGCCTCGCGGGCGAAGGCTCGGCGTAAGCGTAAGCTGACCCCCGCCTTGCTTTGACAGCCGCCTGCCGCCGATGAGGTTGGCATGACGGATACGACGACGAGCGACGGGGCGAAGGACCACTCATACGACGGTCGTAGGAGTGGTCGCAGTCCCGATACGGGGACAGCGGTGGAGGTCCGGGTGCGCGCTGAGCGCCGCCGGCCCTGGGCGGACGAGGACAAACTGCGGATCGTGCGGGAGACATTGGCACCCGGCGCTGTGGTGCAGGTCGTCGCCGATCGGCACGGGGTGAGCACCGGCCAGCTCTACACTTGGCGCAAGCAGATGCTGGCCATGGCCATGTCGGGCTTCACGCCGGTCGAGGTACGGCCCGAGGCACTGCCGGCGCCCGCTGCGGCGCCCGAGCCGCCGGCCCCCCCAGCAACCGGAGACCTGCAGGTGCTGCTGCCTGGCGGGGCCGAGTTGCGGTTCAGCGGCGCGGTGACGCCTGGGTTGCTGCGCGAGGTGCTGGCCGCGCTGGGCGGGCGCTGATGCTGCATCCCCCGCCGGGAATCCGGGTGTTCCTGGCCTGCGGCACCACGGACATGCGCAAGGGCTTCGATGGCCTGGCGGCGCAGGTGCAGATGGTGCTGGCGCAGGATCCACATGGCGGTGCGCTGTTCGCCTTTCGTGGCCGCCGCGGCGACCTGATCAAGCTGCTGTGGTGGGACGGCCAGGGGCTGGTGCTCTACGCCAAGCGGCTGGAACGCGGCAGGTTCGTCTGGCCGCAGGCGGCCAGTGGCGTGGTGACGCTGACGGCGGCGCAGTTGTCGATGCTGTTGGAAGGGATCGACTGGCGCATGCCGGCCTGGACGGCACGGCCCACGGCAACAGTGTAGCCGACACCTTCGAAAGAGAATTGCCGAGCCTGCCGCATCGCCTAGAATCCTGGCATGCAGACCGCGTCGTTCGCCAGCCCCGATGCCGAGATTGCCGCGCTGCGGGCCTTGCTCGCCGAGCGTGACGCAGCCTTGGCTGAGCGCGACGCGCGGCTGCTGAACAGCCGGCTCGAGATCGAGAAGCTCAAGATCCAACTGGCCCGCGCCCGGCGCGAGCAGTACGGCCACTCCTCGGAGCGCCTGACGGCGGAGATTGGCCAGCTGGAGATGCTGATCGGCGACCTGGAGGAGGACCAGGCCCAGGTCGATGCGGCGACAAAGCAACGCAGCCAACCGCCGCAGGACAGGCCGTGCCAGCGGCCGATACGCAAGCCGCTGCCCGAGCATCTGCCGCGCGAAACCATCGTGCATGAGCCGGTGCTGGCCTGTCGCTGCGGCTGCACCGATCCCGCCCGGCTGACCCGGCTGGGTGAGGATGTCACCGAAGTGCTGGAGAAGATCCCGGCGCGGCTCAAGGTCATCCGCCACGTCCGGCCGCGCTACGCATGCCGGTCGTGCGAGACGGTATTGCAGGCCCCGGCGCCGGATCTACCGGTGGAGCGCGGCCGTCCCGGTACCGGGCTGCTGGCGCATGTAGTGGTCTCGAAATATGTCGACGGCCTGCCGCTGCATCGGCTTTCCGGCATCCTGGCCCGCGAGGGTGTCGAGATCGAGCGGCAGACCCTGGCCGACTGGGTTGGCCACACCGCCTGGTGGCTGCGCCCACTGGCCGAGGCGATCGGCCGCCACGCCATGGCGCAGCCGGTGATCTGGACCGACGACACGCCGATCCGCGTGCTGGCCCCCGGCCACGGCAAGACGCGTCAGGCAAGGGTCTGGGTCTATGCGCATGACCCACGCCCCTGGGGCGGGACCGGGCCGCCCGTGGCGTTCTACCGCTACTCGGCGGACCGCAAGGGCAAGCGTCCCCAGGGCCACCTGGCCGGGTTCCGCGGCTGGCTGCAGGCGGATGGCTTTGCCGGCTACAACGCACTCTGGCGGCCGCAGCAGGGCCAGCCGGCGGCCATCCAGCATGTCGCCTGCTGGGCGCACGCCCGGCGAAAACTGTTCGAGGAGTTCGAGAGCACCAAGTCGCCGATCGCCGAAGAGGGCCTCAAGCGGATCCAGGCGCTCTACGCCATCGAGGTGGAGATCAACGGGCTGTCGCCAGAGCGCCGCCATGCCGAGCGGCAGGCCCGCAGCAAGCCGATGCTGGCCGCGCTGCAGGACTGGATGGAGGCGCAGCGGCGCCGGCTGTCCGGCAAGTCCGACCTGGGCAAGGCGCTGCAATACGCGCTCGGTCGCTGGGATGCACTGGCCCGCTATCTCGATGACGGCCGGCTCTCGATCGACAACAACCTGGCGGAGCGGCTGCTGCGCGGCATTGCCGTGACCAGGAAGAACTTTCTGTTCCTCGGCAGCGATGTCGGCGGCGACCGCGCCGCCATCATCTACACCATCGCCGAGACCGCCAAGCTGAACGGGCACAACCCAGAAGCCTACATTGCCACCGTGCTCGACCGCCTCGCCAAGGGACACCTCGCCAGCAACATCGACGCTCTGC
>JBMOJU010000003.1:0-40956 GCA_049315625.1 Paracraurococcus sp.
CATCCGCGGCTGGCGGCGGGAGGACGGGCTCTACGACATCGAGGGCCATCTCGAGGACACCAAGGCGAAGGCCTTCGAGAACGAGGACCGCGGCACGATCCAGCCGGGTGAGCCGCTGCACGGGCTCTGGCTGCGGCTGACGATCACCGAGGCGATGGAGATCGTCGCGGCGGAGGCCGCGTCCGACCATACGCCCTATGCTGTCTGCCCCGGCGCGGCGCCGAATTTCGCCCGGCTGGCCGGGCTGACGGTCGGCCCGGGCTTCGTCCGCGCGGCCAATGAGCGGGTCGGCGGCATCCATGGCTGCACCCATCTGCGGGAGATGCTGGGGCAGATGGCCACCGTCGCCTTCCAGACCCTCTATCCCGTCCGCGCGGCGCGGGAGCGGGCGGAGACGGCCAGGCTGCTGGCGGCCGGTGCCGAGGTCCCGCGTCGGCGCCCGGCAATGCTGGGCACCTGCATCGCCTATGCGCCGGACAGCCCGGTGACGCTGGCCCGCTGGCCCTGGTTGAAGGAGGCCGCAGTCGCCGGCACGGGGATCGAATAGCCCGCCGGCGGGATCAGCGCGTCGCGCACCTCACGCAATTGGGTGAAGGTGGGGTTGTTCTCCAGCTGCAGGACCAGCGCCTCGGCGGAATCCGGCGGCAGGCCGATCGCGGTGCAGACCGCCCCGCGCGCCGTGGCGTCGGCCAGCCGCTGATGCAGCGCGAAGATGTCCGGCACCAGCAGCAGCCGCAGATCCTGCAGCGGCTTGTCCCGCACCAGCACATAGAGCTGCGCCTGGGCGATCCAGTCGACCAGCAGGCTCAGCTCGAACGGCACCCGCGGCCAGAGCAGGAAGGGGTTGCGCCGCGCCAGGTCCTGCGCCGAGAGGATGCCGAGCTCGCCCAGCCGGTCGATCTGCGGCTGATGGAGTTCGTCGACCATCAGCAGCGGCAGGGCGGTCGGCCGTGTGGCCACGTCCGGGTCGTCGCGGATGCCGGCGATCTTCCAGCGTGTCATCACCTGACGGGTGAGGGCGGTGATGAAGAGGTCGGGCGAGAAGCCGATGATGAAGGAGACCGGGATGATCCAGGCATCGGCTTCGAGCCCGAGCGCGCCGACGCCGTGCCGGGCGATGCCGGCGACGATGGTGGCGATCACGATGTGGCCGGCATAGCGGTAGAAGGTGATCGGCGTGATGTCGTCGACGTTCAGCCGTTCCAGCAGCCGGTTCAGCACGTAGATATAGGCGCCGAGGAAGGCGGTGGCGCCGGCGACGAAGGTGCCGCGCTGATATTCCTCCGGCACCGCATCCTTGTTCAGGGCGTTGAAGCCGCCGAGCACGACGCTCGCCTTGTCGAAGTAGAAGGGTTCGAGGAAGGCGCACCAGGCGCCGATCGAGCAGAACAGCACGACGACCGAGAAGGTCAGCATCGGCAGGACATAGTCGTAGCCGATGTTCACCGGCTTCACCGCGGCGATCCGCAGCCGGGCGCTGCGGAACAGCGCGGTCTGCGCCACCCGCTCCCCGGTCAGGGCGTCCAGCTTCTCCAGATGCCGGCCCAATGCCACGCCCTGCACCAGGCAGAGGCAGACTGGCACCGCGGTGAGCGTCAGCGCCACCGTCACGCTGACGAGCACCGTGACGGTCGGGATGCCGATGGCGGCGATCATGGTGCCCCAGCCGGGGCGGATGGCGGTGCCGAGCGCCGCGACCATCGCCAGCGTGACCAGCGCGCCATAGGCGGTCCGCGCATTCGGGCGCCAGCGGGCGGGCAGGTCGGGGCTCAGGGTCGCGTCATCCGCCATCGCCCGAAGACCTCCCGACGCGATCCAATACACCTTCGTATCATGATGCCCGTGGGGGCTTCAAGCGGCGAGGGTGGATTTACAGGATCCCCAGTTCGCGCAGGACTGGAACCCGCCGGGCCAGCAGGCTGACGACCTTGTCCTCCATGGCCGCCACCGCCTCCGGCGCCGCGTCCGGCGGCAGCAGGGCGCGCGCCAGCGCCGCCGGGTCGGCCGGCGCCCCAGGCGGCAGGTCGAGCAGGTGCGGGATCAAGGTCAGTTCCTCCCGCGACGCGGCCAGCCCATTGCCGAGGGCGGGCACCGCAAGGGCCGGGTTGCCGAGCAGTCCGCCCGGGGCCGCCAGCGTTGCGCTCGCCCGATTGAACCGCCGCGCCACCGGCTCCGCCCCGGCGGGCGCCGCCACCCGCGGCACCGCGCTGCCCGAGCAGATCATCATCGTCAGCGTGTCCGCGGCCGAGATCCGGTCCCGCCCGACCGTGTCCCGCAATTGCGCGACGCTGCATGGCCCGCGGTCCAGCGCCGCGATCATCGGCTGCACCGCCGCCGCCGGCAGGGTGGAGGTGCCGGTCTGCGTCCGCACCATCGGCTCCCGCCGGCCGATCCCCGCCCGCGTCAGGATCGTCGCGTCGAGCACGGGCTCGGCCGCGACGCGGCGCAGGCCGCGGACGAAGATGTCCTGCCGGAGGAAACGCGGGACGCAGAAATCGGTGACGATTTCCTGGCCCACCCGGTCGGGCATGGCGGCATGCAGACGCTGCGCTGCCGGCTTGAGGGTGAGGTAGGGGAGGTTTTCGTCCAGGGCGGCGCTGCCGACGAATTCCAGCCCCGCCGCGCCCATCGCGGCGTTGAAATCGGCGAAGAAGGTCGGCCGCCAATGCTCCGTCGCCAGCTCGTGCAGGACGTAGTTGCTCGGCATCGCCGCCGGGTCGCCGAGCAGCCCGTCAAGCCAGTGATTCGGCGTCAGGTGGCGCGGTTCGGCCGCCTGCAACGCCTTGAGGAAAGCGGTGAATTGCGCCGTCGCCGCGGCCGAGGAGGTGTTGCGGGCGAAGAACTCGCGCGCGATCCGCTGCAGCCCGATCGCCCCCGCGGCGCCGGGCAGGCTGTTGTAGGAGGCGACGACCAGCCCGCCCGGCTTGAGCCGGCGGCGGATGAGGCGCAGCGCGCCCTCCCGCACCGGGTCGCCGACCCAGCTCCAGAATCCGGTCAGCGCGACGACGTCGAATTCCGGCAGCGCGTCCAGCTCCGCATCGGTCATCGTCACCAGGTCGGCCTGCAGGAAGCGGGTGTTCCGCAGCGCCGCGGCCTCGCTCAGCGCCCGGGCCGCGGCGATGTGCGCCGGCATGTAGTCCAGTCCAAAAACCTGCCAGGCCGGGTTGGCGGCGGCCAGCACATTGGCCGAGTAGCCGGTGCCGCAGCCGAGATCCGCGTAGCAAAGGTCCGCCGGCGGCTCCCAGGCGACGCCGACCAGGTCGCAGGCCAGCCGCAGGCGCATGGGGGCCTGGCCGCCATGCCAGACGACCGGATAGGTCTCGCCGACGGGATAGCCGCGGCTCCAATCGGTAGGGGGCACTGGATCGGGCATGGCGCGCTCTCCCGCTTGGGGTGAATGGCGCGGCAAGGTGATGGGATTGGCGGTCGGGCACAATGCCCGGTGCGAATTGTCTACCGTGCGCGCCCGGCAATCCGCCCACCGGGCAGCGGCCGCGGCGCCCCGGTGGTGCCGGGGAAGGTGATCGGCAACCCGTGCCAGACCCGCGCCGCCAGCACGCCGAAGGCCTGCGCCTCCAGCGCGTCGCCGTTCCAGCCGGCGACCTCCACCGGCCGCACCGGCTGTTCCAGCGTGCCGGACAGCGCCCGCATCATCGCCGGATTGCGCCGGCCGCCACCGGCGACCAGCCATTGCAAGGGCGGCTCCGGCAGATGGCGGGACGCGGCGGCGACGCAGACCGCGGCGAAAGCCACCAGCGTCGCCGCGCCATCCTGCGGCGACAGGGCGGCCGCCCCGGCATCCTTCAGCGACAGGTCGAAATCCAGCCGGTCCAGCGATTTCGGCGGCGGCGCGGCGAGGTAGGGATGCGCCATCAGCCGCCCCAGCACGGCGCCGTCCGGCTGGCCGGCCAGCGCCAGCAGCCCGTCCTTGTCGTAATCGGTCTGGGCGCGCCGCCGCGCCCAGTCGTCCAGCGGGCCATTGGCGGGGCCGGTGTCGAAGGCGACCAGGTCGCCATCGGCGCCGATCCAGGTGACGTTGCCGACGCCGCCCAGGTTCAGCACCGCCAGCGGCTTCGGCAGCCTGGCCGCCAGCGCCGCATGCACCACCGGCACCAGCGGCGCGCCCTGGCCGCCGGCGGCGACGTCGGCGCTGCGGAAATCATGCGCCACCGGCAGCCCGGTCTCCAGCGCCAGCCAGGCGGCGTCGCCGACCTGCCAGGTCCGTCCGGGCGTGGTGTCCCCGGGGCGGGCAGGGCGGTGCAGGATGGTCTGGCCGTGGAAGCCGATGAGGTCGGTCTCCTCCCCCAGCATCCGCGCCACCTCGGCCCGCAGCGCCGCCACCGCCTCG
Organism: Paracraurococcus sp.; assembly: GCA_049315625.1. Taxonomy (GTDB): domain Bacteria; phylum Pseudomonadota; class Alphaproteobacteria; order Acetobacterales; family Acetobacteraceae; genus Paracraurococcus. Next base: position 4,349 of record JBMOJU010000003.1, read on the forward strand.
GCATGGCGGGCGGTCAGCCGGCGGACGCAGTCGGCCAGGAAGCCGTCGCCCTCGCCGATCTCGCCGGCGTCGCGCGAATGCGCGCCGGCAACGACATCGAGCAGCCGGCGCAGGTCGCGGCGCAGCGCGGGATCATAGGGCAGGGTCAGCGCCGGGCCGATGCGGCCGATCGCCTCCCCATCCGTTTCCACCCAGGCGGCATCCACCCCGTCGAGGGAGGTGCCGCTCATCAGCCCGATGGTTCTAAGCATGCCATGCCTGTGCTACGGGGCCGGGCCGCGCGCCACAAGCCCGGGCGCGGCCATCCTGGGACAGAGTAGACCAATGAGCGGCCCCGAGAGCGAATTCCTGCGCCAGGCGCAGGAGCGCGGCTACGTCCACCAGGTCACCGATGCGGTGGCGCTGGACGCGAAGCTGCGGGCCGGGCCGGTCTCGGGCTATATCGGCTTCGACTGCACGGCGGACAGCCTGCATGTCGGCAGCCTGTTGCAGATCATGCTGCTGCGGCTGATGCAGCGCACCGGCCACCGGCCGGTGGTGCTGATGGGCGGCGGCACCACGAAGGTCGGCGACCCATCCTTCCGCGACGACGCCAGGCCGCTGCTGGACGATGCGCAGATCGAGCACAACAAGGCCGGCATCCGCCGCGTCTTCGACGCCTTCCTGCATTTCGGCGACGGCCCGACCGACGCGATCATGCTGGACAATGCCGAATGGCTCGACCGGCTGCTGTACATTCCCTTCCTGCGCGAGGTCGGCCGGCATTTCTCGGTCAACCGCATGCTGACCATGGACAGCGTGAAGCTGCGGCTGGACCGGGAACAGAACCTGTCGTTCCTCGAATTCAACTACATGCTGCTGCAGGGCTACGACTTCTCCGAGCTGCGGCGGCGCTACGGTGTCACGCTGCAGATGGGCGGCTCCGACCAATGGGGCAACATCGTCATGGGGGCCGAGCTCTGCCGCCGGATGGATGGCGCCGAGGCCTTCGGCGTGACCACGCCGCTGATCACCAGCGCCTCGGGCGCCAAGATGGGCAAGACCGCGTCCGGCGCGGTCTGGCTCAGCGCCGAGAAGCTCAGCCCCTACGACTACTGGCAGTTCTGGCGGAACACCGAGGACGCCGACGTGGGACGCTTCCTCGGGCTGTTCACCGAATTGCCGATGCAGGAGGTGCGCCGGCTGGGCGCGCTGGAAGGCGCCGGGATCAACGAGGCGAAGAAGATCCTGGCGACCGAGGCCTGCGCGCTGCTGCACGGCCGCGCGGCGGCGGAGGCGGCAGCCGAGACTGCCCGCCGCGCCTTCGAGCAGGGCGAGGCGGCGGAGACCCTGCCGAGCCTGGTGCATGCCCTGCCGGCGCCGCTGGCCGATCTGCTGGTGGCGGCGAAGCTGGTCGCCAGCAAGGGTGAGGCACGCCGGCTGGTGGCGCAGAACGGCGTCCGGCTGAACGATGCCCCGGTCAGCGACCCGCAGCTGGCAGTGGGAGAGGCAGATCTGCGCGACGGCGCGGCCAAGCTCTCGCTCGGCCGCAAGCGGCACGTGCTGGTGCGGGCGGGGTAGGGCCGGCTCAGCGTTCCCGCAGATGGCCACCGCCGCCGCCCGCCCGGGCGGCGGCGATCCGGCCCTCGCCAGCGCCACCGCCCCCGCCCCCGCCCCCGCCAGTGTGCGCGGCCGCCGGCCGGGCCGCGGGGCGGTCGATCTGCGGCCGGCCCTCTGGCCGCGCAGTCGGGCGGGGTTGCGCGGGCGCGCGGTCCTGGATGGCGCCGCGATCGATCTGCGGCCGCCCCTGGGGGCGGGCAGCCGGACGGGGCTGGGCCGCAGCGCGGTTCTGGATGGCGCCGCGGTCGACCTGCGGCCGGCCCTCGGCGGCCGGGGCCGGGCGCGCCTGTGCCGGCGGGCGGTTGGCCGCGTTGCTGCGGTCCATCTGCCGCGTCGCGTCCGGCCGCTTTGCCGCGGCCGGGCGGGCCGCGTCCAGCCCGCCGCGGTTGACCTGCTCGGTCCGCCCGCGCAGCGCCTCCCGCCCGTCGGGCCCGGCCGTGCGGTCGCCGATCCGCCCGGCGTCGCCACCCGGGCGATAGCGGTTTTCCAGCTCCCGGTCGCGGTAGGGCACGGCACCGCGATGCGCGCCGTCATGCACCCAGGTGTTGTTGGTGATCTGCGTCCGGTTGACGTTGATGTTGTTGTATCGGTTGACGTCGACATCGACCCGCCCGCGGCCATAGCCCCAGCCGGGCCGCGCCCAGCCCCAGAGCGAGCCGACCACGGCGACGCCGGCGGCGAAGGCCATGCCGGTCAGCAGCGCATCGCCGATCCCGTAGGACGGCGGCGGCGGGTAGTAGACCGGCGGATAGGTCGGGTAGGGCCAGGGGCCGTAGACCACGCCCGGGTTGTAGACCGGGACATAGACCTGCTGCGGCTGCGCCGGCTGGATGACGATCACCTGCGGCTGGCCGGCGGCGGCGGCGGTCTTCGTCACCACCTGCTGCGGGCTGTCCGCCAGCTTGCCGGCGTCGAGCGCGCGGCCGCGCAGCACCTGCACGGCGTCCAGCACGTCGGTCTGCTGGCCGAGCACGGCGTCGCCCAGCCGCTGGGTCCAGTCGAGTTGCTCGCTCATCAGCCCGAGCACCTGCGGGAAGGGGACCAACGACTTGACCGAAGGGTCCCAGGGCTCGGCCTCCAGCGCCTTGGCCAGGGCGTCGCCGGACAGCCTGGCGTGGTCACCCTGCCCGGCCCAGCGCTGCGCCTGCACCACCTCCAGCGGATAGGTGGCGGCCATCAGCACCTGCATCAGCAACTGGTCGGGGTAGAGTGCGATCGGCGCCAGCAACTGTTCCAGCTCCGGCGGCGTAAGGCGCTGTAGGGCGGCGGCGGCGGCGGCGGGGGCGGTCTGCGCCGTCGCACGCGTCGGGCCGCCCGTGACGGAGACGAACGCGAAGCAGCTGGCGACCAGAAGGCAGACGGCGCGCCGCCAGCGCGGCGGCGACCCTGCTGCGAAGCCTGGCATGGTGTTGTCCTCCCCGCGCCGCACGGTCTGGCGGGCGTGTGAGGGGTGAATATCGCCGATTCCTGAAGCGGAACCAAGCCGGCCTTGCCGCTACCGCGCCGGCACCGCGCCCAGCCCGAACAGCCCGCGCAGGAAACCCGGCGTCAGTGCCGCCAGCGGGTTCACCGACACCTGCGGGTCGTCCAGCTTCCCCTGCACCCGATAGGTCGCGGCGAAGACACCGCCCCCGGCCTCCGGGCTGAACAGCCGGCCGAGGATCGGCAGGTTGCCGAGGAGGGTGTTGAACACGTAGGCCGGGACGATCGTCCCCTCGATCTCGGCCACCCGCTGGCCGCGGTGGATGCGGCCCTTGGCGGTCAGCCCGAGCGAGGCGGAGAAGGCCCTTGCGTCGGTCAGCGTCAGTGTCTCCGGCGTCAGCGCGAAGGGTGCGACCAGCCGGTTGAACACCAGGCCGCTGCCGCCCTGCACCGCCTCCACCAGCCCGTACAGCGTCATCACCTGCAGCAGCTTGGCCAATGCCGGGGCATCGCGCAGGACGAAGCCGTCCAGCTCCGCCGTGCCGGTCAGCGCCGCGCCGGCGCGCAGCTCCGCATAGCTCGCGCTCACCGCCAGCCGGCCGCCGCGGATCGAATCCGTCAGGTCGAGCGCGTGCAGCAGCGCGCCGCCATCGGCGGCGTTCAGCCGCAGCAGCCGGTGCTGGCCCTGCGGCGCCACGGTCATGTCGAACTCGCCGACCCCGGCGGCCGGCGCGGTACGCCCGGTCGCCCGCGCCTCCCGCAGCAGGCCGGCGGCGTCGCTGCGGGCGCGGGCCTGGACCGCGTGCAGGATCCGGCCCTCGCCCAGGGTCGCCTGGTCGAAACGCAGGTCGAGTTGCAGTGGCAGGCTGGTGTCGTCGGCATTGGGGGGTGGCGGCGCCTGGCCGGGCGGCCCGAGGATCGGCCGCAGGTCGAGCAGGGGGCCGCGCAGGCTGGCCTGCCAGGGACCGCCGTCGCGCTCGGGGCGGCGGACCTCGCCGGTGAAGCGGGTGGCGCCGAGTTGGCCGTCGGTCAGGTCGACCCGTTCCAGCCGCCCCTTTGGCCCGAAGCTGGCGCGGCCTTTCAGCGTCGCGTCCAGCGCCTCAAGCCGCATCGATTCCATGCTGACCAGGCGGTCGCCCTGCAGCCGCAGCGTGCCTTCGAACAGGCCCGGCGTGCCGGGCGGCTTGGCCCAGTTCAGCGCCTCCAGCCCCAGCCGCGCCTCGCGCAGGTCGCCGCGCAGGGCGACGCTGCCCTGGCCGCCGCGGCGACGCTCATACTTCGCGTCGAGTGCCACCAGCCCGTCCAGCACCTTCCCGGTCTCGACGCCCAGGGCATTCACCTGCGCGGCGTCGAGCCGCCCGGTCAGGCTGCCGCGCTCGGTGACCTGGGCCTGGCCGCCGCTGCGGAAATCCATCTCCAGGCCAAGGCGCACCGGCGCGCCGACCCAGTGCGCCTGGCCGCTCAGCTTCAATCCTTCGGTATCGACGGCGTAGTCGAATTGGCCGCGCTCGATGTCGCGGTCGACCAGGGCGCCGGGCAGCCGCGCCTCGGTCGCCCGGCCGCGGGCGGCGATCTTCAGCAGCTCCATCGGCAATTCGCGCTTCATCGGGAAGCTGATGGACAGCCGGGCATCCACCTGCCCGGCCGCTGCCTGGACGTCCAGCTTGCGCCGCTCAAACAGCTTGAGGCGCGGGTGGCGCAGCACGGCGAAGGCCTCCGGCAGCGGCCCGCCGAGCTGCGCCGCGATGTCGGCCTGCTCGTCATCGGTGTCGAGCGCGGTGAAGCGGACCGTCGCCTCCTTCAGCTCGATCGCGCCAGGGCGGCCATCGGGCAGCGCCTGGCGGCCGCCGCGGCCATGCACGGTGATCTCGGTCGGCCCGAATTCGACGCTGCCGGAGATGCCCTGGATCGGTGGCACCGGGCGCAGCCAGTGCACGGTCGCGTCCAGGTAGTCGACGCTGCCGGCCAGGTCGGTCAGGGCGAAGCCGTCCAGCGCCGCCGGCGCGGTGCCGGAGACCTGCCATTGGCCGTTGCGGATGCGCCCGGCGGTGACGTTCTGGGTGATCCATTCCCGCGGGTTCCGGCCGATGCCCCGCGGCCAGGCGGCATTCAGCCCGGCCACGGTGATCGCATCCAGCCGCAGCCCGGCCCGCACCGCCCAGCCGGACTCCAGCTGACGCGCCTCGGCCTCGGCGGTGATGGTCGGCACGGCCGTGGCGTCCCCGCCGGTGCCGGATGGGCGCAGCACCAGCCGTTCCACCGTCACCCGGCCCGGAACATAGGCGACGGCGAGGTCCGCCGTCTCGAGCGCCACCTGGCGGCCCTCGCCGAGACCGATGATGGCGCGGGTCGTACCGAGGCCGAGCCTGGCGCGTTCGATGGTCACCGCGTCCAACCCTGGCGAGACCGCAAGCTCGAGCCGTGCGCGCAGGTCCCGCACCAGGCCGGAGGGCAGGGTCCGGAGCGTCGCCGCGCGCGCCTCCGGCGCCAGGGCGTCCGGCCAGAGCCGCGGCAGCTCGTTGGCCTGCACCGGCTCGGCCCCGAGGTCGAGGCTGGCGGACCAACCGCCGTCGCGCTGCCGCACCTCGCCCTTCGCGGTCAGGCGCGGCCCGGGCTGGCCGGCGGCGCCGGGCAGCCGCAGCACCGCCTCCTGCACCTTCAGCGCCCGGCTGGTGCCCTCCACGGTGGCGGCCAGCCCGGCCAGCGGCAGGCGCTGGCCGGGGGCGATCACCAGCGCCCCTGCCCCGGCCTCCAGCCGCGCCTGCATGCGCTCCGGCCGGGCGTCGGCATCGAATTCCGCAGAGGCGGTCAGGTTGACCGGCGCGTCGAGCACCGCCAGCGGCGCCAGCGGCGGCCAGATGCTGGCCAATTCGGCCGGGCGCAGGGCCGGCAGCATCAGGCCGAGCGTGAGGCGCATCGGCGTACCCGCGGCATGGCCGGACAAGCGGACGGGGACGCTGACCGCACCGGCCCGCAGCACCGCCTCGCCTTCCGCCGCCAGGCCGCCATCGGCGGCGCGGCGCAGGTCGATGCGCGGCTCCTGCAGGGTCCAGGTCAGGCCGCCGACGGGATCGGCCAGCACCGCCTCTCCGCCATTGATCCGGATTCGTCGCAGGGCCGCCAGCCCGTCCGCATCGGAGGCCGGCTGCATGAGCGCGGCGAGCAGCGTCGGTAGGTCGGCCTGCGGCGCGGCCGCTGCCCCAGCCGGCGGCCCGTCCAGGCCGAGCGAGATGCCGCCCTCGGTCAGGGTGGCCCGCAGCCGCGGCCGGCGGAGCTCGATCGTCGCCGGTGCGACGACGCCGCGCAGCAGGGCGCGGAAGGACAGCGTGAGGGCCGCTTCCGGCAGGTCGATCTCCGCCCCGCCGGCGCGCAGCCGGACCTCCCGCAGCCGGATATCGAGCGGCGCGGCGGTGCCGCCGCGGAAGCCTTCCCAGGCGATGGCGGCGTGGCCGATGGCGAGTTGCGGCCCGCCCGGCCGGGCATTCACCGTGGCTTCGATCCGCCGGGCAAGCTGCGGCAGGTCGAGCGGCCGCTCCGCCAGCCGCCAGGCCAGGGTGCCAAGCCCGGCGAGGACCAGGACGCTGAACGCGACGGCGACGGCGGCGCAGCGATGCGCCAGGCGCCAGCACCAATGCCGGGTGCCGGTGCGAACCGCTTGACCTGGGGCCGCGCTCACGCGTTCCCTCGCGGATGATGCCGCAGATCGCCCTGGCGCCGGACCGCCTGCCCCGCCCGTATGACCGCACCGCCGCCGACCGCCTGGCGCAGCATTTCGCCGAGGCCGATCCTGCCGCCCGCGGCTTCGCAGCGAGCCCGGGCGGTGCGGCGCTGCTCGGCACGCTGGGTGGCCACAGCCCCTACCTGGCGGAGCTGGCGCAGCGCGAGCCGGCGATCCTGCTGCGGCTGGCCGAACGCGGGCCGGACGAGGCGCTCGATGTCGCCATGGCGCCGCTGCGCCATGCCGATACGGGCGCCGCGCGCGACGCGGTCGGCGCGTTGCTGCGCCGGGTGAAGCGGCAGGCGGCGCTGGTCATCGCGGTGGCCGACCTCGCCGGGCTCTGGCCGCTCGACCGCATCACCGGCGCGCTGTCGGACCTGGCCGACGGCACCATCGACTTCGCCTGCGCGCATCTGCTGCTGGCGGCCGGGGAACGCGGCGAGCTGCGCATCGCCCGGCCGGCCAACGGCGCGCGGCCGGACCCGAAGGCGATCGGCAAGGGCAGCGGCCTCATCGTGCTCGGGATGGGCAAGCTCGGCGGGCGGGAGCTGAACTACTCCTCGGATGTCGACCTCATGGTTCTGTATGACCGGGAGGCCGCTACCTATCACAGCGACCGGGCGGGCGCCTGCTACGTGCGGCTGGCGCGCGACCTCGTGCGCCTGCTGGATGAACGCACGGCGGAGGGCTACGTCTTCCGCACCGATCTGCGATTGCGCCCGGACCCGGCGGCGACGCCGCTCGCCGTCTCGATCAACGCAGCGATCGTCTACTACGAGAGCATGGGCCAGAACTGGGAGCGGGCGGCCATGATCAAGGCCCGGCCGGTGGCCGGCGACCGCGCCCTTGGCGAGCATTTCCTGCGCGAGATCCGCCCCTTCGTCTGGCGCCGTCACCTCGATTTCGCCGCCGTCGCGGATATCCATTCGATCAAGCGGCAGATCCATGTGCACAAGGGCGCCCGCGGCGCCGGGGCGACTATCGCCCTGGCCGGGCACGACGTGAAGCTGGGCCGCGGTGGGATTCGCGAGATCGAATTCACCGCCCAGGTGCTCCAGCTCATCTGGGGCGGGCGCGACCCCGGCCTGCGCGACCCGACCACGCTCGGCGCGCTGGCGGCGCTGGCCGCGGCGGGGCGGCTGGACCGGCGGGCGGCGGCGGACCTGGCCGATGCCTATGTCTTCCTGCGCACCCTGGAACACCGGCTGCAGATGGTGGCCGACCGGCAAACCCACCGGCTGCCCGAGGATGCGGCCGGGCTGGCCCGCATCGCCTCCTTCATGGGCTTCGCCGGCGGGGATGATTTCGCCGCCGCCTTCCTGGGCCACCTCGCCCGGGTCGAGCGCCACTACGAGAGCTTCTTCGAGACCGCACCCTCGCTCAGCGTCGAGGGGAAGGACGGTGCCGGCACGGGCAACCTGGTCTTCACCGGGGTGGAGGACGATCCCGGCACCCTGGCGACGCTGAAGCGCCTCGGCTTCGCCGAGCCTGCCTCGGTCGGCGCCATGGTGCGGGCGTGGCACCATGGCCGGCCGCGCGCCACGCGGTCGGAGCGGGCGCGGGAGCTGCTCACCGCGCTGATGCCGGCGCTGCTGGCCGCCTTCGGCCGGCAATCCCACCCGGACCAGGCGCTGCTGCGCTTCGATGCGGTGCTCGGCCGGCTGCCGGCCGGCGTGCAGGTGCTGAGCCTGCTGCACCGCAACCCGGCGCTGCTGGACCGTATCGCCTTCCTGCTGAGCGCCGCGCCGCAGCTGGCGGAGCACCTGGCGCGCAACCCGGCAGCGCTGGACGGGCTGCTGGCCGGCGGCATCGCGCCGTGTTCCGCCGACCCGTCGGCCGGGCTGCCGGCCCTGGTCAAGGATGCCCGCCACCTGGAGGAGGCGATGGATGCCGCCCGCCGCCTGGCGACGGCGCGGAAATTCGAGATCGACGCCGCGGCGCTGGAAGGTGCGATCGATGCCGACACCGCCGGCGAGCTGCGGTCCGACCTGGCGGATGCCGCCATCGCCGCGCTGCTGCCGCGCATCATCGCCGATTTCGCCGAACGCTACGGCCGCGTGCCGGGCGGCGCACTGGCGGTGCTGGCCATGGGCAAGCTGGGCAGCCGGGAGATGCTGCCGGGCTCCGACCTCGACCTCGTGCTGCTCTACGACCATGACCCGGAGGCGACGGGGAGCGAGGGCGGCAAGCGGTCGCTGGCGCCGAGCGAATACTTCCTCCGCCTCGCGCCGCAGGTGGTCAGCGCCATCACCGCGCCGGGGGCGGAGGGCCGGTTGTGGGAGGTCGACATGCGGCTGCGCCCCTCGGGCAACAAGGGGCCGGTGGCGGTGCGGCTGTCGACCTTCGCGGCCTACCACATGACCGAGGCCTGGACCTGGGAGCGCATGGCGCTGACCCGGGCGCGGCCGATCGCCGGGCCGCCGGCGCTGCGGCGGCGGATCGCCGAGGTGCTGCGGGCCGCGCTGACCCGGCCGGGCGCGGGGGAGGCGGCGCTGGCCGATGCGGTGGCGATGCGGCAGCGCATGCTGCGCGACCTGCCGCCGGACGGACCCTGGGACCTGAAGGCGATGCCGGGCGGGCTGATCGAGGTGGAGTTCATCGCGCAGGCGCTGCAGCTGCGCCACGCCGCCGCCACGCCTAAGGTGCTGGCCACCTGCACCCGCCTGGCGCTGGCCCGGCTGCGCGATGCCGGGGCGCTGCCGGCGGCGGAGGCCGATGCGCTGATCCGCGCCGACCGGCTGTGGCGGACGGTGATCGGGCTGGTCCGCCTGACCCATGGCACATCCCGCGACCTGGCGCTGCCGGAACCCGCCGCGGCGGCGCTGCTGCGGGCGGTGGCGCCGTTGCTGCCGGCGCCGGCGGTTGACCTCCCCGGGTTGCGCGCACAGATGGCGGAGATGGCCGGGACGGTGCGGGCGATCTTCGAACGCCGACTCGGCAGTCTGGCAACGGGGGCGGGGCAATGAGCGAAGCGGGACCAGTGGAAGGCGCGCCGGCGCCGGCCTTCAGCATGCCGGCCAGCGGCGGGCGCACGGTCAGCCTGGAAGGGCTGCAGGGCACGCCCTTCCTGCTGTATTTCTACCCGAAGGCCGACACGCCCGGCTGCACCAAGCAGGCCTGCGGCATCCAGGAAGCCCTGCCGCAGCTCGGCAAGCTGGGGCTGACGGTGATCGGGGTGAGCCCGGACAAGCTGCCGCCCATCGAGAAATTCGCCAAGAAATTCAACCTCGAGTTCCCGCTGGCCTCGGACGAGGACCATGCGGTGGCCGAGGCCTATGGCACCTGGGTGGAGAAATCCATGTACGGCAAGACGTACATGGGCATGGAGCGCAGCAGCTTCCTGGTGGACGCCGCGGGGCAGGTCGCCAAGGTGTGGCGCAAGGTGAAGCCTGAGGCGCATGCCGCCGAGGTGCTGAAGGCGGCACAGGCGTTGAAGTAGGCGCGGCGGGCCCCTGCGCGCCGCATCGGCGTTCCGACGCGGCAGACGGCGGGAGCCCATGCTGCCCAACGCGCGCCGTCACCTGCCGCTTGGCCTGCCGGGTGCCGCCGGCCTCGCTGCCCGGGTCGCTGCGCAGCCGGTCGGCGGGTGGGGGAATGCGCAGCGCCGCCGCGATTCCGAGCGGTGGCGCGCGGCCGCATGGCGTCGGCGGGCAGGCGCGGCACGGCAAAGGCAGGAGGTCTGGCGGCGCGCGGGCTGGTGCGAGGAGGGCGCGCGATGCCTGGGCGCGGCGGCGGCGCTGGTACCGCTGACCTACCCGCCGGGCGGGCGGCGCAACCGGCCGTAATCCTCGGTTTGGACGTCCCGGCCGAACTGGCCCTTGTCCTCCGGCAGCCTGATGGGCCGCGGTGCGGCGGGTGGCGCCGGCTCATCCACCGGCGCCGGCATGCCGCCACCATCCGCGGACGTCCCGTGCACCGGGTCGATCGGCAAGGCCCGCTCCGCGGCGCAGGAGCAGACGCAGCTCCCATCCTCCAGCAGGTTGGGCATGGTGATCTCGTCGCAATGCGGGCAGCGCACGGCGTCGAGGCGGGACTGGCCGGGGCCTGGGTCGCTGCTCATCCGGTGATGACGCCGCAGGGCCGGCGGCGGTTCAGTTGAGCTGCGACAGATCCTCGGACAGCACGACGATCTGCACGGAGTAGGACACCTCGCCATCCTCGGCGTCGCGGTGGACGGTGCCGACGAACTCGTCCCCGACATACAATTCGACGGTGGCGTTCTTGCGCTGCGGGGTCGAGAGCTTGAGCCGCTCATTGCCCAGCAGCCGGCGCAGATGGGCCTGCACGGCGGCGAGTTCGGCTGGGGTCATGTCCTGGTGTCCTGCTCGGGAAGTGCGGTCCCATAGCGGCCAAGCGGCGCCTCGCCTAGAGCCGATCGCCGCGGCGCGGCGACGTCCGGCGCGGCGAATCTCCACGGCAAACAACAGGCTAGCGGGTCCGGCGCGCTAGCCCCGGGCGGCTTCCTCCGGCGTCAGCAGGCGCAGCGACAGGGCGTGCAGCCCGCCGCCGAATTCGCTCTCCAGCACCGCATGGGCGGCACGGGAGCGGGCGACCCGGTTCATGCCGGCAAAGGCCGGGCTGACCGCGAGGACGGAATAGTGCGTCTCCCCGCCCGGCGCCGCGCCGGCATGGCCCGCATGCTGGTGGCTGTCGTCCTGCACCTCCACCCGGGCCGGCGGGAAGGCGGATTCCAGGGCGTGGCGGATGCGCTCGGAGCGGGTCTGCATGCGCGTCTTTTCAACGGTTTCCGTGCCGCCGGCAAGGCTTTGCCGCGGACCTCGCGATGCCTCGCTCGCCTTGCGCCCCTGGCAGGCGGCGCCCATAAAGCATCGATGTCCTCCCGCCGCGGCCGCACCCCCGTGCCCGACCCGGACCGGCCGCTTCGCCCCTGCGACGCGCCGGGCTGTGCCTCCGTCGGCGAATTCCGTGCCCCGCGGTCGCGCTCAGCCCTCAACGAATACGTCTGGTTCTGCCTGCCGCACGTGCGGGAGTACAACGCCGCCTGGGACTACTACAAAGGCATGGGCCCGGCGGAGATCGAGGCGAACCTGCGCAACGACACCTCCTGGCAGCGGCCGACCTGGCCGCTCGGGCGGCTCGGCGGCTCCAGCCGCTTCTCACCGGAGTATCTGCGCGATCCGCTCGGCATACTGCGCGACACGCCGCTGCACGCGCAGCGCGCCAAGCCGCGGGAGGAGAAGCGCGAGGCGCCGCCCGAACTGCGCGCCGCGCTGGACGTTCTCGGCCTGACCTGGCCGGTGGATTCGGTGGCCCTGCGCGCGCGCTACAAGGAATTGGCCAAGCAGCTGCACCCGGACCTGAACGGCGCCGACCGCGCCTCCGAGGACCGGCTGAAGGACGTGAACCGGGCCTACAGCCTGTTGCGGCAACGGCTCGGCGCCGCGCGGACGGCCGCGCCGGCGGAACCGGCCGAAGCCGCCCCCTGACCGCGCCGGGACCGATCCCCGCGGCCGTTGGGGAAAATGCCGGGGCCCGGGTAGCCTGCCGCGCAACACTGGCCTAGTCTGCCACCAAGAACCCTGAGCGGATGCCGATGAACAAGGTCGCCACCCTCGCCGAAATCCGTCCAACTTCGGCGATCGATACCCCCGACATCACCGTCAGTGCGCGGGAGGCCTTCGGCCTCGACATCGACCTGCAGGTGCCGGCCTTCTCCCTGCGCACGGAGCACGTGCCGGAGGTCGACAGCACCTACCGGTTCGACCGTGAGACGACGCTGGCGATCCTGGCCGGCTTCACCAACAACCGCCGGGTGATGATCCAGGGCTACCACGGCACCGGGAAATCCACCCATATCGAGCAGGTGGCGGCCCGGCTGAACTGGCCCTGCATCCGGGTGAACCTGGACAGCCACATCAGCCGCATCGACCTGATCGGCAAGGACGCGATCGTCCTGAAGGACGGCAAGCAGGTCACCGAATTCCGCGAAGGCATCCTGCCCTGGGCGCTGCAGCACCCCTGCGCGCTGGTGTTCGACGAATACGATGCCGGCCGCCCGGACGTCATGTTCGTCATCCAGCGGGTGCTGGAGGTCGAGGGTAAGCTGACCCTGCTCGACCAGAACAAGGTGATCCGGCCGCACCCGATGTTCCGCCTGTTCGCCACGGCGAACACGGTGGGCCTCGGCGACACGACCGGCCTCTATCACGGCACGCAGCAGATCAACCAGGGCCAGATGGACCGCTGGTCGGTGGTTGCCACGCTGAACTACCTGCCGCATGCGCAGGAGACCTCGATCGTCCTGGCCAAGATGGGCTCGGATGGCAGCGACCCGAAGCTGAAGAAGCGGATCGAGGCGATGGTGGCGCTGGCCGACCTGACCCGCGCCGGCTTCATCGCCGGCGACATCAGCACCGTCATGTCGCCGCGTACCGTCATCACCTGGGCCGAGAACGCCAAGATCTTCGGCGATGTCGGCTTCGCCTTCCGCCTGACCTTCCTGAACAAGTGCGATGAGGCCGAGCGCAGCACGGTGGCCGAATACTACCAGCGCTGCTTCAACGAGGACCTGGCGATGGGTACCTCGCTGAAGAAGGCGGGGTAACGCCGGGCGTGCAGGCTGCGACCCGCACCTGCCACCGGACATCGTGCCCGTCTCCGACCCGGGCATGCCCGGTCCCGCGGACCCGCGGGATCGGATGGCCGGGCCAGGCCAGGACGGGAATGGACGGCGCTCTTCCCACCATCCCATCGACACCTTCCCGGCATGCGCCACCAGGGCTGACGAGACCATGTCCAAGCAAGACCTGACCCGCCAGGAAGAATTCAAGCGCGCCACCGCCGGCACGCTGCGCGCCATCGCGCATGCCAATGCCGAGGTGCAGGTCGCCTTCCAGCCCGGCCCGGGTGGCGTCTCCGGCAAGCGGGTGCGCCTGCCGCTGCCGACCCGCGCCCTGCCGGCCGCCGAGATGGCCAAGCTGCGCGGTGCGGCAGATGCGGCAGCCCTTCGCATCCGCCACCATTCGGAACAGGTGCACAATGCCCGCCTGCCCCAGCGCCGGGAGGCCAAGGAGGTCTTCGACGCGCTGGAGGATGTGCGGGTCGAGGCGGTCGGCAGCAAGCACATGGCCGGCGTCGCCGCCAACCTGCGCGCCCGCCTGTCCGACCAGTGCGAGACCGAGGGCTACGACCGCATGACGCGGAAGGACCAGCTGCCGCTGCCCGCGGCGCTGTCCCTCCTCGCCCGCGAACGCATCAGCGGCGAGCCGGCGCCCGAGGCCGCGCGCCGCGTGCTGGATCTGTGGCGCGACACCATCGGCGAGCAGGCGGATACCGCGCTGGCCGAGATGGCCGAGACCACCGACGACCAGGATTCCTTCGCCCGCGCCGCCCGCAAGCTGCTCACAGCGCTCGACCTGGCGGAGGCCGAGATCGAGGCGGAGGCCGAGGATCAGGAGGACGGGGAGGAGAGCGGCGAGCAATCCACCCAGCAGGACCAGTCCGGCGAGGGCGAAGCCCAGGCGCAGGACCAGGAAAGCATGATGGGCGCGCAGCCCGAGACCATGCAGGGCGAGGCCTCGGACGAGGAGGTCGAGGAGTCGGAGGACGAGGGCGCCGCCGCCGAGGGCGACGACAAGCCGGGCGGGCCGCAGCAGCGCCGCGAGGTGCCGGTCACCGATGATGCCAGCCGCTACCACCCCTTCACCGTCGCGCATGACGAGATCGTCGAGGCGGACGAGCTCTGCGACCCGGAGGAGTTGGCGCGCCTTCGCCAGCAACTCGACCAGCAGCTGTCGCACCTGCAGGGCGTCGTCTCCAAGCTGGCCAACCGGCTGCAGCGCCGGCTGCTGGCGCAGCAGCAGCGCGCCTGGGAATTCGACCTGGAAGAAGGCATGCTGGACGCCGCCCGGCTGTCCCGCATCATCGCCAACCCGCTGCTGGCGCTGACCTACAAGCGGGAGCGCGAGGCCGATTTCCGCGACACCGTCGTCTCCCTGCTGATCGACAATTCGGGCTCCATGCGCGGCCGGCCGATCACGGTCGCCGCCATGTGCTCCGACATCCTCGCCCGCACGCTGGAGCGTTGCGCGGTGAAGACCGAGATCCTCGGCTTCACCACCCGGGCCTGGAAGGGCGGCCAGAGCCGCGAGAAATGGGTGCAGGAAGGCAAGCCGCGCAATCCCGGCCGGCTGAACGACCTGCGCCACGTTGTCTACAAGGCGGCCGACGCGCCCTGGCGGCGCGCCCGCAAGAATCTCGGGCTGATGCTGCGGGAAGGCCTGCTGAAGGAGAACATCGACGGCGAGGCGCTGGAATGGGCCTACAAGCGCATCCGCAACCGGCCCGAGCACCGCCGCATCCTGATGGTGATCTCGGACGGCGCGCCGGTCGATGACAGCACGCTGTCGGTGAACCCGGGCAACTACCTGGAACGCCACCTGCGCAAGGTGATCGGCGATATCGAAGGCCGCGGTGACGTGGAACTGATTGCCATCGGCATCGGCCATGATGTTACCCGCTACTACCGGCGGGCGGTCACCATCGTGGACGCCGAGGAGCTTGGCGGGACCATGATGAAGAAGCTGGCCGAACTGTTCGACGAGGACGCCGCCGAAGCCTGGCAGCGCGCTGCGACGGAACGCGCCGCGCTCGTCGCCTGAGCCCCGGCATGCTGCCCCAGCCCGGCGGGCGCTGGCGCCGCCGGTCCATCATGGCCGTCGGCGCGGCAGCGCTGGCCACCGCCGCCTGCGTCGCGGGCGGCGCTGCCCAGGGCACCCCGGCCCGGCCGATCGCGCTGTCGCCCCTGCCGCCCGGGAGCCGCCTCGAATTGCTCGGTGGTCTCGAGATCGACGACGGGGCGCTGGGCTTCGGTGGCCTCTCGGCCCTGCATCTCGACTCGGAACTGCGCATCACCGCGATCAGCGACCTGGCGCACTGGATGACCGCGCGGATCGAGCTGCGCGACGGCCGGCCGGCGGGCCTTTCCAGCCTGCGCACCGGCCCGTTGCGCGACGGCGCCGGGCAGCCGCTGCCGCGCGGCCATAGCGGCGACGCCGAAGCCCTCGCCAGGTTGCCGGACGGCACCTGGCTCGTCGGCTTCGAACGCTGGCACCGCATCCGTGCCTATGCCGACATCGACGGGCCCGGCCGCTACGTCCAGGCGCCGCCGGGGCTGGAGGAGGCGGGCGGCAATGGCGGCCTGGAATCGCTCGCCGTCCTCGCCGATGGCCGCTGGCTGGCGATCACCGAGGCAATGAGCGTCCGCGACCAGCCCGGCGTGGTGCGGGCCTGGCTCGGTGGACCGCCTGGCGAATGGCGGCCGCTCGCCTACCGGCCCGGGGAGGGGCTGAGCCCGGCCGACACGGCACCGCTGCCGGATGGCGGCGCGCTGGTGCTGGAACGCAGTTTCTCGGTGTTCGCCGGCTTCGGCGGCCGCCTGGTCCGCATCCCCGCCGCGGCGCTGCGTGCGGCCGGACCGGGGACGGTGCTGCAGGGCGAGGAGATGTTGCGCATCGCCGCGCCGCTGCCGATCGACAATTTCGAAGGGGTCAGCGCGGTGCGGGTTGGTGGCCGCACGCTGGTGGCGCTGCTCTCGGACGACAATGAAAACCTGCTGCAGCGGACGCTGCTGCTGCTGTTCGTGCTGGCCGACGATTGACGCTGCGGGCCGCCGCGGGCTGATGGTCGCGGCCTTGGCACCGCCCTACCGCGCTACCTTTTCGTCGCGCCGGATATAGTCGCTGAGCACGTCGAGGAAGCTCTGCCCGGGCGCCCCGGCCTGGATCGCGTCGGGGGAGGCCAGCACCGCCGTCGCCGCCAGCCTTTCCTGCATGCCTTCCGTCGTGCCGGCGTAGGCCATGGACCAGCTTGGGAAGCTGCGCGTCTCGATCGGATGCAGGTGCAGGATCGTCACGTCGCGGTGGCGCTCATCGTTCTGGATGGTCTCGAAGATGTCCTCCACCGCGCCGCGCGGGCCTTCCAGCACCTGGGCGAAGCAGCCGCCGCTGAACAGCAGCGCGCCGGTGATGCCGGCCGCCCGGTTCTTGGTCCGCGCAACGTCGAGGATCGCGGTGATCTCGGCATCCACCGTGGCAGCGTCGCCCTGGATCATGTTGCGGCTGAAATAGGCCAGGCTGTAGAGCGGCTCGGTCATCCAGGCATCTCCTCCGGCGCGGTGGCGGCATCCAGGCGGGCGATCAGGGCCGGCACGGCATCCTCCGGCACCGGCCGGCTGACCAGGTAGCCCTGCATCTCGGTCGCGCCGGCTTCGCGCACCAGCCGCGCCTGCGCCGGCGTCTCCACGCCTTCCGCCACAGTGGAGACGCCGAGCCCGGCCCCGAGCGCGGCGATGGCGCGGATCATCCAGGCCGGGTCGCCGCCCGTGCCGGGCCGCCGCGCCGCGCCAAGGCCGCGGATGAAGGAACGGTCGATCTTGAGTCGGTCGAAGGGAAACTGCCCGATGCGGCTGAGCGACGAGTAGCCGGTGCCGAAATCGTCGATCGACAGCGACACGCCGAGCGCGTGGATCTCGGCCAGCAGTGCCGCCGAATCCTCCGCCATGGCGCTTTCGGTCACCTCGATCTCCAGCCGGCTGGCCGGCAGCCCGGACTCGGCCAGCGCCTCTGCCACCCCGGTGATCAGCGCCCGGCCTTCGCGCAATTGCAGCGGCGAGAGGTTGACCGCCACCCGCAGCGGGGTGCCGTGCGCCGGCACCGGCCAGCGCGCCGCGGCGCGGCAGGCGGTGCGCATGACCCAGGCGCCGAGCACGCCGATCACCCCGATGGTCTCGGCCAGCGGGATGAAGCTGTCCGGCCCGACCATGCCACGGGTCGGATGCTGCCAGCGCAGCAGCGCCTCGAACCCGGTCAGCCTGCCATCGGCGAGTTCTACTTGCGGCTGGTAGTGCAGTTGGAACTGGTCAAGGCTCAGTGCCTCCCGCACCTCCATCTGCTGCAGCGCCAGGGCGGCACGCAGGTCGGTTTCCAGCGCCAGGCGCAGCCGCGCACGGTCCTGCATCGAAGGCTCGAAGGCGCGTTGCCGGTTGCGGCCATCGGCTTCCGCCTGGTGCAGCGCGATGGTGGCGGCGCGCAGCAAGCTGTCCGCGTCCTGCCCGTCTGCCGGCCAGAGGGCGACACCGATGCTGGTGCTGAGGGTGATCGCGTGGCCATTCACCGCATAGGGCCTGGCGACGAGTTCCAGCAGCCTGGCGGCCATCGCCGCGGCGTCGCCACGCGGCAGGAAGATGGCGAATTCATCGCCGCTGGTGCGGGCGATCACGGCATCGGGTCCGGCGGCACCGCGGATGCGGCGCACCACGCGTTGCAGGACCCCATCGCCGGTGTCGTGTCCGGCGCTGTCGTTCACCGCCTTGAAGCGGTCCAGGTCAAGGACGAGCAGGGCCGGCGGGGAGACCGGGTCGGGTGCGTTCGCCAGGGATTCCGCGATCATGCTGCGCAGGTGCCAGCGCGGGACAAGACCTGTCAGCGGGTCGATATCGGTGGCAACCGGGTCGACGATAGGCGGCCCGGCACGCATGCACCCCTCCCTTAAGTGATTGAAGGAATGATGCCGAAATTCAACCGATACGGCAATCGGCGATCAGGCGAAGCCAAAAAGACCGTAAATTAAACAAAGCGTGCGTAGATATTAAGCATTTCTGACGGTCGCCACCTTCCCGCCTCGAAAAACGGCATTGCTGCGAAGGCGGGCACTCTGCTACCTCACACATGTCGGTGCCGGCAGGCCAGGGCCTTGCCGCCGCATCCGGCCCCGTTTTCCCCCAATGGCGGGGCGATGCCGGGCAGCGGGGTGGCGCAAGGCCACACCAGTGCTGAACCTGCGGGCCAAAGGCGGCCTGCGCGCGGACACGGCTCCGCGGAGTACCCCCATCGTGACCATGGCCATCCTCCCGCCGGGACATCCGCCCATCCTGGCCGTTGCCGTCCGTCCTGGTTCGGCCGCGCGCAGCCGCCCGAGGGGCGGAGCGCCGGTGCGCGCCGCCGCTTCAGGCCCCTGCCCCGCCGCGCCGCGCGCCTGACGCCGAAGGAGCATCCGCCATGAACATGATGTCCCCCCAGCGTCAGCGCCTCGTCGTCATCGGCAACGGCATGGCCGGCATGCGCGCGGTCGAGGAATTGCTGAAGCGCGCGCCGCAGCGCTACGCGATCACCGTCTTCGGCGCCGAGCCGCACCCGAATTACGACCGCATCGCCCTGTCCTCCGTGCTGGCCGGTGAAAAGACGCTCGAGCAGATCGTCATCAACAGCCGTGAGTGGTACGCGGAGAACGACATCCGCCTGATCGCGGGCGACCCGGCCGTCGGCGTGGACCGGCTTGAACGCACGGTGACGTCCGCTTCAGGGATCACGGTCGGCTACGACAAGCTTCTTCTCGCCACCGGCTCGAAGCCGCTGGCGCCGCCGATCCCCGGCCTCGGCCTGCCCGGGACCTGCGCCTTCCGCGACATCGCCGATGTCGAGACAATGCTGGCCGCGGCGCAGACCCACAAGCGCGCCTGCGTCATCGGCGGCGGGTTGCTGGGACTGGAAGCCGCCTGGGGCCTGAAGCGGCGCGGCATGTCGGTGGCGCTGGTCCACCTGATGCCGACCTTGATGGAGCGGCAGCTCGACGTGGCGGCGGGCACGCTGCTGCAGCGCGACCTCGACAAGCGCGGCATCGCCTTCTTCACCAACGGCCAGACCGAACAGATCACCGGCACCGACCGCGCGACCGGCGTGAAGCTGGCCGATGGCCGCGAGATCGAGGCCGACCTGGTGGTCGTCGCCATCGGCATCCGGCCGAACATCGATATCGGCCGCGCCATGGGCCTGGAAGTGAACCGCGGCATCGTCGTCGATGACGGCATGCGGACCAGCGAGGACCCGAACGTCTTCGCCGTCGGCGAATGCATCGAGCATCGCGGCGCGGTGTTCGGCCTGGTGGCGCCGATCTGGGAGCAGGCCAAGGTCTGCGCCGCGCAGCTGGCGGGCGACGAGGACGCGACCTACGTCACCCCGGCGTTGTCCACCCGGCTGAAGATCACCGGCATCGACGTCTTCTCCGCCGGCGCCTTGAACGCGGCCGACGAGGCCGATGAGGAGATCACCTTCGCCGACGCCGCCCGCGGCGTATACCGCAAGCTGGTGCTGCGCGAGAACAAGGTGGTCGGTGCCGTCATGTACGGCGACGTCGCCGATGGCGGCTGGTACTTCCAGATGCTGCGCGAGGGGGCGGATGTCTCCGCGATGCGCGACACCATCATCCTCGGCCGCACGGTGGCGCTGGCCGCGCTGGGTGCCGCGGCGCCCGATCCGCATGCCGCGGTCGCGGCGCTGGCGGACAGCGCCGAGATCTGCGGCTGCAACGGAATCTGCAAGGGCAAGATCACCGAGGCGATCGCGGAGAAGGGGCTGACGACGCTGGATGCGGTGCGGGCGCATACCAAGGCCAGCGCCTCCTGCGGCTCCTGCACCCCGATGGTCGAAAGCCTGCTGGCGATCTCGCTCGGCGACGGCTTCCAGAAGGCGGCCGGCGAGAAGCCGATGTGCAAGTGCACCGCGCATGGGCACGACTTCGTCCGCAAGGCGATCGTCGCGGAGGGGATCAAGTCGATCCCCGCGGTGATGCGGCGGCTGGAGTGGAAGAATCCGGAAGGCTGCGCTTCCTGCCGCCCGGCGCTGAACTACTACCTGATCTGCGCCTGGCCGGGCGAATACGTGGACGACGCGCAGTCGCGCTTCGTCAATGAGCGCATGCACGCCAACATCCAGAAGGACGGCACCTATTCCGTCGTGCCGCGCATGTGGGGCGGGCTGACCAATGCGAAGGAGCTGCGCGCGCTCGCCGACGTGGCGGACAAGTACAACGTGCGCGAGGTGAAGGTCACCGGCGGCCAGCGCATCGACCTGTTCGGCATCAGGCGGGAGGATCTGCCGGCGGTGTGGCGCGACCTCAACGCCGCCGGGATGGTCTCGGGCCACGCCTATGCCAAGGGGCTGCGCACGGTGAAGACCTGCGTCGGCTCCACCTGGTGCCGCTTCGGCACGCAGGACAGCACCACGATGGGCGTGAAGCTGGAGAAGATGACCTGGGGGTCGTGGCACCCGCACAAGGTCAAGCTCGCGGTGTCCGGCTGTCCGCGCAACTGCGCCGAGGCGACGATCAAGGATTTCGGCGTCGTCGCGGTGGACAGCGGCTGGGAGCTGTCGGTTGGCGGCAATGGCGGCATCCATGTCCGCGCCACCGACAAGCTGTGCAAGGTGGAGACCGAGGCGGAGGTGCTGGAGTATTGCGGCGCCTTCCTGCAGCTGTACCGCGAGGAAGCCCGCTACCTCGAACGCACCGCGCCCTGGGTGGAGCGGGTCGGGATCGAGTACGTGAAGGCCAAGGTCGTCGCCGACGCCGAGGGCCGCCGCGCGCTGCACGAACGCTTCCTCTACTCCCAGCAGTTCATGCAGGACGATCCCTGGGCCGAGCGTGCCGCCGGCGGCGCCGTCGCCGAGCCCTTCAAGACCCTGGTCCCGGTGGAGTGACGGCGATGGACGGCATGACCAAGGCGTCGCGCTGGACCGTCATCGGCCAGCTCGGCGACATCCCGCGCCAGGGCGCGCGGGTGGTCGCCACGGCGGTCGGCGACATCGCGGTGTTCCGTGCATTGGACGACCATGTCTTCGCAATGGAGGACAGTTGTCCGCACAAGGGCGGCAAGCTGAGCCAGGGCATCGTGCACGGCCATGCCGTGACCTGCCCGCTCCACAATTGGGTCATCGATTTGCAGAGCGGCGAGGCCGCCGCACCCGATGTGGGATGCGCGCGGCGCTTCGCCGTGAAGGTCGAGGACGGCCGCGTGCTGCTGTCCATCCCGGGCGGGGCGTCATGACGGGCGCCGTCCGGACCACCTGCCCCTATTGCGGCGTCGGCTGCGGGGTTCTGGCGCAGCCGGACGGCACGCTGCGCGGCGACCCGGCGCATCCGGCGAACAAGGGAAGGCTCTGCGTGAAGGGCGCGGCGCTGGGCGAGACGCTGGGCGATGCCGGGCGCTTGCTGCACCCGATGGTGGACGGCGCGCGGGCGTCCTGGGATGCGGCGCTGGACCTGGTGGCGGCGCGGTTCCGCGCCACCATCGCCGAACACGGGCCGGATTCGGTCGCCTTCTACGTCTCCGGCCAGTGCCTGACCGAGGACTACTACGTCGCCAACAAGCTGATGAAGGGCTTCATCGGCAGCGGCAACATCGACACCAACAGCCGGCTCTGCATGGCCTCCTCCGTCGCCGGGCATACGCGGGCCTTCGGCGCCGACGTGGTGCCCGGGGTGTACGAGGACCTGGAGGAGGCCGACCTCGTCGTGCTGGTCGGCAGCAACCTCGCCTGGTGCCACCCGGTGCTGCATGGCCGGCTGCAGGCGGCGCGTGGCGAGCGGGGCACGAAAGTGGTCGTCATCGACCCGCGCGGCACCGCCACATCCTCGGGCGCTGACCTGCACCTGGCCTTGGCGCCGGGGTCGGACGTGGCGCTGTTCAACGGGTTGCTCGCGCATCTGGCCGATGCCGGCGCGCTGGACCACGCCTGGATGGCGGCGCATGCAAACGGCTTCGACACGGCGCTGGACGCGGCGCGCGGGACGGATGTCGCGGCGCTGACTGGCCTGGCCCCCGCCGACATCGCCCGCTTCTACGCGCTGTTCGCCGCGACCGAACGCAGCGTCACCGTCTACAGCCAGGGCGTGAACCAATCCTCGGCCGGGACCGACAAGGTCAACGCGATCCTCAACTGCCACCTGGCCACGGGGCGCATCGGCCGCCCCGGCATGGGGCCCTTCAGCATCACCGGCCAGCCCAACGCGATGGGCGGGCGGGAGGTCGGCGGGCTCGCCAATCAGCTTGCCGCGCATATGCGCTTCGACACGCCGGGCGCGCTCGACCGCGTCAGGCGCTTCTGGGATGCACCAAGGCTGGCAAAGCAGCCGGGGCTGAAGGCGGTGGAGCTGTTCGATGCGATCCACGACAGCCGGGTCAAGGCAGTCTGGATCATGGCGACCAACCCGGCCGACAGCCTGCCGCGCGCCGACCGGGTGCGGGCGGCGCTGGAAGCCTGCCCCTTCGTCGTCGTCTCCGACTGCTGGGACACTGACACGACGAGATACGCCGATGTCGTGTTGCCCGCCGCCGGCTGGGGCGAGAAGAGCGGCACGGTGACGAATTCGGAACGCCGCATCTCCCGCCAGCGCCCCTTCCGCACCGCGCCGGCCGAGGCGCGCGCCGATTGGTGGGCGCTGGCGCAAATCGGCCGCCGCATGGGCTGGGACACCGCCTTCGCATGGGAGACGCCGGCCGCGGTGTTCCGCGAACACGCCGCGCTCTCGGCCTTCGAGAATAACGGCACCCGCACCTTCGATATCGGCGCCATGGCGACGTTGGACGAGGCCGGCTACGAGGCGATGGAGACCTTCCGCTGGCCGCTGCCGGCTGGCGCCACGCAGGAAGGCGGGCGGCTGTTCGCCGCAGGCGGCTTCCCCACGCCGGATGGCCGCGCCCGCTTCGTCGCTACGCCCTTCCGCGGCCTCGCCGCCGCGCGCGATGCGGATTTCCCGCTGCTGCTGAACACCGGGCGCCTCCGCGACCAGTGGCACACCATGACCCGTACCGGCCAGGTCCCGCGGCTGTCGGACCACGCGCCGACACCCGCCGCCGTCTTCGCGCCCGCCGATGCGGCGCGGCTCGGCGCCGCGCCGGGCGGCCTCATCCGCCTCGCCACGCCGCACGGCGACTGCGTGCTGCGCGTCGCCACCGATGCCGGCCAGCGCCCCGGCGAGGTCTTCGTGCCGATGCACTGGACGGATGCCTTCACCTCCGCCGGCCCCATCGACCGGCTGGTCGGCGCGGCGGTGGACCCGGTTTCCGGCCAGCCGGAGCTGAAGGCGACACCGCTGCGCGCCGAAGCCCTGCCGGTCCGCTGGCGCGGGTTGCTGCTGCACCGTCGCGCCACGCGGCCCGACGAACCCGGCCTGCACTGGTCGCGCGCCCCGGTCGCCGCCGGGCATGTGCTGGACCTCACCTGCGCCGAGCCGCTGCCGGCCGAGATCGCGCCGCTGGTCGACCGCCTCCTGGCCGCCCCCGCCGGCGCCGAGCGGATCCACATCGCCGACCCCGCCCGCGGCGCCTGGCGCTTCGCCACACTGGTCGATGGCCGCGTCGAGTCCTGCCTGTTCCTGCAGCGCGAGGGCAGCCGCGCAGCCCTGCCCGGCGGTGCGGCGCTTGCCGCGCTGCTCGACGGGATCGTGGCAGATGCGGCGCGTCCGGGCCTGTTGGCCGGGCGCGCGCTGTCGGCGAAGCCGGCCGAACGCAACGTCTGCGCCTGCTTCGGGGTCGGCGTCGCCACCATCCGGGCGGCGATCCTCGACCGGCGCCTGACCTCGGTCGCCGAGATCGGCGTGGCGCTCAGCGCCGGCACCAATTGCGGGTCCTGCGTGCCCGAGCTGCGGGACATCCTGCGCGACGCCCAGGTGGACGCGGCGGCCTGAGCTGGCGCTGGGCTGGGCGGCCGCCCGACTTGTCCGGCCGCGGCCGGACCGACATAGTTGTCGGCAACTCCAGGGAGAGGTCCCAGCCCATGCCCGTTCTCGCCCCCGGCGACGCGGCCCGTGCCACCCGCCGCGCCATCGTCTCCAACGGCGTTTCGGCGCATCTCAGTACGTTCATCGGCAGCAATCGCTACATGGCCAGCGCCGAGCCGCCGCCCGGGCCGGAGGCGGTCTACCCGATGGCCTTCCTGGTGGAGCAGCCGCCCGGATCGGTGGTGGACGCGCATTTCCACGAGGCCAACCAGTTCCAGATCGTCGTCGCCGGCAGCGGCACGCTGGGCACGCACGCGCTGGCGCCGATCGCGGTGCACTACAGCAACGCCTTCAGCGCCTATGGCCCGATCACCGCGGGCGAGGCCGGGCTGCACTACCTGACCCTGCGCAACGGCTATGACCGCGGCGCCCGCTATTTGCCGGCGGCACGCGAGGAATTGCGCGGCGTGCAGCGCCGCTTCCGCCAGGCGACCGCCGGCCCGGTCCCCCCGGCATCCTCCGCCACCGAGGCCCTGCTGGAGGCGGCGCCGGACGGCATGGCCGCCTGGCGGCACCGCCTGCCACCCGGGGCGGCGCTGGAAGGCCCCGATCCGGCGGAGGGCGACGGCCAATTCTGGGTGGTGACGGAAGGCGAGCTCCAGGCCGCCGACGGCACCACCCTGCCGGCCCTGTCCTGCGCCTTTGTCGGCCCGGCCGAGCCGCCTTTCGCCGTGACTGCCGGGGCGGCCGGGCTGGAATTGGTGGTGGTGCAGTACCCGCGCGGCCGGGCCCATGTGCCGGCCGCCGGTTGATCCCTATTCCGGGACGTAGTTCACGCTGCGCAGCAACGCCGCGGCGCGCTCGATCTCGGCACGGATGAAGCGCCGCGTCTCGGCGATGCTTTCGGTCACCGGCTCCAGCACCTGGCCGGACAGGCGTTGCAGCACCGCCGGGTCGCGCATGGTGTCCTGCATCAGCGCGTTGACCTGCGCGCAGATCTCGGCCGGCGTGCCGCGCGGTGCCCAGCTGCCGTACCAGGATTGGAATTCGTAGCCGGGCAGCCCGGCCTCCGCCATGGTCGGCAGCTCCGGCGCCAGCGGCGAACGCCGCGGCGCGGCGATGGCCAGGGCGCGGACGCGGCCATCCCCGGTCGCCGGCAGCACGGCGAAGCTGTTGTCGATCAGCAGCGGCACGGCGCCGCTCATCATGTCGGTCAGCGCCGGCTGGGTACCGCGATAGCTGACCATGTCGAGGTTCGCGCCGGTACGGCGGTTGAACTCGATGGTCGCCAGGTGGCTGGCGGCGCCGAGCGAGGAGATCGCGATGCTCCATTCCTTCGGCTTCGCCTTGGCCGCGGCGATCACCTCCGCCACCGTCCGCTCCGGCCGGGCGCCGCTGATCACCATCACCAGCGGTGCCTGGGCGATGCGCGCCATCACCTCCAGGTCGCGCTCGGGGTCGAAGTTGGCATTCTTCAGGACCAGCGGCATGACCGCGGTGTTGAAGGCGGAGGCGAGCAGGGTGTAGCCGTCGGGCGCCGCCTGCAGCACGGCGCCGGTGCCGACCAGCCCGGCGCCGCCGGTGCGGTTCTCGACCACCGCGGTCGCACCCAGCTTTTCCTGCAGCCGCTGCGCCAGCAGCCGTGCCATGGCGTCATTGGCGGCGCCCGGCGGCCAGGGGCAGATCACCCGGATGGTGCGGCCCAGCGGCCAGGCGGCCTGCGCCCGCAGCGCCGGGGCGGCCAGCAGTATGGCGCCGCCGGCGATCACCTCGCGTCGTTTCATGGTCCTTCCCCCCTGCCGGTGCTCAATCGCCGCGCCGCACCCAGTCCTCCGACACCCGGACATACTTGATCGCCTGCCGCCAATAGGTGAAGGCGACGTGCAGCGCGCCATCCGCGGTCTGGCAGAGCGAAGGGTAGGAGAATTCCCGGTTCAGCCGGTCCTTGGAGTTATTGGTCATGCAATAGCCGTCGCCGACTTCCAGGTTGCGGCGCCACGGCCAGGTCAGTCCGCCATCGGCGGAGATCGCCAGCGTCATCGGCGCCCGCGGCGCGCCCCAGAAGGCGCTGCGCCCGGCGGCGGGCGCGGCCGGCGCCGCCATGTCCTCGCCGCCGATGTCGTCATACAGCGACAGCCGCCGCCCGGTGGCGTCCGCGGCGCTGCTGGCGTTGCAGGCCAGCGCGATATGGCCATTGGCCAGCGCGATCGCCTGGATCGAGGAATTGTTGTTCGGCAGCACCGTCGGCGCCGGCACCGACCAGCTATGGCCGCCATCCTTCGAGACGCTGCGATGGACATGGTCCGCCCAGCGGCTGCGGAAGAAGGCGAGCAGGACGCCGCCAGGTGCGGCAACGATGCTCATGTGCACGCAACCGGTGCTGCCCGGCACCGCGATCTCCTGCCAGCTCCGGCCCTGGTCGGCCGAGAGCAGGACCGAGCTGGTGTCGAGGTCGCCGGTCCAGGCGCCGACAGGGGGCCTGGTGCAGCGCCAGATCGGCAGCAGCCAGTCGCCGCCGGCGGTGACGGTGATCGGGTTGCGGATGAAGGTGCCGTAGCCGGGCCGCTCCGGGATGAGGGTCTCGATCGGTCCCCAGCTCGCGCCCGCATCGGCCGAGATCCGCCGCCGCACCAGCGCGGTGTCCTGGTTGCCGGCGATCTGCGCGGTCCAGAGCAGCCAGAGGCGGCC
Organism: Paracraurococcus sp.; assembly: GCA_049315625.1. Lineage (GTDB taxonomy): Bacteria > Pseudomonadota > Alphaproteobacteria > Acetobacterales > Acetobacteraceae > Paracraurococcus. The sequence continues at coordinate 31,290 of JBMOJU010000003.1, forward strand.
ATCCGGCGCGGTGAACAGCAGCGGGTTCTGCTCCGACCGGGTCGGGTCGTCCGACAGCCGCTGCGGCTCGGCCCAGCGCGTCGCGCCGGGTGCCAGGCGCGACAGGTGGATCGAGATGTCCGGCACGCCCTCCTGCGTCCCGCCGAACCAGGTGCAAAGCAAGGTCCCGTCGGCCAGCGGCAGCAGGAAGGCGGCGTGGTTCTGCACGCAGGGCGTCGGGATGAAGGCGTCCAGCCGGTCCGGGTCGCCCGGCGCCGGGGCCAGGGTCTCGGGCCTGGCGATGATCCCGCTCATGGGCGTTTCCCCGCGAATTACGCCCCGGGTAGGGCGTGCGGCGGAGACGTGTCAACCTTCGTGCCGGAGGGGCAGGAGAAAGGCATGACAGCGGACCGACCGACCGCCGGCCACGCCGTGGTGACCGGCGCCAGCTCAGGCATCGGCCTCGCCATCTGCGCGCGGCTGCTGCGGGAGGGCTGGCAGGTCACCGGCCTCAGCCGCACCGCGCCGACGCTCGATCATCCGGGCTTCGCGCATCGCACCGTGGACCTGCTCGACGCTGCCGCGTTGGCGCCGGCGCTGGCAGGCTGCGCGCCGACCGCCCTGGTGCATGCCGCGGGGGTGATGCGCAGCGCCCCGCTCGGCGCGCTGGACCCGGCGGCCGGGGAAGCACTGTGGCGGCTGCATGTCGATGTCGCCTGCCGGCTGGCCGATCTGTTGGCGCCGCGCCTGCCGGAGGGCGGGCGCATCCTGCTGCTCGGCAGCCGGGCGTCCGGGGGTGCGCCGGGGCGCAGCCAGTATGCCGCGAGCAAGGCGGCGATGCTGGCCCTCGCCCGGTCCTGGGCGGCGGAACTGCTGCCACGCCGCATCACGGTGAACGTGGTGGCGCCGGGGGCGACGGATACGCCGATGCTGCGCGACCCGGCCCGCGGGCCGGTGCCGCCGCGGATGCCGCCGATCGGCCGCTACATCGCGCCGGAGGAGGTGGCGGCACTGGCGGCCTTCCTGCTGGGGCCGGAGGCGGGGGCCATCACCGGGCAGGAGGTGATGATCTGCGGCGGGGCGTCGCTGTAGCAGGGAAGGCTGGGGAGGGCCCGGACCGGCGACATAGCTGACAGCTCAGACCGGTGACATGCCTGACACTCTTCAGTCATGGGCGGGGAGGACCTGCCCGTGCCGTGGAAGAGTGTTGGGATGGTCGAAAAACGGCTGCGGTTCGTGGTTTCGGTGGAACGCGGCGAGGCGCCGATCGGCGCCTCGTGCGCGGCACAGGGGATCAGCCGGGAGACAGGCCACAAGTGGCTGAAGCGATGGCGCGAGAGCGGGGTGTCCGGGCTGGAGGAGGTCTCGCGGGCGCCGCATGTTCGGCCGCAGGCGATGGCGCCGGAGATTGCCGCGGCGCTGCTCTCGCTGCGGCAGGCGCGGCCGCATTGGGGACCGCGTACGCTGCTGGCGGTGCTGACGGCGGCGCAGCCGGAGGTGGCGTGGCCGGCGGACTCGACGGTGGGCGATCTGCTACGACGGTCCGACCTGGTGCAACCACGCCAGCGGCAGCGGCGGGGCCTGCGGCAAGAGGCTCCGTTCGCGGCCGCGATGGCGCCGAACGACGAGTGGGCGATCGACTTCAAGGGCTGGTTCCGCACCGGCTGCGGGACGCGCTGCGACCCGCCGACAGTGAGCGATACAGCGCGCCGGATGCTGCTGGAATGCCGCATCTTGCCGCGGCGAACGGTGACGGTGGCGGCGGCTTGCGAGGCGCTGTTCCAGGAGCACGGCCTGCCGGGCCGGATCCGGATGGACAATGGGGCGCCGTTCGGCTCGACCGGGCCGGCCGGGTTGACCAAGCTGTCGGTGGGCTGGGTGAAGCGCGACATCCGGCTGGCGCTGATCGAGCCTGGTTCACCTGGACAGAATGGCCGGCACGAGCGGATGCATGGCGTCCTGCAACAGGAGACGGCGGCGGTGCCGGCGGCCAAGCCTGGCGGCGCAGCAGGCGCGGTTCGTGGCGATCGATACCGGCGTGATCGAGCGCCGCAGCGGACGCTTCCTGCCCTGCGCGGCGGCCCGGCCGGGCCGCCGCGCAGGGCAGGAACATAACCAGAAGACGGTCACGGATGTCGCCGGCCGGACAGAGAATACTGTCTCCCCCGGCTCCTCCTTCACCCCAGCGCCAACGCCGCCGCCACCCTGCGCGCGAACGCCGCCGGGTCGCGCGGCACGTCGCCATCCTGCACCCGCGCCAGGTCCAGCAGCAGCCCAGCCGTCTCGTCCAGCGTCGTATCCGTGGCGACGGTCTCCGCCAGCCGGCGGATCAGCGCGTGGCGCGGGTTCACCTCCAGCACCGGCAGCCCGCCGCCCATGGCGCGGCCGGCGCGGCGCAGCAGCCGCTGCATCTGCAGGTCGGGCCCGTATTCGGGCGCCGCCAGCACCACCGCGCTGTCCACCAGCCTGTCGGTGGCGCGCACGGCGGAGACCTCCTCCTTCAGCGCCTCCTGCAGCCGCGTCAGCAGCTGCGCCACGTCCGCCGCCTCGCCCTCAGCCTCGGCGCCGGCGACCTTCGAGAGGTCGACCACGCCCTGCGTCACGCTGCGCACCGGCTTGCCCTCGAAATCCGGCAGGCGTTCCGGCCAGAAGGCGTCGATATGGTCGCCCAGCAGCAGCACCTCCACGCCCTTGGCGCGGAAGCCTTCCAGCTGCGGCGACTTCGCCAGCGTCGTCGCATCGTCGCCGGCGAGGAGGTAGATCGCCTCCTGCCCCTCCTTCATCCGCGACACGTAGTCGGCCAGCGACGTCCAGCCCTCCACGGCCCCCTCCGCGGCCGACGTGCGGGAGCGCAGCAGCGCGGCGATGTCCTTGCGGTGCTCGGCATCCTCGAAGATGCCCTCCTTCAGCACCGGGCCGAAATTCTCCCAGAAATTGGCGTATTCCTCCGCGTCCTTGGCGCGGGTCTTCAGCTCCGACAGCACGCGGCCGGTGACCGCCTTGCGGATGCGGGCCAGCACCGGCGTCGCCTGCAGCATCTCGCGGCTGACGTTCAGCGGCAGGTCCTCGGTGTCCACCACGCCATGGACGAAGCGCAGCCAGGGCGGCAGCAGCCCGGCTTCCTCGGTGATGAACATGCGCCGCACATGCAGCCGCACGCGGCTCTCGCGCTCGCCCTCCACCGCCTGGAAGGGCTTCATGCCGGGGATGAAGAGCAGCGCGGCAAAGTCGAGCATGCCCTCCGCCCGCCAGTGCAGCGTCGCCCAGGGCGTGTCGAAGGCATGCGCCACGTGGCGGTAGAATTCGGCGTACTGCTCCTCGGTCACCTCGGATTTGGATTTGCGCCAGAGCGCGGTGCCCTCGTTGGCCGGCTCGTCCTTGCCGTCCCGCGCCACGGTGATGGGGATGGCGATGTGGTCGGCCCATTTGCGGATGATCGTCTGCAGCCGGAAGGGCTCCAGGAACTCCTCCGCATCCGCCTTGATGTGCAGCACGATGTCGGTGCCGGCCGCGGCCCGCTCGGCCGGCGCCAGGGTGTAGTCGCCGCGGCCGTCCGAGGCCCAGAGCCAGGCATCCTCGGTCCCCGCGCGGCGCGAGGTCACCTCCACCCGGTCGGCGACCATGAAGGCGGAATAGAAGCCGACGCCGAACTGGCCGATCAGGTTGGGCTTCTCGGCGGCCGGTGCCTCGGCGAGTGACTTTGCGAAGGCTGCCGTGCCGGAGCGCGCGATGGTGCCGAGGTGCTGCACCAGCTCGGCCTTGCCCATGCCGATCCCGGAATCGGAGATGGTGATCGTCCGCGCGTCCTTGTCCGGCACGATCCGCAGCGTCGCCGCATCGGGAAGCATCAGCGCCGGGTCGGTCAGCGCCTCGAACCGCCGGCGGTCGACGGCGTCGGCGGCATTGGCGACCAGCTCGCGCAGGAAGATCTCGCGCTCGGAGTACAGCGCGTGCACGACGAGGTCCAACAGGCGCCCGACCTCGGCGCCGAATTCATGCCGCTCCACGGTCTCGCTCACGGTGTTCCCCCAAGGGCTGGTGATTTCGCAATCCGCGGGCGATATGCGGGACGCCGACGCGGCTTTCAACGGGGGCGGGGCGGATGGACGGGACGATCTACACCATGGTCCGCGCCGCCGATTGGCGCGCCGCCGAGGCGCTCGGCGAATACCACGGCAGCGCCGACGATAGGCGCGACGGCTTCCTGCATTTCTCCACGGCGGGCCAGTTGCGCGCCAGCGCCGCGAAGCACCGGGCGGGGGAGGCCGACTTGCTGCTGGTGGCGGTGGACACGGCGGCGCTGGGCGAGTCGCTGCGCTGGGAGAAGGCGGGCAGCCGGCCAGGGCTGTTCCCGCATCTGTATGGCGCGCTGCCGGTGGCGATTGCCCGGGTCACGCCATTGCCGCTGGGGGAGGATGGGCTGCACGCCTTCCCGGCGGGCATCCCGTAGCGGCCCAGTATCCGTGCGGATGCGGCGTCACGACCGGCTGCCGCCGATGATCGCCGGCAGATCCCTGGCCGTGTGCAGCGCGCGCAGGATGCGCGGCGGATCGGTATCGGCCGTGTAGACCATCAGGTAGGAGAAGCCGCGCAGGAGCAGGCAGCGGAACCGGTCGGCGCCCAGGAAGGGCCGGGTCGCACCGATCGACGGCCGTGCGCCGATCCGCAGCGACCCGGTGAGCGCGGCGTCCCGCAGGGCTTCGGCCGCGGCGGGATTCTCCTGCGCGATCCAGGCGATCGCGGCGCGGAGGTCGATCCGGGCGGCCGGGGCGAAGACCGCCGGGCGGCTCACTTCGGCCGTCCGGCCTCCCGGATCAGGGCGTCGAGTTCGGCGCCGAGCGCCTCGGCCGTGGTGAAGCCGATCGCCTCGCCTTCGGCCTCGGCCGCATGCAGCATGGCGACGAAGTCCTGCCGTTGCTGCTCGGCCTGCTGGAGCAGGCGGAGCGCGGCGCGGGTGACCTCGCTGACATTGGCATAGCGGCCGGTCCGCACGCACTGGACGGCGAAGGATTCGAGCTCGGGCGTCAGGCTGACATTCGGCACGGTGTCAAACTATGACATCGGTTTTGGCGTTGCATTCGCGCGCCCCGGACTCCTCCTCCGCCGGCCGGCTGCGGGGCGCCGGACGGATCGGCACGGCGGCTCACCATCCCACGGGCGGCCTTCGTCAGGACCCCTGGCCGCCCTACCCCCCCAGCAGCCGCCCCACTTCCGCCAGCGGCAGCGGTCGGCCCAGGTGGTAGCCCTGCGCCTCGGCGCAGCCGGCGCCGCGCACCATCGCCAGATGCTCCGGCCCCTCGACGCCCTCGGCGGTCGCCACCATGCCCAGCTCGGACGCCAGCCCGGCAACGGACCGCACGATCGCCAGGCAGTCCGGCCGCGCCACCGCATCGCGCACGAAGGACTGGTCGATCTTGATCTTGTCGAAGGGGAAGGTCCGCAGGTAGCCGAGCGAGGCATAGCCGGTGCCGAAATCATCCAGCGCCAGGCGCACGCCCATCGCCCGCAGCTCCCGCAGGGTCGCCAGCACCTGCTCGTTCCGCTGCAGCAGCACGGATTCGGTGATCTCCAGCTCCAGCCGCTGCGGCGCCAGGCCGGCCGCCGCCAGCGCCTCCCGCACCACCCGCGCCACCTCGCCGCCGACGAACTGCACCGGCGACAGGTTGACCGCGACCTTCATCCCCGCCGGCCAGGTCGCCGCATCGGCGCAGGCCCGCCGCAGCACCCATTCGCCGAGCGGCAGGATCAGCCCGGTCTCCTCGGCGATGGGGATGAACTCGGCCGGGGAGATCGGCCCGCGCTGGCTGTGGGTCCAGCGCAGCAGCGCCTCGCACCCGCTCGGCCGGTTCTGCCGGAGGTCGAAGATCGGCTGGTAGGCCAGCGTCACCGCCGGGGTACCCAGCGCCTCGCGCAGGTCGGCCAGCAGCAGCAGGCGCTTCTCGCGCACCGCGGCCATCGGCGGGGCGAAGAAGCGCACGCCGCCGCGCTCCTCCGCCCGGGCGCGGAACAGCGCCAGGTCGGCATGCCGCAGCATCGCCTCCGGCTGCGGCATGGGGCGGTCGTGCTCGGCCACCGCGATGCCGATGGTGACGCCGATGCTGGCGCGGTATTCGCCCAGCAGGAAGGGCCGGGTCAGCGCCTCCCGCAGCCGCCGCGTCATCCCGGCGGCGCGGCTGCGCAGCGTCTCGCCGGCCAGCGCGCCGGTCAGCACCAGGGCGAATTCGTCGCCGCCCAGCCGCGCCGCCAGATCCTCCGGCTCCAGACAACGGCTCACCCGCCCCGCCGCCTCCTGCAGCAGCGCATCGCCGACGGTATGGCCCAGCGCGTCGTTGACCACGCGGAAATCATCGAGGTCGAGCGAGATCACCGCCACGCCGCGCTTCGCCGCCACCGCCGCCGCCAGCCGTTCCTGCAGCGCGGCCCGGTTGGGCAGGCCGGTCAGCGCATCGTGCAGCGCCAGGTGGCGGATGCGGGCCTCGGCCTCCTTGCGCTCGCTGATGTCCTCGAACACCACGGCGATGCCGTCGCCCAGCCGCATCGTCTGGCTGCGCACCCAGAGCGTGCCCTTGGGCACGCCGTAGGAGGCCTCCCGCCGCAGCGATTCGCCGGTGGCGAGCACCCCGGCATAGCCCTGGATCAGCGCCTCGGTGCGCGGATCGCCGCCGAGCAGGGCGCGCAGGGAGGCGCCGTGCATTGCGCCGCGCCCCTGGGCGAACAGCCGCGCCGCCTCGGGGTTGGCGTAGTCGACGACGAAATCGGTGACGGCGCCGGCCGCGTCGCGCCGCGGCAGGGCGACCATGAAGCCCTGCGGCGCGGCCTCCTGCGCCGCGAGGAAGCGCGCCTCGGTGGTCGCGCGGGACGCCTCCGCCGCCTTGAAGCCGGAGATGTCGACCAGCACGTTCACCGCACCGACCAGCACCCCGGCGGCGTCGCGCACCGGGGATGGGAAGGGCATGAAGGCAACCCGGGTACCGTCCGGCCGCTCGGCATAGGCCCAGCTGCCGCGCACCGGGCGGCCGTCGCGCAGGCAGACCGCCAATGGGGACTGGTCGTGCGGCAGCGGCGCGCCGTCCGCCGCGAACAGCCGGCAGGCGCCGCCCCAGCGCTGCTCGCCGAGCGGCGGGCTCCAGCCCCATAAATCGGCGGCGGCCGGGTTGTAGTAGGTCAGCCGCCCCTCGACATCGGTGGTATAGACGGCCACGCCCAGCGCATCGAGCAGCGCCGGGGCGCCATCCGCGCGCGCCATCAGCCCGCCCGCCAGGCTTGCATGGATCGCGGCTTTGACGGCGGCCGGAAGGCTGGTGCTGACCGTCACCGGAGCGGCCCCGCCGCGCAGCGGGGCAGCCACGATGCCGCTACCCAGACGCGGAACATCCTCTCTCCTTCGACCGCTCCATGGCGGGGCCGACGCAACGAGGCACGGGCGACCGTATTAGTCGCCTGATCGTGATTGAATGCAATCGGTAGGGCACCAATTCGACATTGGTGATAACGGAAAAGTGTCAATCTCCCAAAAAAAATCACCGCGGCGGGTTCGGGACGTGGCGGTCAGGGCCGCGGCGCCGCCCCGGCCAGCGCCGGCGCCAGGGGCGGCGTCCGCCGCGCCCGTTCGCTCATCACGCAGGCGAAGACCACCACCACCCCGCCCGCCAGCGTCGCCGGCTCCGGCATCAGGCCCCAGATGCCGGCATCCAGCGCCACCGAAACGGGCAGGGCGACGAAGCCATAGGGGCCGAGCCGCGCCGCATCGGCGTACCGGTAGGCGGCGGCGGTCAGCACCACCGCGGCGCCGGCCAGCAGCCCGTTCAGCCCCAGCCGCAGCAGGTCCGCCGGCGGCGACGGGGTCCAGCCCTGCGCCGCCAGCGGGCCGAAGAGCAGCAGCCCGACCAGCCCAGGCCAGAGCACCACGCCGACCAGCCCTGGCTCGTCCCGCAGCCGCCGGTTCACCGTCTGCGAGACGGCGAAGGCGGCGGTGCCGATGAAGACCGCGAGGTAGCCGAACAGCGGCGCATCGCCCTCGCCCAGCCGCGGCGCGATGGCCAGCAGCACACCGCCGAAGCCGGCCAGGCACCAGAACCAGGCGGCGCGGGGCACCGCCTCCCGCAGCACCAGGGCGGAGAGGGCCAGGGTGAGGAAGGGCGAGGTGAAGAACACGAGGTAGCCCTGGGCCAGCGGCAATTGCCGGAAGGCCAGGAAGAAGCTGGGCGCCGAGACCATCATCGCGGCGATGCGGACGGCGTGCAGCCCGGGATGCGCGGTCCGCAGCGGCCCGCCGAAGCCGGGCCACAGCGCCCGTGCGGCGAGGAAGGCCGGCACCAGCACGGCATAGCGCAGGAAGATCACCTGGCCGACGCCATACTGGCCGGACAGCAGCTTGCTGTTGGCGTCCAGCAGGCTGAACAGCACGATGCCGGCCAGCAGCAGCGCCGGTCCCTTCACGCGGTTTCCCCCCGATCCATCACCGGCTTGTCGGGGCTGCCGCCGCCGCGGTCAATCGCACGGCTTCCCTTGGCGGCGCGGGTCAGGCATTCAGCGCGGCGATGACCCCCCGCCTCGCCTCGGCCCTCATGCCGCTGATCCGCCGCCTGGATGCCGAAACGGCGCATGGCCTGGCGCTGCGCGCGCTCAATGCCGGCCTGGCCGGCGCCGACCGGGCGGAGGACGACCAGGTGCTGGCGACCTGCGCCTTCGGCCTGCGCTTCGGCAACCCGATCGGCCTGGCCGCCGGCTTCGACAAGAACGCCGAGGCGGTGGCGCCGCTGATGCGGCTGGGCTTCGGCTTCGTCGAGGCCGGCTCGGTCACGCCGCGGCCGCAGGTGGGCAACCCCCGGCCGCGGATGTTCCGGCTGGAGGAGGACCGCGCGGTGATCAACCGCATGGGCATGAACAACCGGGGGCTGGCGGAATTCCAGGCCCGGCTGGCCGCCCTGCCGCGGCCGCGCCCGGCGGTGCTTGGCGCCAATATCGCGGTGAACAAGGACGATGCGGTGCCGGAGCGCGACTACCCGGCGCTGTTCGCGGCGCTGGCCGCGGCGGCGGACTACGTCGCCCTCAACGTCTCCTCCCCCAACACGCCGGGGCTGCGTGATCTGCAGGGGGAGGCGCGGCTGGTCTCGATCCTGCAGGCGATCGACGCAGTGCGCGGTGCGGGCGGCCCGCCGCTGCTGGTGAAGATCGCGCCGGACCTGGCGGAGGACGCGCTGCCGGCGCTGGTCGAGGCCTGCGTGGCGCATCGGGTCGCCGGGCTGATCGTCTCCAACACCACGATCGCGCGGCCGGACACGCTGCGCAGCCGGCATCGCGGCGAGGCCGGCGGGCTTTCGGGCGAGCCGCTGTTCGAGCGCTCCACCGCCATGCTTCGCCAGGTCTGGCGGCTCTCGCGCGGGCGGCTGACGCTGGTCGGCGTCGGCGGCGTGGCGTCCGGGGCGCAGGCCTATGCGAAGATCCGCGCCGGCGCGGCACTGGTGCAACTATATGCCGGCTTCGCCTATGCCGGGCCGGCGCTGATCCCCCGCATCAAGGCGGAGCTGGCGGCGCTGCTGCGGCGCGACGGCTTCGCCCGGGTGGGCGATGCGGTCGGCGCCGATGCGCGCGGCGCCGCGCGGGCCTGACCCAGGGTTTCGACGAAAGGATTCGCCATGGACATCCTCGACGGCATCGCGCCGATCGCCGACCGCTACGACGGCTA
>JBMOJU010000565.1:0-2509 GCA_049315625.1 Paracraurococcus sp.
CCCGCGTCGTCACCTGCCGCAACGGCCCCGGCAGATGCCGCTTCGCCAGCTCCGACAGCTTGGTCGTGGTGATGCCGCCATTCACCACCAGCGCGGGATAGCCCTCCGTCCCGCGCGCATAGTCGGCGTCGTAATGGATGCGGTGGCCGTTGTTGGTCACGGCGGAGTAGCGGAACAGCAGCGTCGTGTCGGGCTTGAAGCCTTCCCGCACCGCGTCGGCCGGCAGCACCGGAGGTGGCGCCTCGGCCGCGGCGGCGCCGGGGGTTGCCGCCTCCCGGTAGACCAGGTCCTGCTCCTCCACCACGCATTCGCGGCCGTCGCTCTCGATGCCGTGCCGCACGGTGACGAAGATCATCCGGCCGCTGCGGCCGGTCTTCGGCGTGACGGCGGCGATGCGCAATACCCGGCGTACCTCCGCGCCGATGGCGATCGGGGCGTTGAACCAGGTCCGCCGCCCGGCGAACATCCGCCGCGGCAGCGGCACCGGCGGCAGGAACTCGCCTAGCGCCGCATGGCCATCCGGCCCCAGCCCGGATTGCCGCGCCAGCGGGCCGAACAGCGCCACGTGCCAGCCTTCCGGCATCGGCGCGCCGCGGCGGAGCGTCGCCGGGTCCTGGTCCAGCAGCGCGGCGAGGCGGCGCAGCAGCACCAGACTCGCCTCGTCCTCCGCAATCTCCTCGCGACCGATCCAGCCCTGCAGCGCGGCCTCGTCCATGCTGGTCCTCCCCGTCACGCGGGAGTCTCCCGGCCACCGCTCCGTCTGTCAAACAGCCGTGCTACGCGGAAAGCAGCGGCGGAACTGGCACGGAACTGGCTAGTCTTTCGTCCGACCGGCCGGGAGCATTAGGGATGCAGAACGCAGGGGGCGCCGCGGCGCCGCACCGGATCGTCGTGGTCGGCGGCGGCGCCGCGGGGCTGGAGCTGGTGACGCGGCTGGGCAATACCCTCGGCAGGACCGGCCGGGCGCAGGTCACGCTGGTGGAGAAGGGCCGCACCCATCTCTGGAAGCCGCTGCTGCATTCCGTCGCCGCCGGCAGCCTCGACCGTTCGCAGCATGAGCTGAACTACCTGGCGCAGGCGCATTGGCACCATTTCCGCTACTGTTTCGGCGAGATGGTCGGGTTGGACCGCGCGAAGCGGGAGGTCCAGCTCGGCGCCACCAGGGATGACGAGGGGCGGCAGATCACCCCGCCCTCCGCGGTGCCCTACGACACGCTCATCCTGTCGATCGGCAGCGTGACCAATGATTTCGGGACGCCCGGCGCGGCGCAATTCGCGGTACCGCTTGAGACGCTGGAACAGGCCAGCCGCTTCCACCGCCGGCTGGTCAACGCCTGCCTCCGCGCCAACAGCCAGGCGGAACCGGTGCGCCCCGGCCAGCTGCACGTGGCGATCATCGGCGCTGGGGCGACTGGCACCGAACTTGCCGCCGAGCTGCACCGCACGGTGCGCGCCGTCGTCGCCTACGGGCTGACCCGGATCGATCCCGAACGCGACATCCGCATCCGGCTGGTGGAGGCCGCGCCGCGCATCCTGCCCGCGCTGCCGGAGCGCATCTCGATCGCCACGACGGAGTTGCTGCGGAAGATCGGCGTCGAGGTCCTGGCTGGCCGCCGGGTCAGCGAGGTCCGCGCCGATGGAGTCTGCCTGGCCGACGGCGACTTCCTGCCTGGCGAGCTGGTGGTCTGGGCCGCCGGCGTGAAGGGGCCGGAGGTGCTGAAGGAGATCGCCGGCCTCGAGACCACCCGCACCAACCAGCTATTGGTCGAACCCACGCTGCAGGTCACGCGCGACGCAAACATCTTCGCCATGGGCGACTGCGCCGCCTGCCCGCGTCCGGACGGCAAGGGCTTCCTGCCGCCGCGCGCCCAGGCGGCGCACCAGCAGGCCAGCCACATGGTGGGGCAGATGGACCGGCGCCTTGCCGGCAAGCCGTTGACGCCCTTCGTCTACCGCGACTTCGGCTCGCTGGTCTCGCTGGGCAAGTACAGCACGGTCGGCAGCCTGATGGGCTTCCTGGTGGGCAAGAGCATGTTCATCGAGGGTACCTTCGCCCGCATCATGTACCGCTCGCTCTACAAGATGCACCAGTCGGCGCTGCACGGGCATGCGCCGGTGCTGTGGCGGACCGTCGCGGGCCTCGTCTCCTCCCGCGCCGCGCCGGGGGTGAAGCTGCACTGATCCGCCGCTAACGGGGCTGCACCCGCGCATCGCCACCGGGCGTGCCGGGCGGGGGGGGAATCACCGGCATGGTTCCCGGCTTCGGATGGGGCACGGATGCCTTGATCCCGGGGTCCACCTGCGGCGTCGGCCGCACCACGCCGGCGGTCGGTGCCGCCGCCGGCGGCACCGGCGGGCGGGCAGGGGCGGTGCCCTCCGGCGACCCCGGGGCAGCCAGTGCGCTCGCTGGGAGCAGAGCCAGCATCGCCATCCAGCGTCCGTGTTGTCGCATCCCGCGCCTCCATCCCCGGCGGGCAACGCCGCGGCGCATGGCCGGTTCGCCGGCGCT
>JBMOJU010000154.1:0-11192 GCA_049315625.1 Paracraurococcus sp.
CGATGCGGCGGGCGATGCCGGGACGCGCGCGCGCAGCAGCGCCATGGCGGCGGCGGCAGTGGTGCCTGCGGCCGACCCCGGCACCACGCCCTATGGCGGCTACGCGACGGTCACGAAGCTGGAGGCGCTGCAGGGCTGGATCGCCGAGGCGATGACCGCCGGCGTGGTCGCGCTTGATACCGAGACCGACAGCCTGAACGCACTGCGGGCCAACCTGGTCGGGGTCTGCCTGGCCACCGCGCCGGGCCGCGCCTGCTACATCCCGCTGCGGCATGTGGCCGCCGGCGGCACCCAGGGCGACATGCTGGCCGCCCCCGACGCCGCGCCGGCGCAGATCCCCTTCGACGCGGCGATGGACGCGCTGCGCCCGCTGCTGACCGACCGCAGCGTGCTGAAGGTGCTGCAGAACGCGAAATACGACATGGAGGTACTCGGCCGGGCGGAGAATGGCGGCATCGCCGTCGCCCCGGTCGACGACACCATGCTGATCTCCTACGCCATGGAGGCCGGCAAGCATGGCCATGGCATGGACGAGCTTTCGGTGCTGCACCTCGGCCACAAGCCGATCGCCTTCGATGAGGTCACCGGCACCGGCAAGGCAAGGATCAGCTTCGCCCAGGTTCCGCTCGACCGCGCCACCGCCTATGCCGCCGAGGATGCCGACGTCACGCTGCGGCTCTGGCACATGCTGAAGCCCCGACTGCGGGAGGACCGCTCGCTGGCGCTCTATGAACAGGTCGAGCGCCGCATGGTCCCGGTGCTGCGCGACATGGAGATCGCCGGCATCAAGGTCGACGGCGCCGAGCTGGCACGGATCGGCGAGGATTTCGCCCAGCGCATGGTGACGCTGGAAACGCAGATCCACGAGCTGGCCGGCAGGCCATTCAACGTCGGCTCACCCAAGCAGCTCGGCGAAATCCTGTTCGACGAGATGAAACTGCCGGGCGGCCGCCGCAGCAAGGCGACCGGCGCCTGGGGCACCGATGCCGCGGTGCTGGAGGAGGTCGCCACCCAGGGCAGCAACATCGGCGCGGTGCTGGCCCGCACCGTGCTGGACTGGCGGCAGCTGGCGAAGCTCAAATCGACCTACGTGGATGGGCTGGCGGCGGCGATCGACCCGCGCGACAACCGCGTGCATACCGATTTCTCGATGGCCAACACCTCGACGGGTCGGCTGGCCTCGACCGAGCCGAACCTGCAGAACATCCCGGTGCGGTCGGAGGAAGGCCAGCGCATCCGCCGCGCCTTCGTGGCGGAACCGGGCCATGTGCTGATGTCGGCCGACTACAGCCAGATCGAGCTGCGCCTGCTGGCCCACCTGGCCGACGTGCCGGCGCTGCGCGACGCCTTCGAGAAGGGCCAGGACATCCACAGCCGCACCGCCGCCGACATCTTCCACCTGCCGCCCGACGCGGTGGACAAGGAAGCCCGGCGGCGCGCCAAGACGATCAATTTCGGCATCATTTACGGCATGTCGGCCTTCGGCCTGGCCGGCCGGCTCGGCATCGGCCCGGGCGAGGCGAAGGGCATCATCGACGCCTATTTCGCCCAGTACCCCGGCATCCGCGACGCCATGGAGCGGCTGAAGGAGGAGGCGCGGCTGCATGGCTATGTTTCCACCAGCTTCGGCCGCAAGCTCTGGATCCCCGATATCGGCGCCCGCGACATGGTCCGCCGGGCCGGCGCCGAACGCGCGGCGATCAACGCGCCGTTCCAGGGCGGCGCGGCCGAGGTGATCAAGCGCGCCATGGTGCGCGTGCCCGGCGCCTTGCAGGCCGCCGGCCTTTCGGCGCGGATGCTGCTGCAGGTGCATGACGAGCTGGTCTTCGAGGTGCCGGAGGCGGAGGTAGCCGAGACCTCGGCACTGGTCCGCGGCGTGATGGAGGGCGTCGTCACCCTGCGCGTGCCGCTGGCGGTCGAGGTCGGCACCGGGCGGAGCTGGGCAGAGGCGCACTGACGCCCGGGCCGGGATCGCTCAGCGCGGGACCTGCGCCTCCACCCCGCCGGCCGGCCCATGACCGCGGGCGCGCATGCAGTCGCGGAAGGTGAGGCTCTGGGCGCGGTTGACCTCGCCCTGCATGCGATCGACGTTGGTCTGGTTGAGCGAATTGAGCTGGCGGTTCAACGCCAGCACCGTCGGGCTGTTGCGCGCCTCGGCGCGGCAGGCGCGATGGTCGGGCGTGTCCTCCTCAACCGGCAGCGGTGGGCCGGGCGGGCCAAGCAGGCTGCAGGCGCCCAGCAGCAGCAACGCGGCGATCGGCAGCAGCGGCTTCATGCGTGCGCCAGCCAATCCTCGATCAGCCGGCGGGCGATGGAATCGGCGCGCGGCAGGGCGAAGCCATGCGCCGCCGGGTCCAGGCATTGCGCCCGGCTGAACCAGCGGGCATCGGCCAATTCCTCGGGGTCGATGGTGATCGCCTCGGACAGCCCCTCGGCGTGGAAGCCGAGCATGATCGAGGAGGGGAAGGGCCAGGGCTGGGAGGAATGGTAGCGCACCGCGCCGACTTCGATCCCCGACTCCTCCAGCACCTCGCGCCGCACCGCTTCCTCCAGGCTCTCGCCCGGCTCCACGAAGCCGGCCAGCGTCGAGTACATCTTGGTGTTGGGGAAGCGCGTCGAATGGCCGAGCAGGCATGCATCGCCGCGCACCACCAGCATGATCACCGCCGGGTCGGTGCGCGGGAAATGCTGCGCGTTGCAGTTGGAGCACACCATCGCATGGCCGGCCGAGCGCGGCGTGCAGCCATGGCCACAGATGCCGCAGAAGCGGTGCTTGGTCCGCCAGTGCATCAGGCCGCGGGCATGCGCCAGGACGCTCGCTTCGCCGGCCGGCAGCAGGCCGGCGACGGCGCGCAGGTCGGTGAAGCCGCCCATCCCTGCCGGCAGCAGCGGCAGCGGGTCCTCGGCGTCGGAGCAATCGACGGCGAAGACCGGGCGTTCGTCCCAGAGGCCGAGGAAGGCCCAGGGGCCGCCCGCCATGCGGACCGATTCGGCCGCCGCGCCGGTCAGCAGCACGGCTTCCGGCGTGCCCTCCTGAACGCCCTTCATCAGGCTGCGGGCGCGCCATACCGGCGCGAACAGGGTGTCCGGATCGGCCAGGGCGGCGGCGATCCAGTCGGCATCCTCCCGGCGCAGCGCGGCGCGGTCGAGGGGGCTGCCTGTATAGGCGTTGGGCCGGCTGGCGGGGATCGAGAGCATGCGGGGCGGACCCTGCCACGCGGGCGGGGGCCGGGCAACCGGGGCCGTGGAAACCGGGGCGCCGCCGGGCTATTGTTTCGGGCGGAGGGTTGCCATGCCGGACGATCTCTACCACCGCGACATCCTGGCCTGGTCGATCGCCCAGGCCGCGCGCCTGCGCCGCGTCGCGGCCGGGGAGCGGGTGAACGACCTCGACTGGGCCAACGTGATCGAGGAGGTCGAGTCGGTGGGGCGGAGCGAAACCCAGGCGGTCGTGTCCCTGCTGCGGCGGGCCCTTGTCCATGCCCTGAAGGTTGTCGCTTGGCCCGACCACCGGGCTGCCCGCAAATGGTGGAACGAAATCGGCAATTTCCTGGACGAGGCGCGCCACCGCAACGCCCCGAGCATGGCGCAGCAGATCGATCTGGCCGATCTGTTCCGGAAGGCCCGGGCGCGGACGCTGTCACTCGAGATGGACGCCCCCGCCGCCGCCCTGCCGGACACGACCGACCTCACCCTCGCCGATCTCCTCGACGAGTCGCTCGGCACCGATGCCCTGATCGCCCGACTGAAACCGCGTTGAAACCCGTGCCGCACGACCATTCCGCCCCGGGGCATTGTGCAGCGGGCGCCCTGGCATGATATGGTGCCCTTGGAAGGTCGGCGCGGACGGGCTCCTCGCCAACCCGGTCAGGTCCGGAAGGAAGCAGCCGTAACGGGTTCTCGCTCGGGTCGTTTGTCGGCCTTCCACCTTCAGGGGCCGCGTCCGTGCCCCTGGCGATGCCCCGGCCCGGCGGGCCGCTGCCAGACAGGATCCCGCCGCACGGATGTCCTCCACCCTGTTCGGTCCCGCTGAGACGCCGGATGCCGCCCCGCCCGAGGCGGCGCTGCCCGAGCCGCCGCCGCCGGAGGGACCCGGCCTGTTCGGCGACGTCTTCGCCCCGGCCGCACCCGCTGCCGAGGCACCGGTGCCACCGCCCCCGCCGGCGCCCATTCCCGTTGCGACCGGCACGCCCTACCGCGTCCTCGCCCGCAAGTATCGCCCGAGCAATTTCGAGGAGCTGATCGGCCAGGACGCGCTGGTCCGGACGCTGCGCAACGCCTTTGCGCAGAACCGGGTGGCGCATGCCTTCATGCTCACCGGCGTGCGCGGCGTCGGCAAGACCACCACCGCCCGCATCATCGCCCGGGCGCTGAACTGCATCGGCCCCGACGGCACCGGCGGCCCCACCCCCTCCCCCTGCGGGGTCTGCCCGGAATGCCGCGCGATCCTCGCCGACCGGCACCCGGACGTGCAGGAGCTCGACGCCGCCTCCAACAACGGCATCGACGACGTGCGGGAGCTGCGCGAGCGGCTGCGCTACCGCCCGGCCCAGGGGCGCTACAAGGTCATCATCCTGGACGAGGTCCACATGCTGTCGACAGCGGCGTTCAACGCGCTGCTGAAGACGCTGGAGGAACCGCCGGCCCAGGTGAAATTCATGCTGGCCACCACCGAATTGCGGAAGGTCCCGGCCACCATCCTGTCGCGCTGCCAGACCTTCCACCTGAAGCGCGTGCCGCAGGCCGAGTTGCGCGGCCATTTCGCCCGCATCGCCGGCCTCGAATCGGTGGCGGTGGAGGACGAGGCCCTGGCGATGCTGGCCCGCGCCGCCGATGGGTCGGTGCGCGACGGCCTCTCGCTGCTCGACCAGGCAATCGCCCTCGGCGGGCCGGAGGGCAGCGTCACCACGGACGCCGTGCGCGACATGCTGGGCCTGGCCGACCGCGCGCTGGTGCTGGACCTGATGGACGCGGTGATGGCCGGCGACATCCCGGCGGCGCTCAGCCTGATGGACCGGGCGCATGAGCGCGGCGCCGACCCGGCGGTGGTGCTGCAGGACCTGCTGGAGCTGACCCACACCCTGACCCGGCTGCGCAGCGTCCCCGGCCTGAAGAACGATCCCTCCCTCACCGAGGGCGAGCGGACCCGCGGCGCGGCGCTGGCCGAGAAGCTCTCCGTCCCGGTGCTCGGCCGCGCCTGGCAGATGCTGCTGAAGGGCCTGGGCGAGGTGAACGAAGCACCGGACCGCCGCGCCGCCGGCGAGATGGTGCTGATCCGCCTGGCGCATGTCGCCGAGTTGCCAACGCCGGGCGATCTGGTGAAGCGGCTGACCGATGCCGCCGGCAGCCTGCCCGCCGGCACCCCGCGTGGCGCGCCGAACGGCTCCGGCGGCGGGCTGCGCGCCATGGGCGGCGGCGGCGCCGTGCTGGCCGAGGCGGTGGCCGCCCAGGCCAACGCCAGCCCGACGAGCTGGCGGGAGGTCGTCGCGCTCGCCTCCGGCCGCAAGCCGATGCTGCACGCGCATCTGGTGCACAGCGTGCATCCCGTGCGGATCGCCGCCGGGCGGCTCGAGATCCGCGTACTGCCGGCAGTACCCCGCGATTTGGCGGCGCAGCTCGGCGAGCTGCTGGCGGACGCCACCGGCGCCCGCTGGACCATCGCGCTGAGCAATGCCGAGGGCGAGCCGACCTTGGCCGATCAGGGCCGCGCCGCCGAGGCCGGGCGCCGCGCCGTGGCGCAGAGCCACCCGCTGGTCCAGGCCGTGCTGGCCGCCTTCCCCGGCGCCAGCATCGAGGCGGTGCGTGACGCCGGGGCGGATACCTATGGCCTCGGCGGCGCCATGGCGCTGCCGGCGGCATCCGAGGACCAGCCGGAGGCCGAGCCGGGCGACATCCCGCCGACCGAGTTGGAAGAACCCGCCGACTTCGACGATGTTCCACCCCCCGATGACGAACGATAGGGCGACGCCATGAAGAACCTGGGCAACATGCTGAAGCAGGCGCAGCAGATGCAGACCCGCATGGCCGAGATGCAGGCCAGGCTGGAGGCCACCGTGGTCGATGGCCAGGCCGGCGGCGGCATGGTCAAGGTCGCGCTGACCGGCAAGGGCGACCTCAAGCGGGTCTCGATCGACCCCAGCCTGATGGACGACCGCGAGGTGCTGGAGGACCTGCTGGTGGCGGCGCACGCCGATGCCAAGCAGAAGGTCGAGGCACAGATGGCCGAGGAGATGCAGAAGGCGACGGCCGGGCTGAACCTGCCGGGCGGCCTGCCCGGCGGCCTGAAGCTGCCGTTTTAGTGTGCTCGGCCGGCATTCAGCCGCCACACCAACCCTGAACGCCGGCCGAGAAGGCCGCGCTGCCGCGCGGCCAAGATGAGATGCCCGACCCCAACCCCATCGACCAGCTCATCGGCCTGCTGTCGAAGCTGCCCGGCTTCGGCCGGCGCAGCGCCAGGCGCGCCGTGCTGAAGATGCTGATGCAGCCGGAGCAGGCGATGCTGCCGCTGGCCGCCGCGCTGCAGGCCGCCGCCGCCGCGGTGCAGCCGTGCCGGATCTGCGGCAACCTCGACGCCGCCAACCCCTGCGGCATCTGCCGCGACCCGCAGCGCGACCAGGCGCTGATCTGCGTGGTGGAGGGCGTGTCGGAGCTGTGGGCGCTGGAGCGTGCGCATGCGCATCGCGGCCTGTACCATGTGCTCGGCGGCACGCTCTCGGCGCTGGGCGGCATCGGGCCGGAGGATCTGGCGGTGCAGCCGCTGCTGGCGCGGATCGACGCCGCAACCAAGGCGGGGGCCGAGCCGGTGCGGGAGGTGATCCTGGCCCTGCCGGCAACGGTCGATGGCGCGACCACGGCGCACTACCTGACCGACCGGCTGCGCCCGGCGGGCGTCGCGGTGACGCGGCTGGCGCAGGGCGTCCCGATCGGCGGCGCGCTGGACGTGCTGGATGAGGGGACGCTGGCGGCGGCGCTGAAGGCAAGGCGGGCGGTCTGATGTTCAGATGGACGAAGCAGCAGCCCGAGGCACATTCCGGGCATCAAGGAAGCGCGCCTTCGATGGTGCCAAACGATGGGCTCGATCTTCTTACGATCACCGATTTCATCGGCTCGCATGATCGCCGGCACGTGGAGGCCGCGATCCGTCGCCGGTGCCACACCGTTTGGATCGACCCGGAGACAACCCTCTGCCGCATCCTTGGGCGCTACAAGTTTTTCGTCGACTCCAGGGACATCGGGCTTGCGCCCCATCTGATGCTGGATGGCTATTGGGAGTTCTGGATCAGCGACTTCATCTGGCGAAACCTGAGGCCAGGGTTCCGCGTACTCGATGTTGGCGCAAACCTTGGATATTATACGGTTCTCGCGGCGGATTTGGTCGGGCCACAAGGCCAGGTCACGGCATTCGAGCCCAATCCCCGCATGTTTGAACTGCTTCAGCGCAACGCCGGCATCAACGGCTTCAGCCAATGGACCGATTGCTCGGCCCGCGCGGTCTCATGCCGGACCGGTGATAGGCTGGATTTCAGTGCCGCGATCGCCGACCCGAAAAACGGCGCCCTGGTCGATGCCGGCTCGGCGGCGTTGGCGGCGCCCGGCCGCCTCAACATCACGGTCGAGACCACGACGCTGGACGATGCCTGTCCGTCGCCGGTCGACTTCGTGAAGATCGATGTCGAGGGCGCCGAGGAGGACCTCTGGGCCGGCATGCAGCAGGTGATCGACCGCAGCCCGAGAATCCAGATTCTGCTGGAGTTCAACGCGCTCCGCTGCCGGGCGCCGGAGCGCATGATCGAGTCGATGGCCAGCCGCTTCCCGCTGCGCCGTGTCGGCGACGACGCGCTGGTGCATGCCTGCAGCGCGGCCGAGCTGCTGGCGGCGAAAGCGGACACAATGCTCTACCTGTCGCATGGGATTCCCCTCGACTATGCCACCCCGTCGGCGCCGGATCAGGGCTGAGCGCTGTTCCGCCGCCACGGCGGCCCGCCCTGTCTTAACCGCTGCTTAAGGGGACCCTCGCTAGGCAGCGGGATGACCCTTGAGGCGGCACAATGTCGTTCCTGCCCGCGCCGACCAACGCCTATCCCTACGCCGCCTTCCTGCTGCGGCGGCTGTTCCGCGACTGCGGCGCCGAGGCCGGTGGGACGGTGCGGGCCGTGGTGGAAACCGAACACCCGACCGATGGCGACGTCTGGGCCTGGGCGGACGACAACGCCAAGGTGCTGGAACTGCTCTCCCACCCCGCCCTTTGGCGGCAATTCCCCGAAGAGACGGCGGAGATCCTCCGTTTCCTCCGCGGCATGTGCGACGGCCCTTTCATCTTCCGCCGCATCGGCGCGCCGCGGCTCGAACGCGCATCGGGCGACAACCGGACGGGCACCTTCCTGCACGCGCTGATGCACGTGGTCACCGACCTGCCGGCCGGCTGCGTCATGCTCGGCATCCGCTTCCACGACGGGCGGACGGCGCGGAACCTGTACCTCACCGGCAATTACGTCGGCTTCCGGCATGGCGACCGGCACATCACCCTGGATGTCGAGGAAGCGATCACCGAAGCCACCTCGCGGCTCGAGGATGGCGTGCTGGTGGCCACCCATGCCGGCGACCTGCACTTCGAGGCCGAGGGCCGGACCCACCGCCTCGGCCGCATCGAATACACCTATCGCATCGAAGCGCGCTCCATGCTGGTGCGGGTGGAAGCGGCGCTGGAACTGGACCGGGCCGTCGAGGTCGCCGACGTCACGCTCACCATCGGCCACGACAATCTCAGCCATGGCGAGAACAACGTGCATTATGGCCGGATCGCATTGCTCGGGCCGGCCGGCGCGTCGCATGTCGCCGCGGAGGCCGGGGTCATCCCGGCCGAGTGCGCCACCTATTACGGCTTCGGGCAGGAGGAGATGCACGGCTTCGCGCTGGGCATCCACACCCGCCCGCTGGACCCCGGCCGGCTGCGGGAGCTTCGGGTGGTGCGGAACGACCAGGGCCGGCTGCACTGGGTGGTCGCCGCCTACGACTTCCCCGGCGCGCATCCCGCCGGTGCGCGGCTTTCGGTCGCCGAGGACAAGCTGCTGACCGCCGGCGGCTTCCACACCGAGGCCGCTGCCTATGAACGGCTGATGCGGCAGGCCGCAGCCGCGACGCCGGACGCCTGGCCGCGCGACCTCTCGATCTCCTACGACTACGGCGTCGAGATCAACGCCTTCGCCAAATGCTTCGCCGTGCTGGCGGCCGGGGAATGCGCCGCGCCGCCGGGCCTGGCCGCCGAGCTGAAGGCGCTGGTCGACCGCTACCTGGATGCCTACCGCGAGCACTTCGTCGACGGTTTCCGGCGCGGCGAGAACACCGTCTTCTCCCGCCAGATCGCCTTCGTCATCCTCGCCGCCGCCACCATGCTGCGCAGCACCGGGGAGGACCGCTACCGCCGCGACCTCGCCGCCCTGGTCGAGGTGCTGCTGCGGTTCGAACATCCGCTGCCCGACGCCGGGTCCGGACCGGCCAGCGGCTTCCTGATGGGCCTGCGCAGCAGCCGCGACATCCATGTCGACTGCCACAGCGCGGCGCTGCTGGCGCTGGCACATGCCGCACCCTGGCTGCCGGACAGCCGCATTGCCGCGGCGATCGACCGCGGGCTGGAAGCCTATGCGATGGTCACCGGCACGATCGAATGGCTCGGCGCGATGCGGAAGGTGGACACGCTCGGCATCCACTGGGTGGACGATGCCGGCCGGCCCCGGCTCAGCCACGCCTTCTGGAACTTCCACGTCGGGCTGACGCTGCGGCTGTTCCGCGCGCTGCGCGAATCGCCCGATGAAGCGCTGCGCGCGCTGCATGCGAAGCACGCCGAGCGCCTGGCGGTGATCGAGCCGTTGCTGCTGCGCCAGGTCGCGCTGGCCACGCGCGAGCATGCCGACGGCAGGGAAATCCGCAGCTCCTGGCTCTCCTCCGAGACCAATTCCGAAACCCAGCCCTGGGTCGTGCTCGGCCGGCTCGGGCATCCCTGGGATTGATGCTGCCGGTTTCTTAACCCCCGGCTTGCGAGACTGCCTGCGCGCCGCACCAGAAGGGAGACAGGCCGCATGCAGGTGATCCGCAGCATCGGGGAACTCGACGCCAAGATCGAGGAGTGCAACCGCGCCGAGGCGGTCTCGGACGACGCCATGCGCGCCGTCTTCGCCGGCTTCCGGATGGACCCGCCCGGCGGCCTGCCGCCCGATCCCTTCTCGGAGGCCTACCGGCAAGCCCAGCTTGCGCTGTACCGCGACGTCGCCGGCCGGGACTACGACACGGCGAACGAGGTCACCGCCTTCGCCATCGAGGCCGCGCTGCACCGCCCCTTCCCCTTTTCCACCGGCAGCGCGGCCACCACCGGCGAGCAGCTGATGGCGATCGGCTGGTTGCTGCGCGCCATGGCGTTGCCGCCCGGCTCCCGCATCGTCGAATTCGGCCCGGGCTGGGGCAATACCACCATCGCGCTGGCGAAGCTCGGCCACCACGTGACGGCGGTGGATATCGAGCCGCATTTCTGCGAGCTGCTGCGCCGCCGCGCCGCGCAGGAGGGCGTGGAGATCGAGGTGGTGCAGGACGATTTCCTCTGGGCCGAGCGCTGCGGCCAGCGCTTCGACGCGGCGCTGTTCTACGAATGCTTCCACCATTGCGCCGACCACCTCCGCCTGCTGCGCGCGCTGCGGGAGGCCGTGGTGCCGGAGGGCCGGCTCTTCTTCGCCGGGGAGCCGATCACCCGCGACTTCCCCGTCCCCTGGGGGTTGCGGCTGGATGGCAATTCGCTCTGGGCCATCCGCAAGAATGGCTGGCTGGAACTGGGCTTCCGCGACGACTACTTCGCCCGGGCGCTTTCCGAAAGCGGCTGGTACGGGCTGCGCAGCGCCTGCGCCGATCCCGGCTGGATGACCTTGTGGCAGGCGCGGCGGCGCGACCAGCCGGTGTTCCGCGCCGCCGGCGGCGACACAAGGCTGAACACCGTGGTCGGGGGGCGGGAGGGCGACGCGATCCTGCTGGAAGGCCGCGCCGGCACCGGCCTGTTCGGCCCCTACATCGCGCTGCCGGCCGGCACCTACACGGCGCGGCTGCGCTTCAACGGGGACGTGCCGGCCGTGGGCCGGGCGCGGATGGATGTCGCCTGCAGCACCGGCCGCCATTTGCTGGCGGAGCGATGGATCGATGCGGGCGAGATC
>JBMOJU010000566.1:0-2503 GCA_049315625.1 Paracraurococcus sp.
ACACACGAACATCCGCCCGCCGGCATCATCCGTCACCACCTCGTCCAGGTAGCTCTCTGCGCTGCCGCACAGCGCGCAGGCGGCGGGGGCGCGGATCGGCTCGAAGGGATGGTCCTCGAAATCCAGGCTGCGCACCTCCGTGTACGGCGGCACGGCGTAGATCCGCTTCTCCCGCCCCGCGCCGAACAATTGCAGCGCCGGCATGCGGTGCATCTTCGGGTTGTCGAAGGACGGGATGGGGGAGGGCGACATCAGGTAGCGCCCGTTCACCATGACCGGGTAATTGTACGACGTGGCGATGTGGCCGTGCCGGGCGATGTCCTCGTACAGCTTCACATGCATCAGGCTGTAGTCGGCCAGCGCATGCATCCGCTTCGTCTCCGCCACCCGCGGCTCCAGCCGGAACAGCGGCTCCGGCATCGGCACCTGGTAGACCAGCACCTGGCCCTCGCGCAGCGGGGTTTCCGGAATGCGGTGGCGGGTCTGGATGATGGTGGCGTCCGCCGTCCGCTCGGTGGTCGCCACGCCAGCCACCTTGGCGAAGAAGCGGCGGATGGAGACGGCGTTGGTGGTGTCGTCGGCGCCCTGGTCGATCACCTTCAGCGTGTCGTCGGGGCCGATCACCGCCGCCGTCACCTGGATCCCGCCCGTGCCCCAGCCATAGGGCAGCGGCATCTCCCGGCTGCCGAAGGGCACCTGGTGGCCGGGGATCGCCACCGCCTTCAGCAGGGCGCGGCGGATCATCCGCTTGGTGTTCTCGTCCAGGTAGCCAAAATTATAGCCGGTGGTGGCGGTCACTCTGCCGCCTCCCGCAGCGCCGTCGCGCGCATCTGGCGGATCTTCTCCAGCTCCGACTGGAAATCGACATAGTGCGGCAACTTCAGGTGCTCGACGAAGCCGGTCGCCTCCACGTTGTCGCAATGGTACAGCACGAATTCCTGGCTCTGCGCCGGCGCCTCCGCGTCCTCGCCCAGCTCGGCGGCGCGCAGGCTGCGGTCCACCAGCGCCATCGCCATCGCCTTCCGCTCGCCATGGCCGAAGACCAGCCCATAGCCGCGGGTGAATTGCGGCGGCTCGGTCTTCGATCCGGCGAACTGGTTCACCATCTGGCATTCCGTCACGGTGATGTCGCCGATCTCGATGGCGAAGCCGAGCTCGGGCGGGGTGATCTCCACCGCCACCTCGCCCATGCGGATCTCGCCGACGAAGGGGTGGGCGTTGCCGTAGCCGCGCTGGGTGGAATAGCCGAGCGCCAGCAGGAATCCCTCGTCGCCGCGCGCGAGCGCCTGCAGGCACAGCGGCCGGTCGGCCGGGAAGGCCAGCGGCGCGCGGGTCAGGTCGGCAGGCTCGGCGTCGGACGCCGCCTCGGCCCGCATCAGCCCTTCCTGCGCCAGGATGCCGGTGACCCGCGGCATGGTCGTCATCCCGGAGGATGCTTCCGGCGCGGGCGGCGGCGGCGCGCCCTCGGCGGCCAGGGCGAAATCCAGCAGCCGGTGGGTGTAGTCGAAGGTCGGGCCCAGCACCTGGCCGCCCGGCAGGTCCTTGTAGGTGGCGCTGATCCGCCGGCGGATGCGCATCGCGCCGGTGTCCAGCGGCTCGCTGGCGGCGAAGCGGGGCAGGGTGGTGCGGTAGGCGCGCAGCAGGAAGGCGGCCTCGATCAGGTCGCCGCGCGCCTGCTTGATGGCGAGTGCCGCCAGGCCGCGGTCGCAGCAGGCGCCTTCCGCCATCACCCGGTCGACCGCCAGGCCGAGCTGCTGCTCGATCTGCGCCACCGACAATTCGGGCAGCGCCGGATCGCCGCGGCGCGCCTCGGCCAGCCAGGCATGCGCTGCATCGATCGCCTGTTCGCCGCCCTTCACTGCGACGTAGGCCATTAGGCATGCCTCCGCATGAGCGCCATCAGCCGATCTCCAGCGCGGTGGTGCGGGGCAGCGCGGCGAGCCGGTCGCCGGCGCAAAGCACGACATCGACGCCACGTGGGAAGAGTGCCCGGTTGGCCGCCCAGGCATCGGCGAAGCCGGGCGGCAGGCCCTCGACCAGCAGGCGGTGCACGTGCTCGATCCCCGGGCCGGTCAGCCGCCAGCCGGCGCCTTCCTCCAGCGCGGCAACCTGGATGACGAGGGTGGCGGAGCGGTGCGGCTCCTCCTCCGTCCCGAGGGAGAGGTCGGCGAGCGCCGGTGGCGCGCCGCACGCGAGCAGGAAATCCGCCTCCGCCGGCGCGGCGACGATCGGGCAGCCGGCATGGAAGCGCAGCCAGGCCGCGGCCGCCGGGCCGGCATCGAGCCAGGCGGGCGTGTCGGCATCGGCGAGGGTAAGCAGCACCGCCGCCGCGGCGGCACCGAGCGGCGCCGGCGGCTCCGGCAGGGCGGGCGCGCGGTGGATGCGGCCGGGCCGCGCCATGGCTTCGAGTACCGCGCGGAAGCAGCGCTGCGCGTCGAGGACCGGGTCGGCGAAGCCGGCCGCAAGACTCGTCGTCATCGCATCGCGCGGGGAGCGCGTTATC
>JBMOJU010000567.1:0-2503 GCA_049315625.1 Paracraurococcus sp.
GCAAAGCCGCCATCGTCGAGCAGCCAGATCGCCACCGTGCCGTCGGCGCTGTTCCGCCACACCAGGTCCGAGCGCCCGTCACTGTCGAAGTCGCCCGCCCCCACCACCTGCCAGGCTGGACCGCTGCTGCCGAGGCCGATGCTGCCGAGCACCTGGGTGCCGTCCATCCGCCAGATCGCCACCGCGCCCGAGACGCTGTCCTGCCAGATCAGGTCGGCGCGCCGGTCGCCATCGACATCGGCGATCGCCTGCACCACCCAATCCGCGCCGATCTGCCAGATGGTGCCGCCGCCGACCTGGTGGACTCCGTCCATCAGCCAGGCCGCCAGGGTGCCGTCCGTGTGGCGCCAGAGGATGTCGGCATGGCCGTCGCCATCCAGGTCGCCGATCCCGGCGACGCTCCAGGCCGCATCGACCCTGCCGGCATCGCCGCCGTCCACGCCCGGGCCCATCCACCACTGGGCAAGCGTGCCATCGGCGTTGCGCCAGAGGATGTCGGCGACCCCGTCGCCGTCGAAGTCGCCGGTGCCCGCCAGCGTCCCCGCCGTGCCGACCTGGCCGAGATCGCGGCCGCTGCCCGTGGTGCCGGCCATGGTCCAGGCCGCCAGCGTGCCGGTCGCGTGGCGCCACAGGATGTCGGATGTGCCGCTGCCGTCGATATCACCGACCACGGTGCCACCGGGCAGCCAGACGCTGCGGTCGGCGAAGGCCAGTGCCTCGATCCCGGCGGCCTGGATGACCCGCGCCGTGCCCGCGGCGGCGAGGTCGGTGATGCTCCAGGCGCCGGCCGCCCGGTCCCACTCCCAGGCCACCTCGGTGCTCAGGTGGCCAGCCAGGTCCAGCACGTCGCGGCCGGCGCCGCCGATCAGCGTGTCGGCGGATGTGTCGCCCGCGACAGCGAAGCCGGAGGGGATGATGGTGTCGTTGCCGGCGCCGCCATCGACCAGGTTGGCGAAGCCGCCGGCGTAGAGCACATCATCGCCCGCGCCACCCAGCAGCGTCGTCTCCCGCCCCGACACCGCGCCTTCGACCACACCGGCCAGCAGCGTGTCGTTGCCGGCGCCGCCGCGCAGCAGGCTGCCGATCAGCACGCCGCCTGGCCCGCTGCCGGCCTGCAGCCGGTCGTTGCCGTCGCCGCCATCCAGCGTGTCGGCGTCCCAATTGCCGACCAGCGTGTCGTCGCCGGCGCCACCCGCGAAGGCCAGGCCGATGATGGCGCTGTCCTGCGCAACCACGGTGATGCGGTCGGCACCGTCGCCGCCGATGATGGCTTCCACGCCCTGCACGGTATCGATGTTGCCAGGGCCGTTGGCGACGACGAAGGCGAGCCCGGCGAGCGCGCCGAAATCCCAGCCGCGCACCGTCGCCTCGACGATCCGGATGGCGGGCGCCGCGGTCCCGTCGAGGAAGCTCAGCGTGTCCTTGGCCCAGCCGCCGAGCAGGGAATCCGATCCGTCCCCGCCCAGCAGCAGGTCGAAGCCGTCCCCGCCATCCAGCGTATCACCCCAGTCGCCGCCCAGCAGCGTGTCCTGGCCGTCGCCACCGGCCAGCGAATCGGCGCCCGCCTCGCCGGCCAGGGAATCGTCGCCGCCGCCGCCATCCAGGCTGTCCTGGCCGTCGCCGCCGAGCAGCGTGTCCTGGCCGCCGCTGCCGGCCAGCGAATCGTCGCCCGCCTCGCCCAGCAGCGAATCCTCGCCGCCGCCGCCATCCAGGCTGTCACGGCCGTCGCCGCCATCCAGCGTGTCCTGGCCGCCTTCGCCGGCCAGCGCATCATCGCCTGTCCCGCCAAGCAGCGAATCCTGGCCGTCGCCGCCATCCAGCGTGTCGCCATCCAGGCCGCCGAGCAGGGTGTCCTGCCCGGGGCCGCCCAGCAGGGCATCCGGCCCGGCCTCGCCCAGCAGCAGGTCCTGGCCCTCCCCGCCATCCAGGCTGTCGGCGCCGTCCCCACCGAGCAGCGTGTCCTCGCTGTCGCCGCCGAGCAGCGAATCTCCACCCGCGCCGCCCAGCAGCGAGTCCAACCCGGTGCCGCCATCGAGCGTGTCGCCGCCGGCGCCGCCGAGCAGCGTGTCCTGGCCGGGGCCGCCGGTGAGGGCATCATCGCCCGCCTCGCCCGCGAGTGAATCCTCGCCGGCGCCGCCGTCCAGCGTGTCGCGGCCCTCACCGCCCAGCAGCGTGTCCTGGCCCGGCCCGCCCGAGAGGCTGTCCTCCCCCGCCAGGCCGAGCAGGGAATCCTCGCCTTCGCCGCCGGACAGGCTGTCGGGACCCGGGCCGCCCACCAGCGTATCGCCGGTCCCGGGATCGGTCGGGGGAAGGTCCTGGCCGGTCGTCCCGGCAAGCGTCGACATGCGGTGAAGGATTCCAGCAGCCAAGCCAGGAGATGGGGCCGTCGCCCCCGGTCCAGCAATCAAAAATTGACGAACGCGCGTGAAATACACGCGTTCGGGTTACTGGTCGAAGCCCCGGCGCTGGCTGTACCGCATCAGCCAGAGCAGCAGGGCCAGCA
>JBMOJU010000155.1:0-11159 GCA_049315625.1 Paracraurococcus sp.
CGCGGCGGCAGGCACCGCGGCCCAGCGCGTGCCGTCCCAGGCGCGGGCGAAGACATCCACCGCGCCATCCGGGGCGATGCGGATCTCGTTGAAGGCGTTCGGCTCGCCGCGCAACCGGCGGGAGGTGGTGGTCGACGACAGCACCACCGTCAGCGGCCCTGCCGCCGTGGCGGTGCCGGTCGCCGCCACGCCCGCCTCCCGCGCCGGCTCCGCCACGTCGCCGACATGCAGATGTCCGGACAGCACCAGCCGCACGCCGTGCCGGGCGAAAACCTCCAGCGCGCGCGCCGCGCCGCCGACAATGCGCGCCCCCGGTGCCGCGCGCGGCGGCAGGAAGGGGTGGTGGGCGACGACGATGCGCACGAGGCCTTCCGGCATGGCGGCCAGCCGCGCCTCGGCCCGCGCCAGCCGCGTGTGGCCGACGCGGCCGCGTGACCAGTCCAGGTACAGCCCGGCCCGGCGTGCGGTGTTCAGCCCGACCACGCCGATGCGGTGGTCCTGGAACACCGGCTCGGTCTGCGGCGCGATGAAATCCCGCCAGCGGGCATACGGCTCGGTGAAGCGCTCCGGCAGCCAGTAGGAGACGATGTCGTGATTGCCCGGCACCGCCAGCACTGGCGCGCGCAACCCGTCGATGAAGGCGCGGGCGGCGGTGAATTCGCGGCGGCGCGCCCGCATCGTCAGGTCGCCGCTGATGGCGATCAGGTCAGGCGGGTCGCGGTTCAGCTCTTCGGCCAGGGCGGCGACAACCTCCGGCAGCTCGGCGCCGAAATGCAGGTCGGACAGGTGGGCGATGCGGTGCATGTCAGGCCAGCGCCTGGGCATCGCCGGCGGGTGCCGGCTCGGGTGCCGCGGTGGGCACGATGACGCGCAGCGCGCCGGGGCGGATGGCGTAGCGCAGCGGCGGCGCCAGCAGCAATGCCTCCCCGTCGTTCATCACCCGGAGCGCGCGGCGGCGGCTGTGGATGGTGAAGGCAGTGGCGGCGCGGTGGTGCAGGTCGGGCTGCCGCCGCCAGGCGCCGAGCGCCATCGCCACCAGCATCCTCGCCATCCGCCACGGGCCGAATTCGCGGGCACGGTGGAGCACCAATTCGCCGCGGTCCAGGCTTTCCCGGGTGAAGAACCGGCCGAAGCCCTCGGCATAGGCGTTGTTGGTCACCGCCACGGCGCGGGCCAGCACGCGGCGCGGCGGCGTGTCCTCCACCGCAATGCGCAACGGCAGCGGCGGGTAGCGCAGCGCGGTACGCAAGGCGGCGACAGCCAGCGCGATCCGCGCGCCCACCCCGCCGGCCCCGCGATGCCGTTCGCGGTGCCGGCCGATCGCCGTCGGCAGGCCGAGCACCGACATGCAGAGAAAGACCTGGCCGTTCACCTCCGCCACGTCGATCGTCCGGACGGTGCCGCGCGCCAGCGCTTCGGCCGCCGCATCGATCTCGACCGGCAGGCCGAGATCCTTGGCCAGCATGTTCATCGTGCCGCAGGGCAGGATGCCGAGCGCGATGCCGGTGCCGGCCAGGCGCTGCGCCGCAGCGGCGATGCTGCCGTCGCCGCCGCCGACGATCACCGCCTCCGCCCCCGTGGCGACGGCGCGGTCAAGGCGTGCCACCAGGTCGGGCGCCTCCGCCTCGTGGATGATGACGGGATCGAGGCCGGCAGCGGCGAGGTGCCCGGCCACCGCCTCGGCGGCGCCTTCGCGGCCGAGCAGGCCGCCCGAGCGGGCATTGACGACGACGGCGACGCGACGCATGGCGGCTGGCCCCAGGGACAGCGCGGCAACGGCGACGGCGGCGCCGGGTTCGCCGCGTCCCCCAAACGTCATGCCGGCCGGTTGACCGGGCGGCCCACCCGCGCGAGCCTCCGCCCCCGAGACCGAGGAGGAATGCCATGTCCGAAGATAGCGCCCTGTTCGACAAGGGCCTGCCGATCCGCCGCGAGGTGCTGGGCGCCGAGTACGTCGATGCGTCGATGGCCAAGGCGGACGACTTCATGATGGCCTTCCAGCGCGCCACCACCACCATCGCCTGGGGCTGGGCCTGGGGCGACCCGACGCTCGACCGCAAGACCCGCAGCCTGCTGAACCTGGCGATGCTGACCGCGCTGAACCGCGCGCCGGAGATCAAGCTGCACGTCAAGGGCGCGCTGACCAACGGCGTCACGGTGGAGGAGATCAAGGCGACGCTGCTGCACGCGACGGCCTATTGCGGCATCCCGGCGGGCCTCGATGCCTTCAAGGCGGCGCATGAGGTGCTGGTCAAGGAAGGCGCCCTGCCGGGGACGAAGTGAGCATGTCGGCTATCAAATCCGTCGCCTTCATCGGCATCGGCAACATGGGCTGGCCGATGGCGGCCAACCTGGTGAAGGCCGGCTTCGACGTCACCGTCTGCGACGCGCGGCCGGGCCATGCGGCGCGGTTCGTCACCGAGGTCGGCGGCAACCCCGCGGCCGATCCGGCCGCGGCAGTCACGGGCGCCGATTGCGTCATCACCATCGTCCCCACCAGCAAGCAGGTGGCCGAGGTGGCGGCACAGATCGCGCCCGTGCTGGCCCAGGGCGCGCTGGTGATCGACATGACCAGCGGCCAGCCCGGCATGACGCGGGAGATCGCCGCCGACCTCGCCGCGCGGGGCGTCGCCATGATCGACGCACCCGTTTCGGGGGGTGTGCCGCGGGCGAAGACCGGCGACCTCGCCATCATGCTGGGCGGGGAGGAGGCCGATCTCGACCGCGCCGAGCCGGTGCTGCGGGCGATGGGCACCAGCCTGCACCGCTGCGGCGGCATCGGCGCCGGCCAGGCGATGAAGGCGCTGAACAACCTCTCCTCCGCCGGCACTTTCCTGATGGGGGTGGAGGTGCTGCTGATCGGCCAGCGCTTCGGGCTCGACCCCGCCAAGATGGTCGACGTGTTGAATGCGTCCTCCGGCATGTCCAACAGCAGCCAGCGCAAGTTCAAGCAGTATGTGCTGAACCGGCAATTCGACGACGGCTTCGCGCTGGAGCTGATGGTCAAGGACCTCGGCATCGCGCTCGAGGTCGGGCGGGACACCGCGACGCCGACGCCCTTCTCCGCGCTGTGCAAGGAGATGTGGGCGGCGGCGCTGGCCTCGCTCGGCCCCGGCCACAACCACACCGCATCGGCCCAGCTATCGGAAAAGATGGCGGGCGAAATTCTGGGGGGCAACAAATGACCTGGGAAGCCTATGCGATCCGCTACGGGCGGCACGAACGCACGGCGCAGTCCAACTTCCTGCTGCCGGTCGCCGATCCGCATGATGCCATGCCGCTCGACTACTTCGTCTGGCTGCTGCGCAACGCGGAAGGCCATGAGATCGTCGTCGACACCGGCTTCGATGCCGCCTGCGCCGAGAAGCGCGGGCGGACGCTGTCCCGCAGCGTCGGCGACAGCCTGCAGGCGATGGGCTGCGACCCGGCCAAGGTGCGTGACGTCGTCGTCACCCACCTGCATTACGACCATGCCGGCAGCATCGAGATCTTCTCGGGCGCCAAGATCCACATCCAGGACCGGGAGATGGCCTTCGCCACGGGGCGGCACATGTGCACCGGCTGCATCCGGGTGCCGTTCGAGGCCGACCACGTGGTCGCCATGGTCCGCGCCCTGTTTGCCGACAAGGTGCAGTTCCACGACGGGGACGGCGAGGTGGCGCCCGGCGTCACGGTGCACCGCGTCGGCGGGCATTCGGACGGCCTGCAGGTGGTGCGGGTGGAGACGGCGCGCGGGCCGGTCGTCATCGCCTCCGACGCGATGCATTTCTACGCCAACAGCGTCACCGGCAATCCCTTCCCGATCATCTTCGACCTGGGCGCGATGACCCAGGGCTGGCGGATCGCCAAGAAGCTGGCCGGCGGCGACGAGACCCGGGTGATCCCCGGCCACGATCCGGCGGTGCGGGAGCGGTTCCAGCAGGTGGCCGGGCAGAATGGCGACGTGGTGGCGCTGCACCTGCCTCCCGTCGGCTAGAACTGTCCGTTCAGCACCACCGCCACGAGGAACAGGCCGAGCACGGCCAGCCCCATGGACAGGCCCGGCCAGTACGGCCGGGCCCCGGCGCGCACCAGCAGCGCATTGGCGCCGAGCGACAGGATCAGCCCCGACACCGGCTGCGACCAGTGCATCGTCCAGAAGCCGAAGGCCAGCAGCAGCAGCCAGAAGCCGAAGGCGGCGCGGCCGAGGAAATGGAAGGCGCGGTCGGCCGGTGCGGCCTCCGGACGCAGCCCGGGCGTGGAGCAGCGCGCCTCGATGACGGCGGCGAGCGAGAGGATGATCAGCGCGGCGATGTAGATCTGCATTGTCGCGCTTTACTCGGCCCGGATATTCGCCGCCAGGATCACCTCCCTTGCCCGGGCGGCCTCCGCACGGATCGTCGTCGTGGTGTCGGCCGGCGTGCCGCCGATCGGCTCCAGCCCCAATTCCGTCAGGCGCTTGCGGAACCCTTCATCCGCCAGGATCGCGTTGGTCTCCCGGTTCAGCCGCGCCACCACCGCCTCCGGCAGCCCGGCCGGGCCGGCCAGGTAGTTGAAGGCGAAGGAATCGAAGCCGGGGATGGTCTCGGCCACGGTCGGCAGATCCGGCATCAGGCTGGACTTCCGCGCGCTGGCGACCGCCAGGGCGCGCAGCGCGCCGCTCGCCCGGTGTTCCGTGTACAGCAGCAGCGTATCGACCAGGAAGGTGATGCGGCCGGCGATCAGCTCGGCGATCGCCGGGGCGCTGCCGCGGAAGGGCACATGCGTCACCTCGATCCCCGCCTTCAGCTTCAGCATCTCCCCCGCGAGGTGGGAGGAAGCGCCGATGCCCGAGCTGCCGAAGGTCAGCTCCCCAGGCTTCGCCTTGGCCAGGGCGATGAGGTCGGCGACGCTCCGCACCGGCAGGGAAGGGTGCACCACCAGCAGGTTCGGCGCCCGCACCAGGCTGATGATCGGAGTGAAGTCGCGCTCCGCGTCGTAGGGCAGGCCGCGCATCAGATACGGGTTGACGATCTGCGGGCCGGGGGTGCCGTAGAGAAAGGTGGCGCCGTCCGGCCGCGCCTTGGCCACCGCATCGGCGCCGATGGTCGCCCCCGCCCCGGGCCGGTTCTCCACGATCACCGGCTGGCCGAGCGCCGGCCCCAGCCGTTCCGCCAGCAGCCGGGCGAGGAGGTCGGAGGCGCCGCCGGGCGCGAAGGGGACCACCAGGCGGATCGGCCTTGTCGGCCATTCCTCCGCCCGCGCCCGGCCCGCCGCCAGCACCCCGGCCAGGCCCGCCAGCGTGCCCCGTCTTCCGAAGCCCATGGCCCGTTCCCCCTTCTGATTGAAGCGGAGCCTTCCGAAGCCGGCCCGGGGTGTCAATGCTGCACCGCGGTGGGGTCGCCCCCTGGACAAAGCTGGCCTAGGCTCGACATCAAGCCCAACCAAACATCGCCGAGAGAGCCCCCCATGCCCGACAGCAACATGCCGGACCTCAGCCGCTTGAAGTTCGGCGTCGGCCAGCCCGTCCCGCGGCAGGAGGACCCGATCCTGCTGCAGGGCCGCGGCCGCTACACCGACGACATCAGCCTGCCCGGCGAGCTCTACGCCGTCATGGTCCGCAGCCCCTACGCCCATGGGATCATCAAGGGGATCGAGACCGCGGCGGCCAAGGAAGTCCCCGGCGTGGTGGCGGTGATGACCGGCGCCGACCTGGAAGGCCATGGCTACGGGTATATGCGCTGCGTGCTGCCGCTGAAGAACGCCGACGGCTCGCCCCTGAAGAACATCGACCGCCCGTCGCTGGCGATGGACAAGGTCCGCTTCGTCGGCGACCCGGTCGCCTTCGTGGTGGCGGAGAGCAAGCAGGCCGCCCGCGACGGCGCCGAGGCGGTGTTCGTCGATATCGACGTGCTGCCGGCGGTCACCGATGCCTCGGCCGCCGCGGCGCCGGATGCGCCGCTTCTCTATGACCACCTGCCGGGCAATGTCTGCCTCGATTTCCACTATGGCGAGACCGAGAAGGTCGCCGCCGCCTTCGCCGCCGCCGCGCATGTGACAAAGCTGTCCATCCGCAACAACCGCGTGGTGGTCTGCGCGATGGAGCCGCGCAGCGCCATCGGCGAGTTCGACGCCGCGACCGGCCGCTACACCCTGCATGTCGGCAGCCAGGGCGTCTTCGGCCTGAAGGGCCAGATGGCGAACGACATCCTGAAGGTGGCGCCCGAGAAGGTGCGCATCCTGACCGGCAATGTCGGCGGCAGCTTCGGGATGAAGGCCAGCGCCTATCCGGAATATCTCTGCCTGCTGCATGCGGCGAAGGTGCTCGGCAAGCCGGTGAAGTGGACCGATGAGCGGACCGGGTCGTTCCTGTCCGACCAGCATGGCCGCGACCATGAGGTCGATGCCGAGTTGGCGCTGGATGCCGATGGCCGGGCGCTGGCGGTACGGCTGACCAGCTACGCCAATATGGGCGGCTACCTGGCGACGGTGGCGCCGCTGATGGGCACCGGCAATTTCGTCAAGAACGTCCAGTCCAACTACGCGACGCCGCTGATCGAGGTGAACACCAAGTGCCTCGTCACCAACACCACCCCGGTTTCCGCCTACCGCGGCGCCGGCCGGCCGGAGGGTAACTATTTCTTCGAGCGGCTGCTGGAGCAGGCGGCGAAGGAGACCGGGCGCAGCGCGATCGAGCTGCGCCGGATCAACCACATCAAGCCGGATGCCTTCCCCTTCAAGGCCTCGACCGGCAGCGTCTATGACAGCGGCGACTTCTCCGCGATCCTCGACCAGGCGCTGCAGGCGGCCGACTGGGACGGCTTCGCGGCGCGCAAGGCCGAAAGCCAGGCGCGCGGCAAGCTGCGCGGCCGGGGCATCGGCAATTTCCTCGAATGCACCGCCCCGCCGATGAAGGAACAGGGCGAAATCCGCTTCGAGGCCGACGGCACCGTCACCATCATCACCGGCACGCTGGACTACGGCCAGGGCCACTGGAGCG
Organism: Paracraurococcus sp.; assembly: GCA_049315625.1. Taxonomy (GTDB): domain Bacteria; phylum Pseudomonadota; class Alphaproteobacteria; order Acetobacterales; family Acetobacteraceae; genus Paracraurococcus. Next base: position 6,959 of record JBMOJU010000155.1, read on the forward strand.
CCTTCGCCCAGGTGCTGCACACGCATCTCGGCGTGCCCTTCGACGCCATCCGGCTGGTCCAGGGGGATTCCGACCTGCTGGTGGCCGGCGGCGGCACCGGCGGCTCCAAGTCGCTGATGGCCTCCGGCGCCGCGATCGTCGAAGCCGCCCAGCTGGTGATCGAGAAGGGCAGGACGGCCTCCGCCCATATGCTGGAGGCCGCGGTGGCCGACATTGAGTTCGAGCGCGACGCGGACGGCCTGGGCCGCTTCACCATCGCCGGCACCGACCGCGGCATCGGCATCATGGAGCTGGCGGAGCGCATCCGCACCGCCAACAACCCGCCGCCGGACATGCCCACCAGCCTCGACGTCCAGCACGTGTTCGGGGAGGCGCCGCAGGCCTACCCGAATGGCTGCCACGTCTGCGAGGTGGAGATCGAGCCCGAGACCGGCCACACCGAGGTGGTGCGCTACCTTTCGGTCAACGACTTCGGCGTCATCGTCAACCCGCTGCTGGTCCAGGGCCAGGCGCATGGCGGCATCGTCCAGGGTATCGGCCAGGCGCTGTACGAGCGCGTCTCCTATTCCGAGGAAGGCCAGCTGCTGTCCGGCAGCTACCAGGATTACTGCCTGCCGCGGGCGTCCGACGTGCCGAGCTTCGGCTTCGAGAGCCACCCCTCGCCCTGCACCACCAACCCGCTGGGGGCCAAGGGCTGTGGGGAGGCCGGCTGCGCCGGGTCGCTGCCGGCGGTGATGAACGCCGTGGTCGATGCGCTGGCCGAATTCGGCATCAGCCATATCAACATGCCGGCGACGCCGGAGGTGGTGTGGCGGGCGATCGAGGATGCGAAAGCGGCGGCCTGACCGGGCCGACTCCGCGGCGGCGGGGCTCGGCCGCGCCTCGCCGAAGCGTGAGTCGCCCTATCCATTTGCGTGTGCAAACAATTCCATTGGCCAAAGCGTGGTTGCAGGACCGGCTTCGGCAGCAAAAGGCGGCGGCGCGGCGCGGGATGGGCTACCATCCCGGCAATGCCACGCCGTCGCGCTGCGACCCGGACCCGCCAGGGCCCGAAGGCCAAGAAGGAGTTGACGCATGACTAGGCTCACGGGTCGCCGGGTGCTGGTTGTCGAGGACGAGGCGCTGGTCGCCATGCTGGTGGAGGACGCGCTCCTCGATGCCGGCGCCGCCGTGCTCGGGCCCGCGGCGACCGTCTCGGAAGCCCTGCTGCTGCTGAGCAAGGAAAACCCCGATGTGGCGGTGCTGGATTTGAACCTGGCGGGTGAGACCTCCACCCCGGTGGCGGATGTGCTGGCGCAGCGTGGCGTGCCCTTCGTGGTCGCCACCGGCTATGGCGCCGAGGGCCTGCCGCCCAGCCATTCGCATGTGCCGGTACTGGCCAAGCCCTATGATCCGGACGACCTGACCGCCGCGCTCAGCCGGCTCTGCAACATGGACCGGGCCGAGCCGGTCGAGCCGAAGGCCTGATCACCCCGCGGCCGCGTCGGCCATCGGCAGGGACGCGGCCTCGGGCAGCCACAGGGTCACCTCGGTGCCATCACCAGGCACGCTGTCGATCCGCAGCGCGCCGCCGGATTGCGCGGCGAAGCCATGCGCCATGGACAGGCCGAGCCCGCTGCCCCGTCCGACCTCCTTGGTGGTGAAGAAGGGCTCGGCGGCACGGGCCAGGGTCGCCGCATCCATGCCGTCGCCGGTGTCGGCCAGCCGGATGCGGACATAGCCGCCCGGCGCCAAGCCAAGCGGGTTGGGCGCGCTCACCACCTCCGCCGCCGCCTCCAGCCGCAATCGGCCACCCTGCGGCATGGCGTCCCGCGCGTTCAGCGCCAGGTTGAACAGCACGAGTTCGAGCTGCATGCGGTCCGCCCGCGCCGGCGGCAGGTCCGGCGTCAGCGCGAGCTCCAGCCGGATATCGGCGCCGAGCGGCCCGTGCAGCAGCGTCGCCAGGCCCTGCAGGATCTCCGGCAACGCCACTGCGCCGGATTGCAGATGCCCCTGGCGGGCGAAGGCCAGCATGCGCCGGGTCAGCTCGGCACCGCGCCCCGCCGCCTGCAGCGCGACATCGGCATAGCGCTGAACCCGGTCCGGCCGGTCGGCGCTGCGCGAGAGCAATTGCAGCGCCCCGGTCAGGACCTGGAGCAGGTTGTTGAAGTCGTGCGCCACGCCGCCGGCGATACGGCCCAGGCCCTCCAGCTTCTGCGCCTCGCGCAGCCGGGCCTCGGCACGGTTGCGCTCGGTCATGTCGAACAGCACGGCAAAGCTGTGGGCGAGGCCGCCCGCCCCGTCATGCTCGGCGCGGGCGCGCAGCAGCACGTCCACCACCTGGCCGTCGGCACGGACCATGCGGTACTCCACCTCCCGCACCGCGTCGCCGCTGTGGGCCAGCTGCGCCAGCGCGGCCTCCCAGCGGGCGGCGCTTTCGGGCAGCATGAACTCGCCGGTGCGGCGGCCGATCACCGCCTCCCGCCGGTAGCCGAGGAAGCCGAGCCATTCGGCGCTGACGCGGACCAGCCTCCCCCCGGCATCCACCGAATGGAAGGCGGCCGGCGTGCGGTCATAGATCCGGCGCAGCTCCAGCTCGCGCGCCGCCAGCGCGGCGGTCCGCTCCGCCACCGCCTGTTCCAGCGCCGCCTTGTCCTGCAGCAACGCCGCCTCGGCCCGCTTGCGGTCGGTCAGGTCGAGGATGAAGGCGATCGTCTCCTCGCGCGCCGGGCCGACCAGGGCGAAGCCGACCAGCACCGGCACCCGGCTGCCGTCGGGGCGCTGGTATTCCTTCTCGTACGGGGTGCAGGCGCCCTTCTCGCGTGCCTCGGCGATCCCGGCGGCGTCCGCCGGCAGCCACTCCGGCGGGGTCAGGGTGTCCCAGCGCAGCCGGCCCGTCGCCAACGCGGCGCGGTTATGCCCGGTCAGGCGCAGCAGGGCATCATTGGCGTCGAGGATGCGGCCATGGATGTCGCCGCGCAGCACGCCGATCGGGTTGGCCTCCAGCATGGCACGCAATTCGGCCTCGCGCGCCCGCGCCTCGGTGATGTCGCGGGTGACACCCAGCATGCGCACCGGCCGTCCCGCCGCGTCGCGCATCACCCGGCCGGTGGCGGCCAGCCAGCGCTCCGCCCCGTCGGTGCCGCGGCGGACGCGGAATTCGGCGGCGAGGTCCTGCGCTGCCCCGGCCAGGGCGGCGTCGCGCGCCGCCGCCAGCGCCGGGCGATCCGCCGGATGCACGAGCTCGAACGAGGCCGCCATGTCCGGCGGCGGCAGCGCCGGGTCGAGCCCGAACAGCGCGTATTCCCGCGCCGACCAGACCTGCCGGCCGGTCGCCAGGTCGAGGTCCCAGCTGCCGATCCCGCCCGCCTCCTGCGCCAGCCGCAGCCGCGCCTCGCCGTCGCGCAGCGCGTCCTCGGCGGCGCGGCGGCCGGTGACGTCGCGCACCGCACCGAGCGCCCGGGCCGGCCGGCCGGCGGCATCGACGAAGACCTCGCCGCGGTCGTGCAGCCAGCGGGTCCTGCCGTCCGGCAACAGGATGCGGTATTCCAGCGCATAGGGGCCGGGGCCGGCGATGCTGGCGCGAACGCGCTCCCGCATCGGCTCGCGATCCTCCGGATGCAGCCGGGCCAGCCAATTCGCGTGGTGCTCCGACCAGGTCTGGTCGCCCGCCGGCAGCGGCAGGCCGTGCAGGGCGGCGTATTCCCGCGTCGCCCGGCCGGTATCGGCCGGGATGTCCCATTCATAGGCGCCGATCTGCCCGGCCCGCTGCGCCAGGCGCAGCCGCTGCTCGCTCTCGGCCAGGGCGGCCTCCGAGCGGCGGCAATCGCCGAGCAGCGCGTCGAAGGCGCGCGCCAGGGTCACCGCCTCGGCGAAGCCGCTGCCGGGCGGCAGGGCGGCGCGGCCACCGTCCCGCTGCTGCCGCGACGCGGCCTCCGCCAGCCGGTGCAGCGGCCGCGCCAGCCATGCCGCGGCGACCCAGCCGAGCAGGGCGGCGACCGCCGCGGCGGCCACGCCATGCAGCAGGATGTCGCGCTGCAGCGCCGCGGCCGGGGCCAGGGCGAGCGCGGCCGGACGGCGCGCCAGCACCTGCCAGCCCAGCCCGGGATGGTCCCGCCAACCCTGGGTCGGCTGCAGCGCGGTGAGGAAGCCCTCGCCCAGGGCGTCAACGCCCGGCGCGCGGCCGAGCCGGGGGGGCGGGCCCAGCAGCACCTCCTCGCTG
>JBMOJU010000568.1:0-2494 GCA_049315625.1 Paracraurococcus sp.
GCTGAACATCCAGGCGGTCACCGCCGGCAGCGTCGTGGTCGCCAATCTGCAGGGCTACGCGGCGCCGTAGCGGCTGCCGTCCACAGCTTTTCCGGCGCTTAGCCACAGGCTTATCCACATGACAGAGATCACCGACCGGGGCGGCAGCGATACCGCGCCGGAACCCTCCGCTGCGCCCGATCGACTGCCCACCACTGGGCAATCGATCACCGCCTGCCGTGCGTTGGCGGCACCGGTCACCGTCGATCGCGCCGCCCGCACCGTCGAGGTGATCTGGTCCACCGGCGCCCGGACCAGGAATTTTATCCCCAGCCTCGGCAAAATTACCGAGGAGTTGGACATGGCTCCCTCCGCCGTGCGGATGGACAGCCTGCGCTCCGGCCATGCCCCAGTGCTGAACACCCACCGTCGTGGCGATGCGCGCGACGTGCTGGGTCGGGTCGTTGCGGCCCGCCTTGAGGCCGGTCGCGGCCACGCCACGCTGCAATTCAGCGGTGCCGCCGATGTCGAGCCGGTCTGGCAGCGCATCGCCGATGGCACGCTGCGCGCGGTGAGCGTCGGCTATCGCGTGCACCGCTACGACCAGGCGCCCGACGCCGCCACCGGCCAGACCATCCACCGCGCGGTGGATTGGGAGCCCTTTGAGATCTCCATCGTGCCCATCCCCGCGGATGCGGCCGCTGTGGTGCGGGGCGAGGAGCCACAGGGCGCCCCAACCATCGCCCTCGAACCCGCCCTGCCTGACCCCATCCCCAACGAGGAAGCCCCCATGCCCGACACCACGCCGACCCCGCAGGCCCAGGCGCCCGCGCCGCCACCCGCCACCACGTCCCAGGAGAACCCCGTGACCACGACAACCGCCACCCCGCCCATCACTCCTCCCGAGCCCACGCGCGCCGCGCCCACGCCCGACCTGGACGCCATCCGCGCCGAGGCCGAACGGACCGCCGTGGAGCGCATCGCCGGCTATGAGCCGGTCCTGGCCTCCGGCCGCGGCCTGCTCGACGAGGATCGCCTCGATGCACTGCGCCAGGCTGCCATCCGCGACCGCATTGCCCCGGAAGTCCTGCGCAGCCGGCTCTGGGAGGCCTTCATCAGTGGCGCCGCCCGCCCGTCCCTGCCGGCTCGCCCCGAGACCGGGCCCGCGCAGGACGACCCGGCGCAGATCATCGATGCCATGGCCGAGGCGCTGGCCGCACGCTCCATGCCCGGCTACCAGCCGCCCAGCACCGGCCCCAGCGCCGGACGCCACAGCGAATTCATGGGCTGGCGCCCCTCCGACATGATCGGGGAGCTCATCCGCCGCCGCGGCGAACGCCAGGTGCCGCGCAATCCTACCATCCTGGCCGAGCGCGCCTTCCAGACCACGAGCGATTTCCCGGCCCTGCTCTCGGCGGCCGCCAACAAAATGCTGCTCGCCGCCTATGCGCCGGCCGCGCCCAGCTACCGCCAGATCTTCCTGCGGCGCGACTTCCGCGACTTCAAGCCGCATCGCCACCTGCGCGTGGGCGACTTCCCGACGCTGCTGCCGCTCACCGAAAATGGCGAGGTGCAGGCCGGCACCATGTCGGAAAGCCAGGAGCTGGTCTTCCTGCAGACCTTTGCGCGCCGCATCCGCGTCACCCGCCAGATGCTGGTGAATGACGATCTCGGCGCCTTTACCGATTTCGCCGCCGCGATCGGCCGGCGCGTCGCCGACTTCGAGAATGCCACCGCCTATGGCCTGCTGAACTCAGCCAATGGCGATGGCCCGACGCTGACCACCGGCGCGGCCACCGTGTTTGCCACCGCCGCGGCCCGCGCCAATAAGGCCGCCGCCGGGAGCGCTCTCGACCTGACCAATCTGGCCGCAGGTCGCGCCGCCATCATGCGCCAGCGCACCCTCGACGGCCTGCCCATCGCCGTGGGCGCGCAGATGCGCCTTCTGGTGGGGCCCAACCAGGAAATGGCGGCGCGGCAGCTGACCGTGAGCGTGGCCGCGGCGCAGATCGGCAACGCCAATGTCTATGCGGGCTTTGTGCAGCCCCTGGTCGAGCCCCAGATTGGCGCCAACCGCTGGTATCTCTTCTCGGATCCCATCGCGGCGCCCGTCTATGTCTATGGCTACCTCAATGGCGCCGAGGGACCGCAGGTGACCACCGGCAATGTCCAGGGCGTGGATGGCGTGGAGGTGTCGGTGATCTTTGACTTCGGCGTCGGCGCCATCGACTGGCGCGGCGCCTGGTTCAATCCCGGCACCTGATCCCCACTGCCACCCATCACTCCATCCATCACCAATCCATGCAGAGGCCGCCCTATCGGGCGGCTTCTGCGTTTCTGGAGACCTCATCCCCATGCGCAATTACGTGCAGCCCGGCGACAGCCTGGCGCTCGCCGTGCCCTATGCCGCCGGCGTTACCTCCGGCCAGGGCGTCCTGGTCGGTGCGATCTTTGGCGTGGCCGCCGTCGATGGCGTCCAGAACGCCGTCATCGAATGCCAGACCAAGGGCGTCTT
>JBMOJU010000156.1:0-11127 GCA_049315625.1 Paracraurococcus sp.
CGACGGGTGCATTGACGGAATTGCGATGGCCCGTCGATGACGTTTTCCCGAAAACATCTCCATGTAAGAATCGCGTAAGCTATCCGGAGACAACCTGTATTCTATTTAATTATTTGATATTTCCCTGTCGCGATCGGTTGCACGGATGTATCGCCCATTCGCTTCGTAGCGGACAGGGATTTTTCTATGGCCCGCCAGGGTTGGTATTTAGCGGCTGCATGGCTGTTTTTACTGGTGATTGGGACAACGGAAGCGGGAGCGGTGCCTTCGTTCGCCCGCCAGACCGATGAACCCTGCACCTCCTGCCACATCGGCAGCTTCGGCCCGGAACTGACCGCCCGCGGCCGCTCCTTCAAGCTGCTCGGCTATTCCGAGCAGAAGGACGGCGGCAGCCCCTGGTGGGAACGCTTCTCCGGCATGGTGCTCGGCAGCTTCACCGCGACCGGCAAGAAGCAGGAGGGCGGCGCCGCGCCGCGCTATGGCTCGAACAACAACTTCGCGCTCGACCAGGCCAGCGGCTTCGTCGCCGGCCGCATCACCGAAAGCGTCGGCGCCTTCATCCAGCTGACCGAAAGCGGCATCGACCGGCGCTTCGTGGTCGACAACGTCGACATCCGCTTCGGCAAGGCGTTCAACATCGGCGGGGTGGACACCATCCTCGGGCTGAGCGGCAACAACAACCCGACGGTCTCCGACCCCTACAATTCGCTGGCCGCCTGGGGGCACCCCTACGTGTCCTCGGCGCTGACGCCCTCGCCGGTCGGCTCGCCGATGCTCAATGGCGGGCTTACCGGGCAGGTCTACGGCGTCTCCGCCTATACCCTGGTCGGCGGGCTGCTCTACGCCGAGGCCGGCTTCTACGACACGATCTCGCATGACGTGCGCAAGGCCTTCGGCACCGGCTACGACGTCGCCCTGGCGCATCCCGCCACCTATTGGCGCCTCGCGCTGCAGCAGGAGAGCAACAAGACCCTCTACCAGGTCGGCACCTTCGGCCTGGCGGTGGCGCAGCGGCCGACCGGATTCGAGGCGACGGACCGCTTCCTCGACTACGGCGTCGATGCGTCCTTCCAGTGGCTCGGCGACCGCACCCACATCGTCACCGCCTATGGCAGGGCGATGCGGGAGGAGCAGGTGCTGAACGGCAGCTTCGCCGGCGGCGCCAGCGACAACCCGAAGAACCACCTGACGCAGATCCGCGGCAACCTGTCCTACTGGTACCAGCAGACCTACGGGCTCACGGTCGGCGGCTTCGCCAATCGCGGCTCGCTCGACGCGCTGGCCTATGGCAGCGGCGACGCGATCACCGGCAGCGCCACCGGCCAGCCCAATACCAATGGCTGGCTGGCGGAGGTCGCCTGGACCCCCTTCGGCAAGCGCGACAGCTGGGGCGGCAGCTTCGCCAACCTGAAGCTCGGGCTGCAATATGTCGGCTACAACCGCTTCAACGGCGGGGGGCGCAACTACGACGGCTATGGCCGCAACGCCGCCGACAACAACACGCTCTACGCCTTCCTGTGGCTGGCCTTCTGATGCGCGCCCCGATCCTGATGGCGGGGGCGCTCGGCGCGCTCCTGCTCGCGGCGCCGGCGATGGCGGCGGATGCCGTCCACGGGGCCAGGCTGTTCGACACCGAATGCGCCGATTGCCACACGGTGGGCAAGGGGGGCGCCAACCGGAAGGGGCCGAACCTCTTCGGCATCCTCGGCCGGCCGAGCGGGCAGATCGAGGGCTACAAGTATTCCGATGCCAACCGCACCGCCGGGGTGACCTGGGACGCGGCGACGCTGACGAAGTACCTGGCGGCGCCGAAGAAGGCCATGCCGGGGACGGCGATGCGCTTCGCCGGCTTCGACGACGCGAAGGACATCGGCGACGTGATCGCGTACCTGTCGACGCTGCACTGAGCCGGACCGGGAGCAGCCTTACGCCACCGCGTAGCTGCTCCCCGACGCCGCCGCGCCGATCATGGTCTCGAAGACCGAGACGCCATGGATCGCATCCGCCAGCGGCAGCGGATAGGCCGGGCCGCCGGCCACCGCCGCGGCGAAGGCGGCCAGCTCCGCCGCCTCGATGTCGACCTTGGGGAAATCCTTCGTCCAGGCCTCCCCCGCGCCGGGGACGGGGACGAAGACCAGCTGCTGCTGGCCGCGCATCTCCAGCGACCCCTTGGTGCCGTACAACGCGACGCGCCAGGTCTGCGGCGCGAGCGACAGCGTGGCGAAGGTGCAGGTGGCCCCCGATTCGAACCGCGCCAGCATCGCCGTGGTGTCGTCCACATGCGGGGAGACGCGGCGCAGCGACTGCACCGTCACCTCGGCGAAGCGGCCCATCAGGCAGACCAGCATGTCCACCATGTGGATGCCCATGCCGCCCATGCCGCCGAGCGGGCTTTCCGTCCGGTCGGCGCGCCACATCCCCTCGCTCCAGGCGAAGGCGGCCGGGCCGCTGATATGGCCCTCCGCGTGCAGCACGGTGCCCAGCGCGCCCTCGGCCAGCAGCCGCTGCATCTCGGCCGTCGCCGGCAGGAAGCGGCGGTTGTGGCCGAGCGCCATGACCACGCCGGCCGCCTGGCAGGCGGCGACCGCCGCCTCGGCGCTCGCCTTGGACAGGGTGAAGGGCTTCTCGACGAAGACATGCTTGCCCAGCTTCGCCGCGGCGATGACCTGCTCGGCGTGCTGCTTGTGCGGCGTCGCCAGGACGATCGCCTCGACCTCCGGGTCGGCCAGCACCGCCTCGAAGCCCTCGTGCAGGCGGATGCCCTGCTCGGCCGCCCAGTCGCGCGCCTTGGCCGGCGTGCCGGTGCAGCCGGCGACGAAGCGGATCCCCGCATCGTTCTTCCGTTGCACGCTTTCCACCAGCACGCGGCCCCAGCGGCCCATGCCCACGATCCCGGCCTTCAGCATGCGCCCGCGCCCCTCGACTCCAGGCCGCCAGGGTAGCCGCCGCGGCGCCGGCTGGGCAGCCCTGCACCGGATGGTTCCCTTGCGCCGGCTTTCCTGCTTCGATCGTGGAAAATCACGGGAGGAAAAACCGATGCGCCTGCCGCGCCGCACGGCGCTGGGGCTGCTGGCCGCGCTGCCGGCCGCCGCCCAGGCCCAAACCCAAGCCTTGGCACGCCCCTGGCCCAGCCGCGCGCTGCGCTGCATCGTCCCCAGCGCGGCCGGCGGCTACGAGGTCTATGCCCGCCTGCTGGCGCCGCGCCTGTCCGAATTGCTGGGCCAGCCGGTGGTGGTGGACAACAAGCCCGGCGCCAACGGCACGATCGGGATGCAGGAGCTGCAGCGCAGCCCGGCGGATGGCTATACCTTCATGTTCGCCCATGTCGGGGCGATCTCGATCGGCACCGCGATCTACACCAACATGCCGCTCGACCCGGTCGAGGACCTGGCGGCGATTTCCGTCGCGGTGACCTCGCCGCTGGTCTGGATGGTCAACCCCGCGACGCCGTTCCGCAGCCTGGCCGAGATGGTCGCACGGGTGCGGGCGGAGCCGGGGGAATGGCGCTACGGCCTGCCGGCCTCGGGCAGCATCCCGCACCTGGTGATGGAGGATTTCAAGCGGCGGCATGGGCTGGACCTGCCGGCGGTACCCTACCGCAGCACGCCGCAATCGCTGACCGCGACCATCGCCGGGGAGGTGCCGATCGTGCTCGACAGCCTCGGCGCCAGTTCCGGCCATGTCCTCGGCGGCCGCCTGCGGGCGCTGGCCGTCACGGCGCGGGAGCGGACGGAACGCCTGCCGGAGGTGCCGACGGTGCTGGAGACCGGGCTCGATGAACGCGAATGGGTCGCCTGGTATGCCTTCATGGCGCCGAAAAACACCCCGGCGGAGGCGATCCAGCGGCTCAACACGGTGATCAACCAGGCGCTGCAGGAGGCGCCGATGGTGGCGCGCTTCCGCGAGCTGGGCGGCACGCCGCGCATCACCACCCCGGCGGAGACGCTGGCCTTCATCCGCGCCGAGAAGGCGGAGTTCGGCACCATCGCCCGCGCCGGCAACATCCGGGTCGAATAGCGCCGGCTCAGCCGCGCGGCAGGCGGGCCCGCACGGCGCGCAGCGGCGCGGTGAGGCGCCAGGAGCGGCTGGCCAGGATCCGGGCCAGATGCCCCTCCGCGCTCGCCAGCGCCGCGGCCACCCCCGCGGCGGCGGTCTCGCGCGCCGCCAGCCGGGCAGCCAGGGCGGCGGTGTCGGCCTCGCGCGCGGCCAGCCGGTCGGCGGCGGCGGCCAGGTCGCGCGCCGTCGCCGCCAGCCGCGCGGCCATGCCGTCGCGCGCCGCGGCCTCGGCGGCAAGCGCCGCCCGCAGCGCGTCCAGGGCCGCGTCCCGGTCGGCGAGGGCGGCGTCCCGCGCGCCGAGCTCCGCCGCCTGCCGCGCCAGCGCCGCGTCGCGCTCGGCCAGCCCGGCGCGCAGCGCCGCGATCGCCAGCATCTCGTCGGTCTCGCCGCGTTCGGCCTCCCGCACCGGTGCGCCGCCGGCGCCGCCATCGAGGATATTGGCCGCCACGACGCCATCGGCGATCCGCCCGCGCCGGGTGAGCCCGCCCGGCCCGGCCTTGCGGAAGACGGCGACGAAGTCGCACCAGCCTTCGCCGCCCTGGGCGCCGACCAGGCTTTCCGCCAACTCCACCGCCACCCCGCGCCGGCCGGCCCAGGCGCACAACGCCAGCCCGGCATCCGGGTAGAAGCGCCAGCAATCCAGCGGGTAGCGGTGCACGGCGTAATTGCTCGGCGCGTTCAGGTACAGCAGCCCGCCGGGGCGGAGGATGCGGACGAGTTCGAGGAAGCTGTCCCAGAAGGCGATGTCGTGCTCGAAGCAGGAGGAGGTGACGGCGACGTCGACGCTGGCATCGGCCAGCGGCAGCGGCGCGCCGGGGGCGACCACCAGGTCGACACCCGGGCCCGGCTCCATGTCCATGCCGATGTAGCGCACCCCGGCCGGGGCGTGGTCGCGCAGGCTGCCGTTGACGTCGTAGCTGCCGAGCTCCGCCACCGAGGTGAATTCCGGCTGCCAGTAGCAGGCGAAGAACAGCCTGGCGTGCTCATGGGCGGTGTCGTGCATGCGGTCCCCCTCCGGAGGCAGGGGTATCGCTGCGCCGCGCCCGGCTGGCACGCGGCGGCGGGGTCACAAGCGGGGGAAGGGTGTTACCGCCCCGCCCTACCTGGCCGTGACGGGGGCTTCCCGCCGGTCCTCCAGCACCCGCGCCATCGCCGGCAGCCGCCGCAGCCCCCAGGCCAGCACGCCGAGCGCTAGCAGCATCGCCAGGAAGGTCGGCAGCCGCAGCCCCAGCACCTCCCCCAACCCGCCCAGCACCAGCGCCCCGAGTGCCGGGCAGGCCCGGGTGATCAACCCCCAGAGGCTGAGCACCCGGCCGCGCATCGCCGGATCGGCGGCATTCTGCACCAGGGTCTGGGTGGAGATCCCGTGCACCGACCCGGCCGCGCCCATGATGGCGGCACAGAGCAGGGCGAAGGGGAAGAAGCCGGTCGCGACGAAGCCGATCGTCGCCACCGCCTGCACGCCGACCGCGCCCACCGCCAGCGCCGTCGTCCCCTGCACCCTTCCGCGATTGGCCACCCAGAGGCCGGAGAACAGTGCGCCGATGCCGATGCAGGCGGTCAGCATCGCCAGCCCGTCCGGGCCGCGCAGGAAGATGCGCTCGACGAAGGGCGGCAGGATCTCCTGCACCCCGCGCATCAGGATGGAAGCCACCGCGGCGAAGCCCAGCAGCGGGCCGATCCCCGGATGCCGCCCGGCATAGCGGAAGCCGTTCGCCGCCTCCGCCCAGACGCTGGCTTCCGGCGCATGGCCGCGGCGCTGCGCCGCATCGACCCGCAGCAGCGGCATGGTCAGCGTGGCCAGCAGGTAGGCAACGCAGTTCAGCGCCACCGCCGGCACCACGCCGCCCATGGCGATCAGCGGCCCGGCGATGGCCGGGCCGATGAAGCGCGCCACGTTGAAACACAGTGAGTTGCAGGCGACCGCCGCCGGCAGGTCGGCGCGCGGCACCAGGCTCGGCATCAGGCTCTGCCGCGCCGGCTGGGAGAAGCTGGAGGCGATGCCGCTGAACACCTCCAGCACCAGCAGCAGGCCGATGGTCAGCTCGCCGCTCCAGATCAGCCCGGCGACCATGGCTGCCTGCAGCGCGATGGCGGTTTGCGCCAGCATGGTCAGCCGCACCCGGTCCATGCGGTCCGCCACCGCGCCGGCGATCGGGCTGAACACCACCGCCGGCGCCAGGTCGCAGAAGGCGACCATGCCGACCCAGAAGGCGCTGCCCGTCATCTCCCAGGCCAGCCAGGAGATGGCGATGCGGTGCACCCAGAGCCCGGTCCAGGAGATCAGCGAGGCGGCGAAGAACAGCCGGGCATCGTGGTGCGACAGCGCCCGGCCCAGCGCGCCGAGATTGGCCATGGCGTCAGGCCGGCCCGCGGCGGGCGGCGCGTGCCACCCTCAGCGCTGCGGCGCGGCGCGGGTGTTCTCCTGCACGCATTGGTCGGCCAGGCGGTCGCGCTCGAAGAGCCGGCCAAGCCGGTCGGTCTCGGCGCGTTGGGCGAAGATGCTGGCCTGCGAGCCGACCCGGCTGTCGCGCTCATCCTCCCGCATCAGCTGGCCGCGGTCGCGGGTGACGATGATGCGGTCGGCATCGCGCCGGCAGGCGGCGGCGACCGCGGCCTGGTCGCGCACCGCCTGGCCCGGGGCCGGCGCCGTGTAGACCTGGCCGGGGGCGGTCGGGACGGCGGCGGCTGCCTCGCGGCCTACTGGGGTGGTACTGACCGAGGAGATGGCCGGGTCGCGGCCGCCGGGGGCGCAGGCGGCCAGCACCAGGCCGGCGAGCGCCAGCCCCGGCAGAACGCGCCGGGCCTGGCGGCGGGCGGGGCGGGACAGGCGGGGCAGCGGGCGGGTCATGCGGGTCTTCTCATGCGATGCGGCGCCGGTCGGCGGCGCCTGGCGGCAGGCGCTGCGACAATAGACGCCGGATCGCGGATTCGTCGAACCGGGCTCCGGGATCGAGCGGCAGGGAGGCCGCGGCGTCGAGCAGCGCCGGGTGCAACTCGATCCCGTCCGGCGTCACCTCGAACAGCGGCGAGAGCGCCGGGACCCGGGCCAGGATCTCGACCAGCGCCAGGAGCCTGAGGCAGAGCGCCATGCCGGGCAGGGTCTCCAGGCCGATGGCGCTGTCGATCGCCTCCGCCCAGCAGCCGGCATCGGCATCGGCGATGGCGAGTTCGGTGGCCTCGCCATCCGGGCGGTCGAAGCGCAGCAGCCGCGGCGGGCCCCAGAGCTCCAGCGCGGCGGCGCGGCGGGCGAGCGACCAGGCGGAGAGCAGCGCGGCGGGGGCGACCGGCGGCAGGCGTTCCGGCGGGACCGGAACGACGTAGGTGAGGGCGCCAGCCTGGGTGCGGGCGATGCGGATCGGGCTGGGCATGGGCGGAGTGTGGGGATGCCGGGCGGCGGGGGGAAGGGTGGTTCCACCGCCGGCCGCGGATGGGGAGGGCAGGGGCCGACCCGACGGTCAAAGGATCTGCCAGTCCTCCGACACCGCCGCCAGGCTCTGGTCGCGCACCACCGTCAGGCCGTTCATCGTCCAGACCTTCACCTCGGTCGCGCCGCCGCCCGGCGGCGGGACGTGCCGCCAGAGGATGTCGCTGCGGCCGTCGCCGTCATAGTCGCCGACCGCGGCGACGTCCCACGCCGTGCCGGGATTGAACAGCGTGCCGCTGCCGATCACCGTGTTGCCGTTCATCAGCCAGAGCGCCGCGCTGCCGTCGGCGTGGCGGAACAGGATGTCGCTGCGGCCGTCGCCGTTGAAGTCGCCGGTCCCGGCGACCGACCACTCCGCCCCCGGATTGTGGATGGTGCCGCCGCCGAGGAATTGGGCACCGGACATCCGCCAGAGGGCGATGCTGCCGTCGGCGTGGCGCCAGAGCAGGTCGGCCTGGCCATCGAGGTTGAAGTCGGCGACCCCGGCGATCGACCAGGCGGCATCGACGGTCGCGATGGGGCCGCCGCCGATCGCCGCCGTCCCGTCCATCTGCCGCAGCGAGAGGATGCGCCAGAGCGTCCCGGCGTCATCGGTGACGCCCTGCGAGAGCAGGATGTCGTCCCGGCCGTCGCCGTCGAGGTCGCCGATCCCGGCCACCGTGGATCCCGGTGCCGGCGCCAGCGCGTTCAGGCCGGCGCCGGGTTGGCCGGCGGTGAGCCGTAGCGCGAGGTTGCCCGTGCCGTCGGCCAGCAGCAGGTCGGCCCGGACGTCGCCGTCGAAGTCGCCGGTCCCGGCCGCCGCGAAGCCCGGGGCGACCCGGCCGATGGTGTCGCCCGCCAGGAAGGTGCCGCCCTGCACCCGCCATTGCGCCAGCAGGCCGGCGGTGTCGCCCCCGGCGACATTGACCCAGAGGAGGTCGCTGACCAGGTCGCCGTCGAGATCGTTCCGCACCGGGGCGAAGCGGTAGGTCAGGTCGGCAAAGCGCGCGATCTCGACCTGGTAGAGCACGTCGATGCCCTCCGGCCCCGTGATGGTCCAGCCGGCGTCGAGGTTGCGGACGATGGTCGAGTTGGCCCGGCCGAAGCTGTAGAGGGCGGTGTCGAAGCCGCTGCCGCCGAGCAGCAGGTCGTTGCCGGCGCTGCCCTGCAGCGAGTCGTTGCCTCTGCTGGCGATCAGCGTGTCGTTGCCGGCCAGGCCGCGCAGGACGGCGATGTCCTGCCGGCCGACGCCGCTGGCATCCAGCAGGTCGTTGCCCGCGGTCCCCTGGAAGACGATTTGCGCCATGCGGCGAGACTCCGATCGCGCCCTGGATGCCAATTGGATGCAATAATTGCAATTGGTAGTGTATGCCGCTGGCGATCGACGACCGCAGGCGAGGCACGGCCCGGCCCGCCGGGACCATGGGTGCCACGCGAACCGCGGTTACGGCGTTGGCGGGCTGCCGAGGTGGGAGCCGGGCGCGGCCTCCCCGGGCCTGCTTCGCACCCGGCGTCACCCGCGGCTCAGCGCCGCGTCAGGTACCGCTTGTCGCCCGAGGGCGTGTAGTAGAAGGACTCGCCGAGCGCGCTGCGGCAGGGCGCCGCCTCGGTGCAGAGGCCGCGGCCCGGCGGGGGCGGGGCGTTCACGTTCGGCCGCGGGGGGACGGCGATCGGCGCCGGGGGCGCCTGCGCGGCGGCCGGGCCGGCCCAGGCGGCGGCCAGCAGGCCCAGCATCGGGGGCAGTCGTCGCATGGCGCGGCTCCGGGAAAGGGCTGGGTTCCCACCTGGGCTGGGAAAGATCAATCGCGATCTTGCGCGCTGCTGCGTATTGGATTGATCTGCCATCTTGTTCGTGTTATGTTCTTGCGCTTTGCGACGGAGGCGCCCGATGCCGCTGACCCCGCCCGATCCGCCCCGCGCCCCGGCGAAGCAGCCTCTGCGCCACAGCACCGCGCCCTGGGGATGTGTCCGGACCCTGCCGGGCGGCGCGCCGCCCGGGCGATGTGTCCGGAACGCGCAGGGCGGCGCCGCACCCGGCCGCTTTGTCCGAAACACGCGATGCGTCACCCCGCCCGGGGGATTTGTCCGAACCCTGCACCCCGCCACCCCTCCCGGGGGGTTTGTCCGGAAACCGCATCCGCGCTCAACTTGGCGCCTCCATCGCCGAGGCGCCCCATGACCCATCCCGCCGACCTTCCCGCCACCGAGGCCGCGCGGCGCCTCCGCGACGGCAGCCTGACCGCCGTGGCGCTGACCGAGGCGCTGCTCGACCGCATCGCGGTGCAGGAGCCGGTGCTGCACGTCTTCGCCTGGCTCGACCCGGTGCTGGCGCGGCGCCAGGCGGCGGCGCTGGATGCGGCGCGGGCGGCCGGCCGGGCGATGGGGCCGCTGCATGGGCTCGCGCTCGGCGTGAAGGACGTGCTGGATACCGCCGACCGGCCCTCGCAATACGGCTCGCCGATCTGGGCCGGGCACCGGCCGCGCTCGGATGCCGCCTGCGTCGCCCGCGGCCGCCGGGCCGGGGCGGTGATCCTCGGCAAGACCGTCACCACCGAATTCGCCACCCGCCACCCGGGGCCGACCGCCAACCCGGCCAACCCGGCGCATACCCCGGGCGGCAGTTCCTCCGGCTCGGCGGCCGGCGCGGCGGCGGGGTTCTTCCATGCCGGCTTCGGTACCCAGACCGCCGGCAGCATCATCCGCCCGGCCGCCTATTGCGGCGCGGTCGGCTTCAAGCCCTCCTACGGCACGCTGCACCGGGCGGGGATGAAGGTGATGAGCGAATCGCTCGACACCATCGGCCTCATCACCCGGACGGTGGGCGATGCGGCGCTGGTCATGGCCGGGCTGACCGGGCGGGACTACGGCGCGCCGGAGACCAGGCCCGGCCGCGCCCCGCGCATCGCGCTCTGCTGGGGCCCGACCGAGGCGGAGGCGAAGCCGGAGACGCGGGCGCTGCTGGAGCGTGTCGCCGCGGCGCTGGCCCGGGCGGGCGCCACCATCCTGCCGCTGGAGATGCCGCCCGCGGTGGTCGCCGGGCTGGCGGCGCATCCGCTGGTGATGAACGGCGAATCCGCCGAGGCTCTGGGCTGGGAGCGGGCGAACGCCGCGGCGCAGCTCTCGCCGGGGCTGCGGGAGCGGATGGACTGGGGCCAGTCGCAGATGGGCGCGGCGCTGGCGGACGGGCAGGCGGCCTTCGCCCAGGCGCGGCTGGCCTTCGAGGACATCGTCTCGGGCTACGACGTGATCCTGACGCCGAGCGCACCGGGTGAGGCGCCGGAGGGGCTGGGCTGGACCGGCGACCCGGCCTTCAACTCGCTCTGGACCCTGCTGCACGGTCCCTGCGTGACGGTGCCGGTCGGCATCGGGCCGAAGGGCCTGCCGCTCGGCGTGCAGGTCGTCGCCGGGTTCGGCCAGGATGCGGCGGCGCTCGCCTGGGCGGAATGGATGCGCCAGGCGGCGCTGGCCTGAGTTGGCGGCCGGCGGTTCAGCGGGTGGCGGCGACGTTCACCGCCCACTGCACCCCGAAGCGGTCGGTGAAATTGCCGTAGTGGTCGCCCCAGAATTGCTTCATGAAAGGCACGGTGATGCGCCCCCCCGCCGACAGCTTGTCGAACAGCGCTTGCCCTACGCCGGGGTCGTCGTTCTCGATCAGCAAGGCGCAG
>JBMOJU010000569.1:0-2489 GCA_049315625.1 Paracraurococcus sp.
CGCACCAGCTCCTGCTGCGGGTAGTAGCCGGTCGCCAGCAGCAGCAGGTCGGCGGGTACCACGCTGCCATCCTCCAGCAGCGCGCCATCGGCGACGAAGCGCTCAATCCGGTCGTATTGCAGCAGCCCGATCTCGCCCTTGATCATCAATTCGGAACTGCCGGCGTCGAGGTTGTAGCCGCCGCCGCGGCGGTAGTACTTCATCTGGTGGCCGGTCTCATCCTCGCCGATGTCGTGCTTGAAGCCGATGCGCTTCAGCCCTTCCACCATCTCGCGGTCCAGCTCCATCATCCGCTTCACCACGGCGCGGTAGTTCCGCAGGATCAGCGGCGGCGGCACGGAGGAGACGACGAGGTCCGCGTCCTCCAGCGTGCCGGGCTCGTTCCAGACCGCCTCGTTCAGCCGGGCGCTCGGGTTGATGGAAACGACGGTGGTGGAGCCGCGCTGGATCAGCGTGGTGTGGACGCCGTGGCTGTGCAGGTCGAGCGCGATGTCGTTGGCGCTGCTGCCGGTGCCGAGGACGAGGGCCCGCCGGCCGGCCCAGCCGGCGCCGCTGTCGAAGCCTTCCGAATGCAGGACGGTGCCCTTGAAGTCATCCAGGCCGGGCAGGTCCGGCCGCAGCGGATAGCTGCTGACGCCATTGGCGCAGACGATGTGGCGCGGCCGCACCACCCGCTCGGTGCCATCGCCGCGCTTCAGCCGCACGGTCCAGCGCCCGGCCGCCGCATCCCATTCGGCGCTGGCGAATTCGGTGTCCGTCCAGCAGTTGATCTCCATCGCGTCGGCGTAAAATTCGAACCAGTTCCCCAGCATGTCCTTCGGGATGTAGGTCGGCCAGGTCGGCGGGAAGGGCATGAAGGGCAGGTGGTTGATGTGGATCGA
Organism: Paracraurococcus sp.; assembly: GCA_049315625.1. Lineage (GTDB taxonomy): Bacteria > Pseudomonadota > Alphaproteobacteria > Acetobacterales > Acetobacteraceae > Paracraurococcus. The sequence continues at coordinate 882 of JBMOJU010000569.1, forward strand.
GTTGTGCAGCGCCAGCGAATGGTAGCGCCGGCGCCAGCTGTCGCCGATCCGCGGCCATTGCTCGACGACCAGCGTATCGACGCCGAGCTGGTTCAGCCGCGCCGCGACGGAGAGGCCCGCCTGCGCGGCGCCCACCACCAGCACCGCCGGGTCGCGATCCTCGTACGCGGCGGCGCGGCGGCGCATGTCGGCCCAATTGTCGCCGCCGAAATTGCGCGAATAGGCGGCGCCGCTCGGCCGCCGGGCGTCGATCCGCTCCTCATGACCGGTCAGCGACTGCAGCGTCGTCGAGAGCAGCCACGCCTTCATGCTCCCGTCCTCGTCCAGCGAGAGGCGGACGATGCCCGCGCCCTGGCCGATGGCGGTGCTGAACTCGTACAGCGCCTCGATCACCTGGATACCGACCCGTGTCACCAGGCGCGGCGGCCGGCGGTCCTGCGGCAGGGCGAAGCCATGCGCCCGGGTGCGGTCCTGCTCGGCCAGCAGCCGGCTGACGATGGCGTCCCGCCCGGCGACCGGCGTCATGTGCCAGGTGAAGGCCAGCACGTCCCGCCAGTGGGAATCGGCATGGAACAGGGCGCCGAGGCCGGCGGCATCGCCCGCATCCAGCGCGGTTTCGAAGGCCGCGAGCCAGGCGGCGGCGGTGCGCCGCAGGTCCATGGCCAGGCGCAGGTCCTGCAGCTCGTGATCTTCCGTGTCCATGCGTTTCCTCGCCACCTGGCCGGTTCGCACCCGGCCGCTTGGCCATAGCTTAGGCGGCAGGGGAACCGAGCGTCCACCCGCGGCAGAGGTGCCGGTTCCGGCGCGCTGCAATCGGCACGCGGCCTTAATCCTTCGGCAATGCCGGCACGCTTCATGCGGTCCAGGAACAGTCTGGGCGACGCACATGATGATCGATCGGAAGCCGCGCGATCAACGAGATCCCCTGACCGGCGCGGCGACGGCGCAGGGGATGTGCCGCTTCCTCGAAGCCGCGCTCGACCTGTCGGAGCCGCAGGGGCCCGGGGTGGCGCTGCTGGCGGTCGGCCTCGATGGGCTGGACATGCTGGCCACCGCGCATGGGGTGGCGGTGGCGGAGGCCGCGCTGCTCGGCATCGCCGACCGGCTGCGCGGCGGCCTGCGGGGCCACGACCTGGTCGGGCGGCTGCCCGAGGGCTTCTGCGTCTGCCTGCCGGAAGTCCTCACCGCCCAGGCGCGCAGCGCGGCAGAGCGGCTGCAACGGCTGCTGGAGGCGACGCCGGTGCCGACCCCGCAAGGGCCGCTCGCCCTCCGGTGCAGCCTCGGCCTGGCGCTCGGTCGCGGCCCCGGCAGCTCGGCCGAGGCGTTGATGGCGCGGGCGCTCGCCGCGCTGGCCGCGGCACAGGCGGCCGGCGGCAGCCGGGTCGTCATGGACCAGTGACGCCGCGCCGCCGGTCCCCGCCGGCGGCCATCGGCGCTGCGAGTCCCGATGCGCAATGTGCAGCCGCCCCGCCCAGCGGCCGCTGGGTCGGTGGCCTGGGCACGCAGCGGCGATCGGGGCATCGACGTCACGCCCCGGGATTTCGGGCCGCCGAGCGGGCACGGCGACGCCTTCGCGGACAGTCGCCGCCGGCTGTTCCGCACCATCCT
>JBMOJU010000157.1:0-11084 GCA_049315625.1 Paracraurococcus sp.
GCCCCGGCCGACCTTCGCGCCTACGACTTCAGGAAGGGGCAGCCACCGTCGGCAACCGGGCGGAAGGCCTGTTCCGCCGGCGTGGTAGCAACCAGCTTCAGCAGGTCCCACTCGCCCTTGCTTTCGCCGGGTGCCTTCGCCTCCATCAGGAAGGTCGGGTGGATCTTCCGCCCATCCTCCCGCACCCGGCCGGGGCCGTGCACGTCGTCATCAGTCGGCAGCCGCTTCATCGCCTGGACGACGTCGAGGCCGGAGGCCTTGGCGCCGGCGACGCCGATCGCCTCCACCGCCTTCAGGTAGTGCAGCGCGCAGGAATAGGCCTGGCCCTGCACGCTGGTCACCATACGGTTGCCGATCATCTTGCCCTTCAGCCGGTCGGCGAAGGCGCGGCTTCGGTCGCTCAGGTCCCAGTAGTAGCTCTCGGTCAGGGTCAGGCCCTGCGAGGTCGGCAGGCCCATCGCGTAGACGTCGCTGAGGAAGCCGATCATCGCCGCGACCCGAATTTTGCGCCCGGCCAGGCCGAATTCCTGGCCCTGCTTGACGCAGTTGATCATGTCCGTCCCGGCATTGCAGAGCGCGATGACGTCGGGCCTGAGCGAGGCTGCGGTGACCAGGAAGGAGGAGAAATCGGTGGTCTGCGGGAAGGGATAGACGCTGCTGCCGACCACCTGGCCGCCGGCCGCCTGCACCACCCGCGTCACCTCCCGCTGCACCGAATGGCCGAAGGCGTAGTCGGCGGTGATGCAGTACCAGCGCTTCGCCCCGGCGCGGGACAGCGCGCCTGCCGTGCTCTGCGCATTGGCCCAGGCATCGGTGGTCCAATGGACCATGTTCGGGCCACAGCCCGGCCCGGTAAGGTCGGAGGAGGCACCGCCGCTGTTCAGGTGGACCTTGTTCTTCTCCTGCGCCAGCTTGGTCACGGCCAGCGCGATGGCGCTGTTGTTGACCTCGAGGATCGCATCGACGCCCTGGTCGAACCACTGGCGGGCGATGTTGACGCCGACATCGGCCTTGTTCTGGTGGTCGGCCTGGATGATCTCGACGGCGATGCCGCGCGCCGCGGCGCCGAAATCCTGCACCGCCTGGCGGGCGGTGACGACGCAGTTCGGACCGCTGATGTCGCGGTAGGGGCCGGACATGTCGGACAGCACGCCGATGCGGATGGTTTGCGCCTGGGCACGCGCACCGCCCAGCCCGGATGCCGTCGCCATGGCCGCGCCCAGCGCCGCCCGCCTCGTGATCTGCATGTTGGACACCCTCCCGTGCCGCTTTCGCGCGGCATCGGGCGCGAGCCTATGCGAAGCTTGGGCAGGAGGGAACCGGTACGCCGCCGCCACCGCCGGGGCCCCAACGGATTGACACCTGTATCGCCGGGCTGCTTGCGTTCGCCCCAACGAGAGGGAAACGGCCGATGGCTGAATCAATCGCCTGGCAGGAAAGCCTGCTGCCGATCGGGGGCGTGCAACTGCGCCTGCGCCGCGCCGGCAAGGGGCCGCCGCTGCTGGTGCTGCACCACGATACCGGCACGCTGGACCAGCTTCCGGCCTATGCCGCGCTCACCCGGCATTTCGAGGTGCTGCTGCCGGAACACCCAGGCTACGGCCAATCCGAACGTCCGGCCTGGATGCGTTCCGTGCGCGACCTGGCGGTGACCTATCGCTGGCTGCTGGCCGAACTTGGTCTGTCGCGCGCGGCGCTGCTGGGCCTGGGTTTCGGCGGCTGGGTGGCCGCCGAGATGGCCAGCATGGCGCCGGAGGAAGCGGCACAGGTGGTGCTGGTGGGACCGATGGGGATCAAGCCGCCGGCAGGTGATATCCTGGACCAGGCGCTGGTCAGCCATATCGACTATGCCCGCGCCGGCTTCCACGACCAGGCGGCCTTTGATGCGCTGTATGGCGCCGAGCCGGACACCGACCGGCTGGTGGAATGGGATCTCTGCCGGGAGATGAATTTCCGCATCGCCTGGAAGCCCTACATGCACAGCCTGACGCTGCAGCACCTGCTGGGCGGGGTACGGTCGCCGACACTCGTAATCTGGGGCGCCGAGGACCGCGTGGTGCCGCCGAGCGCGGCGGAGCGTTGGCGCGCCGCGATGCCGAAGGCGCAGGTCGAGGTCGTCGCGGGCTGCGGCCATTGCGTCGAGATGGAGAAGCCGGCGGAGCTGGTCCGCCTCGTCACCACCTTCGCCCAACGCGGCTGAGCGGGAGCGGCACCATGCACATCATGTACTTCACCGAGCAGCCGATGTCCGCCTATCCGGCGGAGAAGGGGCTCGAATTCGGCGCCACGGCGCTGATGTTCCCGAACAGCAACTTCGACCCGGTTGAGGGCTCGCGCCTCTACAACGAGTTCATCGACCAGTACAAGCTGGCCGAAGCGGTCGGCTTCGACGGCATTATGCTGAACGAGCACCACAACGCGCCGTTCTGCATGCAGGCCAAGGCAAACGTGTTCGCCAGCATCCTGGCCGCGATCACGGAACGGGTGAAGATCGTCATCCTCGGCAACCCGCTGCCGCTCTCGGAGAACCCGGTCCGCATCGCCGAGGAATTGGCGATGATCGACATGGTCTCGAAAGGCCGGCTGGTCTCCGGCTTCGTCCGCGGCGGCGGTCAGGAACAGCTCGCGACCGGCGTCAACCCTGCGTACAACCGCGAACGCTTCGAGGAAGCGCACGACCTCATCGTCAAGACCTGGACCCAACCGGGGCCTTTCCGCTTCGAGGGCAACCACTACCACAACCGGGTGGTGAACCCCTGGGCGGTGCCGCTGCAGAAGCCGCACCCGCGCATCTGGATCCCCGGCGTCATCAGCAAGGAAACGGTGATCTGGGCAGCGCGCCACCGCTACCCCTACATCGCGCTGAACACCACGGTGGAGCAGACCAACAATATCTGGAAGCTGTACGACAGCGTCGCGGCCGAGGTCGGCTTCCAGGGTGGCCCGGAATACCACGGCTACCTGAAGCAGGTGCATGTCGCCGAAACCGACGAGAAGGCGATCGAGAACGCCCGGCAATTCACCTGGATGCAGGGCGAGTTCACCGGCCTCGCCCACCCGGTCTGGTCGACGCCCTCCGGCTATTCCTCGCCCGAGAACCGCCGCGGCTTCGTCGAATTCTCGACCGGGCGGGGCACCAGCCCGCGTCGCCGGCCGACCTTCGAGGAGCAGATCAAGAACAACATGATCATCGCCGGCAAGCCGGAGACGGTCATCGCCAAGCTGCGCCAGGTCATGGAGCAGACGCGGCCGGGCATCATGTCGCTCTGGGCGAATGATGGCTTCATGAGCCAGGCGGACAGCCTGACCTGCATCCGCCTGCTGGGGCAGGAGGTGTTGCCGGCGCTGCGAGAGACTGCCAAGGCGCTCGACCTGAAGAGCCCGTTCGAGGCGGAGACGCCGGTCAGCCTGCAGTTCAGCACGGACCTCCGGCCACAGGCGGTAGCGGCCGAATAGCGGCGTTGCCGCGGGCGCGCCCGGTTTGCTATCCCGGCGATAGCAGGCGGGGAGCCCCGGCCATGGCGAAGGTTCTGGCTGACGCCGGTGCGCGCCCGGCGCTCGAAGGTGGCCTGCAGCTCATCGACCGGACCTATCCGATCGCGTCCCTCGTCGACCGGGCAATCAATCTGGCGATCCTCGGCGACCACCCGGCGTATGATTGCTTCTATGTCGCCCTGGCGGTCCGCGAGGGCGTACCGCTCTTTACCGCCGACTCTAAGCTCGCCCGCCTCTTCGCCGGCGAGGCCGACATCCGCCTGATCTGACCCGCTTCGGGTCTCGACCGATGCTGGCCTACCCCTCCGCCTCCGCATAGGGATTGCTGGTCCCCCGCAGGTTCAGCCGCACCGGCACGCCCGGCATGGCGAAGGCCTCGCGGAAGCCGTTCACCAGGTAGCGCCGGTAATCCTCCGGCAGTTGCTCCGCCCGCGTGCCGAACACCGCGATCGTCGGCGGCCGCGCCTTCGGCATGGTCGCGTAGCGCAGCTTGATCCGCCGGCCTTCGGACAGCGGCGGCGGATGCTTGGCGATCATGTGCTCGAACCAGCGGTTCAGCTCGCCGGTCGGGATGCGGCGGTTCCACAGACCATAGGCCTCCCGCACCGCGGGCATCAGCTTGTCCACCGCCCGGCCGGTCTGCGCCGAAAGCGGGATGACCGGAATGCCGCGGAGCTGCGCCAGGCTGGCCATCAGCACGTCGTCCAGCTTGCGGCGGGTCGCCACCCGGTCCTCGACCGCGTCCCATTTGTTGAAGGCGAGGACGATGCCCCGCCCTTCCCGCTCGGCCAGCCGGGCCAGCCGCAGATCCTGCTCGTCCATCCCCAGCAGCGCGTCCACCACGAGGATCGCCACCTCGCATTCCTTCAGCGCGGCGATCGAGGCGGCGGTCGACATCTTCTCCAGCGCCTGCTCGATCCGGGCCTTCTTCCGCAGCCCCGCGGTATCGACCAGCCGGACCTTGCCCCCCGTCGGGTCGGTCCATTCGACTGAGACGGAATCGCGGGTCAGCCCGGGCTCCGGCCCGGTGATCATCCGCTCCTCGCCCAGTAGGGCGTTCAGCAGCGTGGATTTGCCGGCATTCGGCCGGCCGATGATGGCCAGGCGCAGCGGCCGTTCGGGGCCGTCCTGCTCATCCGCATCCGGCTCCTCCGGCAGGTGCTCGCGGATCGCGTCGTGCAGCTCGCCGATGCCATCGCCATGCTCGGCGGAAACCGCGATGGGATCGCCCAGCCCCAGCTCATACGCCTCCATGGCCGCATAGCCGCCCAGCCGACCCTCGGTCTTGTTGGCGACCAGCACCACCGGCACGGTCTGCCGCCGCAGCCATTCGCCGAAGGCGCGGTCGGAGGGCGTCAGCCCCGCGCGGGCATCAACCACGAAGACCACCAGGTCGGCCTCGCGCACCGCGGCTTCGGAACTGGCGCGCATGCGGCCCTGGATCGTCTCCGGTGCCGCTTCTTCCAGCCCGGCAGTGTCGAGGATGCGCACATCCCGCCCGCCGATGCGGGTCTCGGCCTCCTTGCGGTCGCGAGTGACGCCGGGCGTGTCGTCGACGATGGCGATCTTCCGCCCAACCAGGCGGTTGAACAGGGTGGACTTGCCGACATTCGGCCGGCCGATGACGGCGATGGTGGGGAGCATAGTGCACCCGATAGCCGATACCGGCCGCCGGGGCCAATGGAAGCCGCGGCGTACGGGCGCCCGGTCAGCCGACCTGGCCGCCGCCCCGCATCGCCACCACGTCGCCCTGGTCGGTCAGCAGGAACAGCACGCCATCCGCCACGGCCGGTTCCAGCGTCGTGCTGGCCGGCAGCCGGGTCTCGCTGGCCTTCTCGCCGGTCAGCGGATCGACCTCGACCATCCGGCCCAGGCTGCTCGACACCAGCAGCCTGCCGCCGGCCAGCACCGGTGGGCCCCAGGTGATCGGGTCGCGCCGCTTCTCCGGGTTCTCGTACCGCCCGAGCGGGGTGATCCAGCGGACCCGGCCATCCTCCCGGCTGAGGCAGGCCAGGTCGCCGCCCGTCGTTACCAGAAAGATCCAGTCGCCCGCCACCCAGGGCGTCTCACCCACCGCTACGTCGCGCTCCCAGAGCCGGCGGCCCGAGCGCAGGTCGATGGCGATCGCCAGCCCACCCAGCCCGGCGGCGATGACCCGGTTGCGGTCGATCACCGGCATGGCGGTGATGGCGGCGATATCCGCCAGGCCACCACCGCGGGCGGAGGACAGCGTCTCGCTCCAGATCAGCTTGCCGTCCTGCGCCCGCACCGCGGCCAACTCGCCCGAGGCGAAACCCGCGACGACCACCTCGCCCTCCACCGCCGGCGCCGGCAGGCCGAGCACCATGGTGGTCGTCGGCTGGCCGCGGTAGGTCCATTGCCGCGTGCCGTCGGTGGTCGACAGCGCGATCAGCTGGTTCTCGGTGGTCAGCACGAAGAGCCGCCCGCCGGCGACCGTCGGCGCCCCGCGCGCCGGGGCCGGCAGGGCCACCCGCCAGCCCGGCTTGCCAGTGGCGGCGTCGAGCGACATCGCCTCCGACAGGCCGGTTACGGCAAACAGCACCCCGGCCTCAAAGGCCACGCCCGCGCCGAGCGCGCCGTCCCGCTCCGCCTTCGGGCGGGTATCGAAGGACCAGCGTTCACGCCCGGTGGCGGCATCCAGGGCCGAGATTTCGCCAAAGGCATCAGCGGCGAAGACCATGCCATTGGCGACAATCGGCGGCGAGACCAGGCGGCGCCGATAGGCCCCGCCAGTGCCGATCGAGTTGCGCCAGACCTGGCGCAACCCCGCGCCAAGCGCCGGGTGGCCCGGTGCATGGTTGGGCTGGCCGCCGGCCTGTGGCCATTCGGCATTCGCCACCGCGGGAGGCAAGGACACCGGGCGGCTATCGCCGGTATCGATATCCAGGGCGCGGTCGGCCGTGAGAACGGGTTTGCGGTCGCCCTTCAGTGGGACCTTCCGCTCGCCGAACCAGTTGTCGAAGGTGTCGGTGATCGACTCGCAGCCAGCGAGCAGGCCAGCCCCGCCCAGCAGGGCGGCCCTCCGGGTGAAGCGCCGCATGGACTCTCCTCGCATCAGCCGCCCAGACCCGCCAGCAGCCGTCCCGCCCGGTCGCGCACGCCCTGCGGCGCCAGCGGGTCGGTCGAGAGGGCCGTCAGGATCCGCTTCGCGGCATCGGTGTCGTTGCGCTTCATCGCAGCCAGCGCCCGTACTTCCTCGGCCGAGGCCCGCCACGGGCCCTGGGCGAGCGGCGCCAGCCGGGACTCGACTGCCGCCGGATCGCCCGCATCGACGGAATGCAGGCCCCAGAGCAGGATCGCCAGGTCGCGGTACAGCGGATCGGTGCCGCCGTCGCGGGCAATGGCGTCCCAATCGGCCAGGGCGCCGGGGCGGTCGCCGGCCTCGGCCTTCAGCGAGGCCGCGCGCAGTCGCGCCAGCATCCGGTAGCCCGGCGGCGCCTCGGTCGCCATCGCGTCGTAGCGGCCGGCGATGGCCTTGAGATCGGCGTTCTGTTCGACCGCGGCACGGCCGGCGGCGAGGTAGGTCTCGGCGGCGCCAGCTGCGCCCCGCGCCTCGTACCAGCGCCAGCCCTGCAGCCCGGCGACGCCGGCGACCACCAGCAGCGCCGCTCCGGCCAGCAGCCCGCCATACCGCGTGAGCAGGCGCTTCATCCGCTCGGCGCGGAGGTCCTCCTCGACCTCGTCGAAGATATCGGGCACGCGGTCATCCTTGCGGCGCTGCCGCGGTATGGTCTCGTGGCGGAGCCGCGGTACGGGCAGGCGGCAAAGCCGCTTCCTTACCTTTGGCGTGGCCGCGGTGCATAGCAGTCCCTTGGCGGGGCGTTAAGCCCGCTGCCGCCAGGATCGGCGCCATGCCGAACCGTACCCTGCCCTGGCTCGCCCTGCTGCTGCTGCCCGGCTGCGAGGCGGCGGTGCCGGTCACCGGCGGCCTGGCGGCGGCGACCATCGGCAGCACGATGGTCATCGGCCGGACGCCGCCGGATGTGGTGGTCTCGGCCCTGGCCGGGCGGGACTGCTCGGCGGTGCGGCTGGACCGCGGCCTGTCCTATTGCCGGCCCGAGGAAGCAGCGCCGACACCGGCCCCCTACTGCACCCGGTCGATCGGCAGCGTCGATTGCTGGCGCCAGCCGCCGCTGGCCCTGCCGATGCAGCGCGGCGTGGCGGATGGCCGCGCCGGCCTGACCGCGGCGCAGGAGGCCGACCGGACAAGGCGCTGGCCCGGCCTCTGGTGAGCCTGGCGCAGCGCAGCACATTTTCCATCTGGCCCCGCCGCCGCTTTCGCGCGAGGCTCGCCCACAAGCATAAACCTCGGGGGGACATCCAGATGACGTCACGCAGGCGATTCCTCGGCGGCGCCGCGGCCACGGGCGTGATGTTCTGCAGTTGCGGGCTGCTCGACGAGGCCCATGCGCAGGGTGCCGGTCGCCGTCAGGCCGTCGCGGTCAACGGGAAGACGGTGAAGGTCATCGACACCCATGCGCATTGCGTCTTCGCCGAGACGCTGCCGCTGGTGGACAACAACCGCGCCGTGCTCATCAACCAGGTCCGCGGTGCCGAGGAAGCGCTGATCGAGGTGCAGCAGCGCTTCGCCGCCATGGACAAGCAGAAGGTGGACATGGAGGTGCTCTCCGTGAATCCCTTCTGGTACCGCCGGCCGCGCGACAACGCCGCGCAGATCGTCAAGGTGAACAACGAGAAGATGGCGGAGCTCTGCGCCGCCCATCCGGACCGCTTCGCCGGCTTCGCCTCGCTCACCCTGCAGGACCCGCAACTCGCGGTGCAGGAGCTGGAGACGGCGATGAAGCGGCAGGGGCTGAAGGGCGCCGCGATCGGCGGCAACGTCGCCGACAAGGAATTCTCCGACCCCGCCTTCCATCCGGTCTGGCAGAAGGCCGAGGAGCTGGGCGCCGTGCTCTTCATCCATCCGCAGGGGACGCCGGAGCTGGCCAGGCGCTTCGCCGGCAACGGCTGGCTGGGCAACACCATCGGCAATCCGCTGGACACCACGATCGCGCTGTCGCAACTCATCTTCAACGGCACGCTCGACCGCTTCCCGGGCCTGAAGATCCTCGCCGCGCATGGCGGCGGCTTCCTGCCCTCCTATGCCGACCGCTCGGACCATTCCTGCATGGTCGGGCCGGCCGGCTGCGACCCGAACGTCGTGCTGAAGAAGCGGCCGACCGAATACCTGAAGCAGATCTGGTTCGATTCGCTCATTTTCTCACCGGAGGCGATCCGCCACCTGCAGGCGCAGGTCGGCGCCTCGCAGATCGTGCTGGGCAGCGACTACCCCTACCCGTGGCAGCTCGCCCCGGTGGACCACATCTTCGCCTGCGACTCGCTCAGCGACGAGCAGAAGCTGGACGTGCTCGGCCGGACCGCGGCGAAGCTGCTGAACATTCCCGCCTGAAGGACCGGTCCGGGGCGCGTCGCGCCCCGGATCACCATGCCTTGGCGGGGCGTTGACCCGAAGCCGCGCGCCGCCACCTGTTAGCGGTGACCCTGCACGCCACCCCTGCCCGCATCCCGGCCATCGCCTGATGGCCTATCCCGCCCCCTCCGACACCCCGACCCTCGGCACGTTGGTCGCGCGACCGCTCAAGCGCGCGATCGCCGGCCAGGTCGTCGCCCTGTTCAACGACCGCAGCCGCGGCGAGGCACCGGTGCCGCGGCGGATGGACGGCCTGTTCCCGCCCGGCTCGGTCTGCCGCCGGGTGCATGGCGACGTCGCCTCCATGATGGTGGGCGGCATCGCCGGGCTGATGCTGCAGATGCTCTACCCCGCCGTGCTGGCCGGGGTGTGGGACCATTCGCGCTTCCGCACCGATTTGCAGGCGCGGCTGCGGCGCACCGCGCGCTTCATCGCCCTGACCACCTATGGCGGGCGGGAGGAAGCCGAGGCGGCCATCGCCCGGGTGGTGGCCATCCACGGCCATGTCCGCGGCACCCTGCCAGACGGCACCCCCTATGCCGCCAACGACCCCGAATTGCTGGCCTGGGTGCATGTGACGGAGGCCTCGACCTTCCTCGAAGCCTGGATCCGTTACGCCGAGCCCGACATGGCGGTCGCCGACCGCGACCGCTACTTCGCCGAGATGGCGGTGGTGGGCGCGATGCTCGGCGCCGATCCACTGCCGCGCAGCCGGGCCGAGGCGCGCGCCATCCTCGCCGCCATGCGTCCGATGCTGCGGGTCGATGCGCGGACGCGGGAGGTTTCCCGCATCCTGCTGACCCGCCGCGCTGATACACCCTGGCAGGAGCCGCTGCAGGCGCTGACGCAGCAGGCCGGGCTGGACCTGCTGCCGGACTGGGCGCGGCGGTTGCACGGCCTGCCGCCCCCGCTCAACCGGCCCTTGGTCCGGGCCGGCACGCTGGGCGTCGCGCGCACCCTGCGCTGGGCGTTCAGCTGAGCGGCGTGCAGGCCACCGCCAGCCAGGCGGCCGTCGCCGCATCGCAGCCGGGCGCCACCTCGGCCAGCACGCGCGCCTGGTAGGCGTCGATCCAGGCCCGCTCGGCCGGGGTCAGCAGGCCGGTGTCGATCAGCGCCCGGTCGTAGGGGGCCAGGGTCAGTGTCTCGAATTCCAGGAAGGGCTTCACCTGGTCCGGCCGCTCCGCGGCCTCCCGCACCAGCAGCAGGTTCTCGATCCGGATGCCGTATTGGCCGGGCAGGTAGTAGCCGGGTTCGTCCGACAGGATCATCCCCGGCGCCAGCGGCACCGGCTTCGCCGCCCGGCTGAAGGCGGCCGGGCCTTCATGGACCGAGAGAAAGCTGCCGACGCCGTGGCCGGTGCCGTGGTCGTAGTCGAGCCCCACCTCCCACAGCGCGCGCCGGGCGAAGGCGTCCAGATGCGGCCCGGCGACGCCCTTCGGGAAGCGCAAGGTCGCCAGGGCGATGTGGCCCTGGAGGACACGCGTGTAACGCTCCCGCAGCGCGGCGGGCGCTTGGCCGGGCCCGGTCCACAGCGTGCGGGTCACGTCGGTCGTGCCGTCCAGGAACTGGCCGCCGCTGTCGATCAGGTAGCATTTTTCGGCATGGATCTGCCGGTCGCTCTCCGCGGTCGCCCGGTAGTGAATGACGGCGCCATGCTCCCCGGCGCCGCTGATGGCGGGGAAGCTCTCGGCCTGGAACAGCGGCACCTCCCGCCGGAAGGCAAGTAACCGATCCGCCGCACTCATCTCGGTTTCCTGCCCAGTCGGCGCAGCGGCGGCGAACCAGGCGAGGAAGCGGGCCAGGGCCACAGCATCGCGCCGGTGCGCAGCGCGGGCGCCGGCCTGTTCGACCGGGTTCTTGCAGGCGCGCGGCAGCCGCACGGGGTCATCACCGGCGGTGATCGTCGCGCCCACGGCGCGCAGTGTCTCGGCGAACCAGGCCGGCGTTGCCTCCGGGTCGACCCGGACCGTCTTGCCGGCCAGGCCCTGCAACGCCGCCGTCAGGGCATCGCGCGGCCGCACGGTGACCTGGTTGCCGAGATGCGACCGCGTCTCCGCCGGGACCTTGCCCGGGTCCATGAACAGCTCGGCCGAGGCATCAGCGCGCAGCAGGCCGAAGCCGAGCGCCAGCGGCGTAT
>JBMOJU010000158.1:0-11073 GCA_049315625.1 Paracraurococcus sp.
ACTTCGTGCTGGTCGCCGTGCCGCTGTTTTTGCTGATGGGCGAGATCCTGCTGCGCGCCGGGCTGTCAGACCGGCTCTACCGTGCGCTGAACGTCTGGCTGAACCGGCTGCCGGGCGGTCTGCTGCACACCAACATTGTTTCTTGTGCGGTGTTTTCGGCGATTTCCGGGTCGTCGGTGGCGACGGCGGCGACGATGGGGTCCGTCGCGCTGCCCTATTTCAACAACAGCGCCTATAGCCAGCGCATGGTGCTGGGCTCGCTCGCCGCCGGCGGCGCGCTCGGCAACCTGATCCCGCCCGGCATCACCTTCATCATCTACGGCCTGATCACCGAGACCTCGGTCGGCGCGCTCTACATCGCCGCGCTTTTCCCGAGCCTGCTGGTCACCGGCCTCGTCACCGGCGTCATCCTGATCCATGGCCTGACCCACCCGATGCCGAAGCCCCCGCGGCTGCCGCTGGCGGACAAGCTGCGCGCGCTGGTCGACCTGGTGCCCACCTTGCTGCTGATGCTGCTGGTGCTGGGGTCCATCTATGCCGGCTTCGCCACCCCGACCGAGGCCGCGGCGCTCGGCGTCGTCGGCGCCGCGGTCTTCGCCGGGATCGAGGGCAAGCTGTCCTTCCGCCTGCTGAACGCCAGCGCCGAGGCGACGGCGCGCAACACCGCGTTGCTCGGCCTGATCATCTTCGGCGCCTACCTGCTGAACTACCTGCTGACGGCGATCAACGTGCCGCAGGCGATGGCGAGCTTCATCGGCGGGCTGCCGCTGCCGCCCTGGGCGATCATGGCCTGCATCCTCGCGCTGTATCTCGCGCTCGGCACCTTCATGGAGGGCTTCTCCATGATCATCACCACGGTGCCGGTGGTGTTCCCCATCGTCACCGCGCTGGGCTACGATCCGATCTGGTTCGGCGTGATGGTGACCATGCTGGTCGAGATCGCCCAGATCAGCCCGCCGGACGGAACGGTGATGTATGTGCTGCAGGGGATGCGGCCGAAGCCGGGGCCGATCACCGATGTCTTCGTGGGGGTGACGCCCTTCCTCGCCGCCTATCTGCTGGCCGTGGCGCTGCTGATGGTCTGGCCGGGGATTGCGCTGTGGCTGCCACGGGTTATGGGTTAGGGCATGAGCGAGCGACCCGTCCGCATCGCCGTCGACATCGGCGGCACCTTCACCGACCTCCAAGTGCTCGATGCCCGCGACGGCAGCGTGCGCGCCTGGAAGACCCCGACGACGCCGGAAGACCCCAGCATCGGCCTGCTGCGCGGCGTGGCGGAGGCGGCGGAGCGATTCGGCTTCGCCCTGGCGGATGTGGGCCTGCTGCTGCACGGCACCACCATCGCCACCAATGCGGTGCTGGAAAGGAAGCTCGCCCGCGGCGTGCTTCTGACCACGGCGGGCTTCGAGGACGTGCTGGAGATCACCCGCCACGTGCGGCGCGAACTCTACAAGGTGGACCTCGACCCTTTCCCCTGCCTGATCGAGCGGGACCGCCGCATCGGCGTGCCCGAGCGCATGCGGGCCGATGGCACGGCGGAGCAGCCGCTGGTCGAGGCGGCGGTGCCGGGGCTGATTGCGCGGCTTGATGCGCTCGGCGCGGAATCGGTCGCGGTCTGCCTGCTGCACGCCTATGCCAATGCCGCGCATGAGCAGCGCTTGAAGGCGCTGATCCAGGCGGCGCGGCCGGGGCTGCCGGTCTCGTTAAGTTCCGAGATCAGCCCGGAGATCCGCGAGTACGAGCGCAGCAGCACCACGGTGCTGAACGCGCTGTTGATGCCGGTGGTGAAGGTCTACCTCGACCGGCTGGAGGCACGGCTGGGGGAGGGCGGCTTCCACCCGCTGGTCTTCCTCGTGCAGTCCAATGGCGGCGTCTGCAGCCTGCGGCATGCGGCGGAGCAGCCGGCGCGGCTGCTGCTCTCGGGTCCTTCCGGCGGTGCGTTGGCGGCGGGACGCATTGCGCAGTTGCTGGCGCGGCCGAACCTGGTCGCGGTGGACATGGGCGGCACCAGCTACGATGTCTCGGTCGTGCAGGGCGGCCGCGTGTCCGTGGTGACGCAGGGCGAGATCGATCGCCTGCCGGTGCGCCTGCCGATGGTGGAGATGCGCACCATCGGCGCCGGCGGTGGCTCGATCGCGTCAGTCGATCATGGCGGCCGGCTGACCGTCGGGCCGCGCAGCGCGGGATCGCGCCCCGGCCCGGTCGCCTATGGTCGTGGCGGGACGGAGCCGACGGTGACGGATGCCAACCTGGCGCTCGGCCGGCTCGATCCCGATTATTTCCTCGGCGGGATGATGAAGCTCGACATGCCGGCGACGCGCGCAGCGATCGCGGCGAAGGTCGGCGGCCCGTTGGGACTGGATGTGGAGCCGGCGGCGCTGGGCATGCTGACGGTGGTCAACGCCAATCTCGGCGCCGCGGTGCGGCTCTCGCTGTTCGAGAAGGGGCTGGATCCGCGCGAGTTCTCCCTGCTGTCCTTCGGCGGCGCCGGCGGGCTGCACGCGACCGACGTCGCCGCCGAGATGGGCATCCGCGAGGTGATCTTCCCGCGCGAGCCGGGGACGCTTTCCGCCTACGGCATCCTCTACAGCGACCTGGTGCAGGATATCGCGCGGTCCCGGGTGATGCCGGCGGTGCCGGCCAGCCTGCCGGCGATTGCGGCGCTGGTGGCGGAGTTGCGCGCCGAGGCGGATGCAGGGCTGGCGCGGGACGGCGTGGCGCCGGAACGGCGCGAGATCGCCGTCGCCGCCGACATGCGCTACCACGGCCAGGCCTTCGAGCTGCTGGTGCCCTGGCCGGATGCGCTGGACCTGCCGGCACTGCTGGCGCGTTTCCACGCGATGCACCGCCAGCGCTTCAGCTACGCGGATCCGGCCGAGGCGGTGGAGATCGTGACGCTGCGCGCCATCGCCACGGGTCGCCTGCCGAAGCCGGATGCCGCCGATGCGGCGCCCGCCGCGCGCCCGGCGCTGAAGGGCACGCGGCGGGTCTTCGAGGATGGCGCCTGGCGCGACGTGCCGGTCTGGGACCGCGAGGCGCTGCCGCCGGAGGACCGCATCGTGGGGCCCGCATTGGTGGAGGAACCCTTCGCCACCCACTGGATCGGCCGCGGCTGGACCGCGACCCTCGGCGCCGCCGGCGCGCTGATCGCCCGGGGTGACGCGTGATGCTCGGCCCCATCGAGATCGAGGTCATCCGCAACGCCCTGACCGCTGCCGCGGCGGAGATGGACGTGACGGTCTGGCGCACCAGCCGCAGCACCATCGTGCGCGAGCTGCTGGACTATTCCACCGCCGTCTTCGACGCCGAGGGCAACAACCTGGCGCAATCGGCGCGCATCCCCAGCCATCTCAACAGCATGTCGCATTTCCTGCGCGAGCTGCTGGACAAGTACATCGATCCGGCGACCTGGGGACCGGGGGATGTGGTCATCTCCAACGACCCCTATTGCGGCGGCCAGCACCTGCCGGACATCTGCGCCTTCAAGCCGGTGTTCCACGAAGGCCGGCGCATCGCCTTCGTCGGCACGCTCTGCCACCACATCGATGTCGGCGGCCTGGTGGCCGGCAGCTATGCCGCCAAGGCGATCGAGATCTTCCAGGAAGGTCTGCGCATCCCGCCCCTGAAACTCATCGAGAACGGCGTCCGCAACGAGGGCGTCTGGGCGATGATCCGGCAGAACATCCGCAAGCCCGACCTGCTGCTGGGCGATTTGCAGAGCCAGATCGCCTCGCTGGAAGTGGGTGCCGCGGCGCTGCGCCGGCTGGCGACGCGCTATGGCGCCGAGGGGATGCTCGAGGCCGGCGCCCGCATCCTCGACATGAGCGAGGCGGCGATGCGTGCCGCGATCGGCCGCATGCCGGACGGGACGTATGAGTTCACCGATTGGCTCGATGACGACGGCATCGATCTCGATGTGCCGATCAAGCTGCATGTGTCGCTGACCATCGCCGGCGAGCAGATCAGCGTCGACCTCTCCGGCTGCTCGCCGCAGGTGCAGGGGCCGACCAATTCGACGCTGGCCAGCAGCAACGCGGCGATCATGTTCGCCGTGATGTGCGCCTGCGACGAGCCCTTTGCCGCCAATGCCGGCTGCTATCGCCCCATCAGCACCTTCGCGCCGGAAGGGCTGGTGGTGAATGCCCGGCACCCGGCGCCGGTGGTGCACCGCATCGCCGTCACGCATCGGTTGCTGAACGCCATGTTCGGCGCGCTGCACCAGGCGGTGCCGGACCGCATCCCGGCCGCCTATTACGGCAATTCCTATGTCTGCACCTTCCAGACCGTCGCCGCCGACGCGAAGCGGGAGGTGCTGGTGGAGATCGAGATCGGCGGCACCGGTGCGCACCCGGACAAGGACGGCGTCAACGCGCTCTCTTCCGGCATGCACAACAACAGCAACATCCCCATCGAGATGATCGAGGCGCAGGCGCCGCTCACCATCACCCGCTACGAATTGCTGGCCGATTCCGGCGGCACCGGCGCGCGGCGCGGCGGGCTTGGCCTGCTGCGGGAATGGCGGGTGGACAGCCCGCGTTGCTTCTTCACCGCCAACATGGACCGCTTCGTCCATGCGCCCTACGGCCTGGCCGGCGGTGGCCCGGCCTCCACCGGCAAGCTGGTGCTGACACGCGACGGCGCGGAAAGCCCGCTGCCGCCGAAATCGGACAACGTGCCGCTGCAGCAGGGCGACCGCGTGCGGCTGGAAACCTCCGGCGGCGGCGGCTTCGGCGATCCGGCGGCGCGCGATCCGGCGGCGCGGGCGCGCGATGTCGCGCTGGGCTACGTCACGTCGTGAACGGACAGGATGACCGGAGCGCCGAAGGGCGCGAAGGTCTGAATCCGCCCGGGGGCCAGCGCTTCGACCCGCGCGCGCACCGGCTGGTGCCGCAGCAGCGCTGGTTCAACGACTTCGCGCTCGGCGAACGCTTCCCCCTGCCCAGCCGCACCATGACCAGCGGTTTGTTCGCCGCCTTCCAGGCCGCCTCCGGCGACAACCACCCGATCCACTACGATGCCGAATACTGCAAGGCGCATGGCCTGCCGGGCATGCTGGCGCATGGCTACCAGGTGGCGATCCAGACCTGCGCCGGCGCCGGGCTGTTCCCGCACATGGTCGAGGAATCGCTGAAGGGCTTCCTCGAACAATCCAGCCGCTTCCTGCATCCGGTGGTGCTGGGCGACACGCTCTACCCGCTGCTGGAGGTGGACGAGATCACCCCGCAGCGTACCACCGGCATCCTCGGCCTGCGGGCGACCATCCACAACCAGCACGGCGTGCAGGTGCTGGAAGGCCGCCACCGCTACCTGCTGCGCAAGCGCCCTCGCTAATCCGCCTGGCGGAGCCCTGATTCGGTGATCAGCGTGGCGTACTTCGCCGCCTCGGCGTGCACGTAGCGGCTGAAATCCACCCGGTTGAGATAGCGGATCGGGTGCGAGGCGCGTGCCATCGTGTCCATGACGCTCGGCGTGCGCAGCATCCGCGCGCAGGCGCCGTCGAGGCGGTCGAGCACCGCATCCGGCGTGCCGGCCGGGGCGAAGATGCCGGTCCAGAGCGGGAAGACCAGGTCATGCCCCAACTCGCGCAAGGTCGGTGCATCCGGGGTCTCCGGGCTGCGTCGTTCGGCGAAGACGGCGATGGCGTGGAAGCCGTACTGGGCCACCAGGTTGGCCTCCGCGGTCAGCACCGGCACGGTGGCGGTCTGCAGCGCCAGCACGGCATCGCCCGAGCCGCGGAAGGGCACGTGGTTCATCTCGATGCCGAGCGCCCGCGTCATCCCCGTCATCGCCAGGTGTCCCAGCCCGCCGACACCACCCGAGGCATAGGGCATCTGCCCCGGGGCCGCCTTCGCCCGGGCGACGAGGTCGGCCACGCTGCGGATGCCGCTGTCCTTCGGCGTCATCATCGTCGCCGGGGCCTCCGCCACCAGGCAGACCGGCGCGACCTGGTCGGCGCGGTAGGGCGCGTTGGCGCGGAAGCTCGGCTGGATGACGATCGCCGACATCGAGGTCAGCAGCAGGGTCGTGCCGTCGGGCTTTGAGCGGATCATCTCCGCCGTGCCGATGGTGCCGGTGGCGCCGCCGACGTTGCGGATGACGATCTGCTGGCCGATCTCCTCGGACAGCACCGGCTGGATCAACCGGCCGATGATGTCTGTCCCGCCGCCCGGGGGCCAGGGGATGATCATCTGGACCTGGGCCTGGGCCGGTCCCGCCAGCAGCAGCCCGGCCGCCATGATGGCCAGGCGCCATGCGTTGCGCATCCCGTCGTCTCCTCTCCCATCGGCCCCGCTTGTCGCCGCGGGTACCGGGGATGAGGCTAGCGAGTTCGTGCGCCCGGGTTCAAGCGACCAGCTTGCGGACGTAGCGCCGCGTGGCGCGGAACAGTGGCCGCACCCGGTCGCACCACGGGGTGCTGCGCCCGGCGATCCATTCGGGGGATTGGTTCACCTCCGGCCGCTCGAACCGGTAGGCCGCCAGCAGGTTGGGCCGCCCAGCATCCAACCGCCGGTAGCGCGTGCCGCCGATGCAGCCGGGCACGCTGGTCAGCAGCGGCAGATGCTCCTTCTCGTACCATTCGTAGATCGCCGGCAGGTCGGCCTCGGCGATGTCGAGCTCCACCGTGTAGAGGAAGGGCGCCGGGCGGCTGATATCGCCGAGCGAAGCGATGAAGGCATAGGGGATGCCGTCGGTCGCGCCCGCCGGCGGCTGTTCCAGCCAATGCCAGGTATCGGCGGGGTTCTCCAGATCCTGGTAGCGGGTGCCGGCGCCATGCCCGGCTTGGATGAGCAGATCGGCCATTTCGTTCCCTCCGTCTTCGCGCCAGTATCCCCGCCAACGCGAAAACGACAAGCGGAGGAAACATCGCCATGGCCCGCATCCCCTATGCCGACCCGGAAGCGCCGGAGAACCGCGAGGCGGCGGCGCATATCATCGCCAGCCGGAAGAAGCTGGGCCACCTGCACCGCATGCTGCTGAACAGCCCGCCGATCGCCCGCGGCTGGATCGAGATGTACGATGCCGTCCGCTGGCAGACCGTGCTGTCCGGCAAGCTGCGCGAGTTGGCGATGTGCCAGGTCGCCGCCATCAACGGCGCCCAGTATGAATGGGCGGCGCATGCGCCGATCGCGCTGGCCGAAGGCGCCACCCAGGCGCAGCTGGATGCGCTGCCGGACTGGTCGACGCAGTGCGGGCTGTTCGACGAGGCGGAGACCGCGGCGCTGGCGCTGTGCGACGCGATGACGCGCCACGTGCATGTGCCGGAGGACATCTTCGCCCAGGTCAAGGCCGTGCTGCCGCCGCGCGAGGTGGTGGAGCTCGTCGTCACCATCGCCGGCTATAATTGCGTCTCCCGCGTGCTGGAAGCGCTGGAGATCAACGGCGCGGACCCGCTCTGATGCTTGGCTATGAATGGCTGGCGCGCAGCCTCAAAGCCTCCGGCCAGACGCATTTCTTCTTCGTCGACGCGGTGCTGCGGCGCAGCCTGCTGGAGATGGAACGGGTCGGCGTGCAGCCGGTGCTGGCGCACACCGAGAAGGCCGCGGTCTATATGGCCGACGCCTATGGCCGCGTCTCCGGCCGGCCGGGTGTGGTGGCGGCGCAATCGGTCGGCACCGCCAACCTCGCGGCCGGGCTGCAGGATGCATATCTGGGACGCAGCCCGGTGCTGGCGCTGACCGGGCACAAGCCGATCGGCCACCAGCACCGCAACGCCTACCAGGAATTGGCCCATGCGCCGCTGTTTGCGCCGGTGACGAAGCACGCGGCGCAGGTGCATGAGGCCGCCGACCTGCCGCGGCAATTCCGCCAGGCCTGGGCGGCCGCGGTCGCCGTGCCGCCGCGGCCGGTGCATCTCGATCTCAACGGGCTGATGGGCGAGTTCGTCGAGACAAGTGAGACGGCGGAGCCGCCTGCCGCGCTCGGAGCCTGGACCGCGCCGCGGTACCGGCCGGGGGCGGACCCGGCTTCGGTGCGGGCCGCGGCGGCGGCGCTGCTCTCCTCGCAGCGCGTCGTCATCGTCGCCGGTGACGGTGCGGCGCTGTCCGGTTGCGGCGCGGAAGTGCTGGCGCTGGCCGAGGCGCTGCGGGCGCCGGTTGCCACCTCGCTCGGCGCGCGCGGCATGGTCTCGACGCGGCATCCGCTGCATGTCGGCGTGGTCGGCAATTACTCGGCGCCGCCGGCCAACGAGGTGGTGCATGCCGCCGACCTCGTGCTGTTCATCGGCTGCGATACCGGCGACCAGGTGACGCATACCTGGCGCATCCCGCGCATCGGCACGCGCGTGGTGCAGATCGATGCCGACCCGCTGGAGTTCGAGCGCAGCTACGCCACCGAGGTCGCGGTGCTGGGCGATCCGCGCGCGGTGCTGGCGGCGCTGGTGGCGGAGATCGGCGCGCCGGTCCGGGATGGCGGCTTCCTGGCCGAGGCGCAGGGTATCATGGCGGCCTGGCGCACGGCGGTCGCGCCGCGGCTGGCGAGCGATGCGGTGGCGATCGACCCGGCGCGGCTCTGCGCCGAGATCTCCCGCGCGCTGCCGGCGGATGGCATCCTCGTCGCCGATACCGGCTATTCCGGCATCTGGACCGGCACGCTGGTGGAGCTGGAACCGACCCAGACCTACCTGCGCGCGGCGGGCTCGCTCGGCTGGGCCTTCCCTGCTTCGCTCGGCGCCAAATGCGCGGCGCCGGACCGCAAGGTGGTCTGCTGGTCGGGCGATGGCGCGCTGTACTACCACCTGCCGGAGCTGGAGACGGCGAAGCGGCGCGGCCTCGCGGTGACGCTGGTGGTGAACAACAATTCCGGCTTCGGCCAGGGCTGGCCGAACTACCTGAAGCAGGCTGGCAACCGGCCCGTCGCGGCGGAGCAGGTGCTGCGCTTCGGCCCGACCGACTTTGCCGCCGTGGCAAGGCAATTCGGCCTGAAGGGCATCCGCGTCGAACGGCCGCAGGACCTCGCTGGTGCGCTGGCCGAGGCGATGGCCTGCGACGAGACCTGCGTGGTGGACGTGGTCACCGACATCGATTGCAGGGCGCCCGAGCCCTGGACACCGTAGTCGTCCGATCGCCGGAGCGCCGCATGGCGCGAAGGCGTGAATCGGCCGACCAAAGAGAAGTCGTCCGATCGCCGGAGCGCCGCATGGCGCGAAGGCGTGAATCGGCCGACCAAAGAGAAGTCGTCCGATCGCCGGAGCGCCGCATGGCGCGAAGGCGTGAATCGGCCGACCAAAGAGAAGTCGTCCGATCGCCGGAGCGCCGCATGGCGCGAAGGCGTGAATCGGCCGACCAAACATTGGAGGGCATTTGAATGGCACGTGTCGCGGTTATCGGCGCCGGCACCATGGGGCATGCGCTGGCGCTGGTCTTCGCGCTCGGCGGCCACCGGGTGCGGCTGACCGACAGCAACCCTGCAACCCTGGCGAAGGCGCAGGGGCTGATGGAGACGGCACTCGCCACCCTGGTCGAGGGCGGCGAGGCGCCGAAGGACTGGACCTCCGGCCACCTCGCCCAGGCGGTGACGCGGCATGAGAGCCTGGAGGAGGCAGTGGACGGCGCCGAGCTGATCGTCGAGGCGATCATCGAGGTGCCCGACGCCAAGCGCGAACTCTACGCGCGGCTCGATGCCTGCGCGCCGGCCGACGCCATCTTCGCCAGCAACACCAGCCACCTGGATGTCTTTCCGCTGATCCCGGAGGCGCGGCAGGCGAAGGCGCTGATCGCGCATTGGTACACGCCGCCCTACCTGGTCGACCTGGTGGACATGATCCCCGGGCCGCGCTGCGAGCCCGCCGCCTTCGACAGCGTCTTCGCGATGCTGAAGACCATGGGCAAACAGCCGCTGGGGCTGAAGAAATTCGTCCCCGGCTACGTCGCCAACCGCATCCAGGCGGCGATCGGGCTGGAGGTGCAGGATCTGCTGGATGAAGGCGTGGCCACCGCGCCCGAGATCGATGCGGCGATCATCCACGGCCTGGCGCTGCGGCTGCCGATCCTCGGCTTCTATGCCAAGGCGGATTTCACGGGCTTGCCGCTGATGCAGGCGGTGGCGCGGAACAAGAGCTACATGCCGCCGGTGCCGAAGGGCGGCAGCCCGGTGCTCGATGCGCTGATCGAGCAGGGCCGCACCGGCGTCCTCGCCGGCGCCGGCTACTACGATTGGCCGGGCGACCCGGCGGCGTTGTTCGAGGCGCGCGACCGAAGGCTGATGGCGCTGAAGCAGGCGATGCGCGAGATCGGGACCATGGCAGGGCTGGAGCGAAGCGAATGATCCGCTACGAGTTGACGGGCAAGACGGCGCTGGTGACCGGCGGTGCCTCCGGCATCGGGCTGGCGCTGGTGACGCAACTGGCGCGCAACGGTGCCAAGGTGGCGATCAACCACCTGGCCGATGACGCGCGCGGGCCGGAACAGGTCGAGACGCTGCGGGCCGAGGGGCTGGACGTGATCTCCGCCCCCGGCAATGTCGGCGATGCCGTGGATGGCGTGCGCATGGTGGAACAGGCGGTGGCCGATCTCGGCCGGCTGGATTTCCTGGCGAACAATGCCGGCACGCCGGGCAGCCGCACGACGATCCCGCCGGTGGCGCTCGACCGCATCACCGACGAATTGTGGGACACGCTGCTGCAGGTCAACCTAGTCGGCGTGTTCCGCTGCACGAAAGCGGCGGCGCCGGCGCTGCGGGCGGCGAAGGGCGCGGTGGTGAACACGGCGTCGATCGCCGGGCTCGGCTCGGTCGGCTCGTCGATGGCCTATGGCGCGACCAAGGCGGGCGTGGTGAGCCTGACCAAGAACCTGGCGCGGGCGCTGGCGCCGGAGGTGCGGGTGAACGCGGTGGCGCCGGGCGCGGTGGACAGCTCCTGGATGATCGAGTGGTCGAACGAGCAGCGCAGCGGCTCGATCGACAAGGCGCTGCTGAAGCGGCGCTGCACGACGGATGATCTGGCGGAGGTGATGCTGTTCCTGCTGGCCGGCGCGGCGATGGTGACCGGGCAGACGGTCACCGTCGATGGCGGGCTGACGCTGGGCTAGAGCGGGATGCGTTGAGGTGGAATCGCCGAAAACGCTGAATCCCGCGACC
>JBMOJU010000570.1:0-2479 GCA_049315625.1 Paracraurococcus sp.
CAGGAAGCTGCCCAGGCCACGCTGCTGCCGGGTGCGGGTGAAGACCTCGACGAAGCGATCGAAGACCGGGCGCTCGCCGGCCAGGAAGCGGGCATCGACCAGCGCCGTCAGGATGGTCGCGTCCTTGGCGCTCTCATCCATGCAGTCGCGGATGCTGCGCGTGGCATGCCCGACCTTCAGGCCGAGATCCCACAGCAGGTAGAGCACGAACTCCACCACCCGCTGCGATCGCGGGCCGGCCGTCTGGTCGGACAGGAACAGCAGGTCGATATCCGAATAGGGCGCCAGCACGCCGCGGCCATAGCCACCGGTGGCGACCAGGGCGAAGGCCGGCTCCAGCTCCTCCGCCGCGCCGCGCGGCGGGGCCATGGCCAGCGCATAATGGTGGATGGCGGTCATCAGCCCGTCGCTCAGCGCCGCCAGCCAGCGGGCGGCGGCGAGGCCGGAGAGCTCATGCGCCTCGAACCCGTCCTGCACGGTGGACTGGATCCGGCCGAGATGCCGCCGCAGCAGGTCCAGCGCGTCTTCCCGCCGGACCGGGCCGCCCCCGGCCTCCCCGGTGAGTTCGGCGATCAGGTCGGGGATGACGGTCGGCATCTCGGCCAGCACCGGGTGGCGCTGGCTATTGGCCCGGGCGGGAAAAGCGGCGGCAGAGGTCATTCCCGCCAGACTAACCCCACTCAGCCGCCGGGGACAGCACCATCCAACAGGGATTTCAACCGATAAAGCGCCTCCTGCGCCTCCCGCGGGGAGAGCGCATCGGGGTCCAGCGCGGCCAGCGCATCCAGCGCCGGGTGGCCGGGTGGCGCAGCCGCGGACCCGGCGGCCGGGCGGGCAAACAGCGGCAATTCGTCGGATAGCGGGTCGAGGCCCCGGGCGCGTTCCTCCAGCGAGGCCAGCACCTGGGCGGCGCGGGTCAGCACGGCGCGCGGCACGCCGGCCAGCTTGGCCACATGCAGGCCCCAGCTCCGCTCCGCCGTGCCGGGGCCGACGGCGTGCAGGAAGACCACCTCGCCCTTCCATTCCCTGACCCGCATCGTCGCCGGCGTCATCTCCGGCAGCTTGCCGGCCAGCGCCGTCAGCTCGTGGAAATGGGTGGCGAAGATGGTGCGGCAGCGGGTGCGGTCGTGCAGCGCCTCCAGCGCCGCCCAGGCGATGGCCAGGCCATCCCAGGTGGCGGTCCCCCGCCCGACCTCGTCCAGCACCACAAGGCTGCGCGGCCCGGCGAGGTTCAGGATCGCGGCGGTCTCGGCCATCTCCACCATGAAGGTGGAGCGCCCACCGGCCAGGTCGTCCGAAGCGCCGACGCGGGAGAACAGCCGATCCACCAGGCCGAGCCGGGCGCTCTCGGCCGGGACGAACAGCCCGGCCTGGGCCAGCACCACCAGCAGCGCGTTCTGCCGCAGGAAGGTGGATTTGCCGGCCATGTTCGGCCCGGTCAGCAGGCAGATGCGCCGCCCCGGCGAAAGGTCGCAGTCGTTCGGCACGAAGGCCGGGCCGCGCGCCCGGGCCAGCGCCGCGGCGACCACCGGGTGGCGCCCGCCCGCCACCGCGAAATCCGGCCGCTCGGTCAGCTCAGGCCGGCACCAGCCGGCCCCGGCCGCCAGCTCGGCGGCGGCGGCGTGGATGTCGATCTCGGCCAGCGCCGCGGCGGCGTCGGCGATGCCGGGGGCGGCGGCCAAACACAGGCCGCGCAGGTGGCGGGCGATCGCCTTCTCCCGCCGCGACGCCTCCTCCGCCGCCTCCGACAGCCGGCGGTCCAGGTTCGCCAGCGCGGCGCAGGTGAAGCGCACCCCATTCGCCATGGTCTGGCGGTGGATCGGCGCGAAGTCGCCGCTGGCCTTCGGCGGCGGGTTGCGCAGCAGCGTCTCGGCCGGGGCCGGCGGCAGCTCGGCCAGGTAGCCGAATTGCTGATGGTGGCGGATTTTCAGCGCCGCCACCCCCCAGGCCTGGGCGAGGTCGAGCTGGAGGGCGGCGATGGCGCCGCGGGCATCGTCGCGCAGCCGGCGCAGCGCATCGAGCTGGCCGTCATAGCCCGGGGCGACGATCCCGGGGTCGTCGAGCCGGGCGGGCAGCGTCTCGGCCAGCGCCCGGCCCAGCTCGGCGGCGGGGTCGTCCGCCGGGCGCAGCGCCCGGGCGCTTTCGGCCAGCAGGGGCGGGATCGCCGCCAGCCCCTCCGGCCGCTCCAGCGCCGCGGCGATGGTGGCGGCGCGGCCCAGCCCGTCGCGGATGGCCGCCAGGTCGCGCGGCGCGAAGCGGTCCAGCGCCAGCCGGCCGAGCGCGCGGGCCATGTCCGGCGCGCCCTTCAGCGCGGCGCGGAGGCGCGCCCGCAGCGGCGGGTCGGCCAGCAGCGCGGCGACGGCGTCGTGCCGTGCGGCGATCGGCGCCGCCTCGGCCAGCGGGCAGCCGAGCCGGTCGGCCTGCAGCCGGGCGCCGGCGGCAGTGACGGTGCGGTCCACCGCGTCCAGCAGGCAATCCT
>JBMOJU010000571.1:0-2476 GCA_049315625.1 Paracraurococcus sp.
GGCGCCGATACGCTGACCGGCGGCGCGGGCAATGATTCCCTCACGGGTGGCGACGGCAACGACACGGCCGTCTACTCCGGCAACAAGGCGGACTACACGCTGACCTTCACCAACGGTGCGGTCACCGGCGTGGTCGACACCCGTGGCGGCTCGCCGGACGGCACCGACGTGCTGGCCGGCTTCGAAAAGATCCAGTTCGCCGATGTGCTGTACGAGAACTTCACCCCGGTGGCGGTGAACGACAGCGGCTTCACCCTGAACGAGGATGGCACGATCAGCGTCCCGGTCTCGGCGCTGCTGGCCAATGATAGCGACGCCAACGGCGACACGCTCAGCGTCGCCTCGGTAACCGCCGGTGCCAACATGACGGCGGTCCTGAACAACGCAAAGACCTCGGTGCTGGTGACGCCGAACGCCAACTACAACGGCCAGGTCACCTTCACCTATGTCCTGAGCGACGCGCCCGGCGCGACTGCGACGGCTACGGTGACGGTCGACGTCTCCGCGGTGAACGACGCGCCGGTGGCGGTCGCCGACACCACCTCGACGAACCGCAACACGCCGGTCACCGTCACCGCGACGAGCCTGCTTGCCAATGATACCGACGTGGATGGTGACACGCTGACCATCACCTCGGTCGGTTCGGCGCTGAACGGGTCGGTCTCGCTGACCGGCACCAACGTGACCTTCACGCCCACCGCCGGCTTCGTCGGCTCTGGTCTGTTCTCCTATACCGTCAGCGACGGGAATGGCGGCACGGCCTCGGCGAATGTCACGGTCACCGTGACTGCGGTGAATCCGACCGGGACGGCGGACACCTACTCGATTGCCGAAGACGGCACCCTGACGGTCACCACCGCCCAAGGCGTCCTGGCCAACGACACCGCGGTCTCGGGTAGCCTGACGGCTAGCTTGGTCAACAACGTGACCAATGGCAGCCTGACGCTGAACACCAACGGCTCGTTCAGCTACACGCCGACGGCCAACTACAACGGCACGGACAGCTTTACCTACCGGGCCGTCGAAGGCGGGCTGCAGTCCGACCCGGTCACGGTCACACTGACCGTTACCGCGGTGAACGACCTGCCGGTAGCGGTGGTCGAAAACTACACCACGACCGAGGATACTCCGCTCACCCGCAATGCGGCGCAGGGTGTCCTGGCCAACGACTCGGACGCGGATGGCGACACGTTGACCGCGGTCCTGGTCAGCAACGGCGCCAAGGGCACCGTCGCCCTCGATATCGACGGCTCCTTCACCTACACACCGAATGCCAATGCCAACGGCTCGGACAGCTTCGTCTACAAGACCTCGGACGGTACCGGCTTCTCCGCCAATACCACGGTGTCGCTGTCGATCACCGCGGTGAACGATCCGCCGGTGGCGGTGGCCGATACGGTTTCCGCCACGGCCGGGTCGGCGCAGTCCATCACCGCGGCGTCGCTGCTGGCCAATGACACCGATGTGGAAGGCAATACGCTCAGGATCACCGCGGTCAGCGGTGCGACTGGCGGTTCCGTCTCGCTCAGCGGCACCACCATCACCTACACGCCGACCGGCACCACCGCGAATACCGGGACCTTCAGCTACACGGTCAGCGATGGGCAGGGCGGCACGGCGACCGGCAGCGTCACGGTGAACATTGCCGCAGCGCCGACCGTCCAGTTCACCTCAGGCACCGCGGGCAACGACACCTACGACTACTCGACGCGGACTCTTGCGCAACAGGTGAACGGGCAGGCCGGTAACGATACCATCACCGGCGGTTCGGCGAACGACACGCTGAACGGCGCCGACGGTGCCGACCGGCTCAACGGCGGCGTCGGGGCGGACACCCTGACCGGCGGCGCGGGTGCCGACACCTTCGTCTTCGCCAAGGGGCAGATCGCCACCGGCGGGCCAAAGTTTGACACCATCAACGACTTCGTCGGGGCCGGCACCACCGGCGCCTCGGATGACGTCATCGTCTTCACCGGCTTCAACGCCGGGTCCACGGTGTCCTATGTCGGCACGCTGGTGTCCAGTGCCAGCGTGAAGGTCTACCAGGTCACCGACGGTGGCTACAGCGCCCAGTTCCATGTCACCTACACGGGCACCACCAAGCTGACGACCAGCGACTACAGCTTCGTCTGACCGAGAACCGGGGCGGCGCTCGGCGCCGCTCCGCCCGGGTCCCGGCCTCGGCCGGTCCGCCATCGCGCCGGGGGGAAACCTTTCCCCCCGGCGCGGCCAATTCTGGTCCGCCCCGCCGGGCACCAGGCCGCCGTCGGGCCCCCGCACCACTGGCACGGTTCTGTTGCAGCTTTTTGGAACGGTCACGGCAAGATAGAAGCCGGGCCTGGTGAGACGGCATCGGTGGGCGCGGTGACGTCGGACGGGTCCTTCAAGGGGCGGCAGCTCAGCGCGGAGGTAATCCTCTGAGCGGTCCGCTGGTACCTGATGTTCCCGATCAGCTACCGCGATCTCGAGCTGATGC
>JBMOJU010000159.1:0-11037 GCA_049315625.1 Paracraurococcus sp.
CTAGTCCTGGGGCGTCCCGCCGCGCATCACCTGGCCCATCAGGGTGACGGTGTCGCCCTGCATGCGCTGCATCAGGGCGCTGATCTCCTGCGCCGTCTGCAGACCGATCGACTGGGCACGGTCCAGCATGGCGACCA
The DNA here is from genome assembly GCA_049315625.1 of Paracraurococcus sp. Lineage (GTDB taxonomy): Bacteria > Pseudomonadota > Alphaproteobacteria > Acetobacterales > Acetobacteraceae > Paracraurococcus. The sequence continues at coordinate 138 of JBMOJU010000159.1, forward strand.
TTTCCTGGGCCGCCTCGGGCGGTGCGCTGGCGCCGGCGAGACGGCGGGCATTCTCGGTCATCTCGTCCAGCGTGCGCCGGGTGATCTGTGCATGCTGTTGCGCCGCCGCCTGCAGCCAGGTCATCGCCAGGCGGTTGGCGGCCGCCACCATCTCGATACCGCGCTGTTGCATCGCCAGCAGGTCTTCCGGGCCATTGCCGCGGGGCGGGGGGACCAGGGGCCAGAAGCCCGATCCGCGCGGTTGCTCGCCATTCATCGTCTGCATCACCCTGATTGAACCTAAACCGCGCATGGAGCGGCTTGTCTTCGCGCCAGAATGGCAAGCCCGGCGCGACAGCGCCAGATGCAGCGCCATGATGGCTGCAGCGTTATTCGGCCTTGCGATCGCAGCATCCGATGGCTGAACGCGGGGAGGCGGGGATGGCGAAGGACACGAAGGCGCAGCGCGCGACGGTTGGGCGCGTGATGCAGGAGTGGAAGGAGGGCGCCTTGGCGCCCAGCCGCGGCACGCCGGTGACGTTGCAACGCCAGGCGGAGGCGATCGCGCTGCACGAGGCGGGCGAATCGCGCGACGAGACGCCGGACAGGAACCGCGCCAACCTCCGCACCACCAAGGCGCGGGAGCGCAAGGCGAAGGAGACCCGCGCGACGCTTTATGCCGAAGCGACCGGGCGCGGCATCGCCGGCCGGTCGCGGATGACCAAGGCGGCGCTGGTCCGGGCGCTGCGGCCGCGCTGACGGCCGCAGCATCCCGGTTCAGCCGCGGGCGATCCAGGGCATCTTGGCGGCGGCGATGGTGACGAACTGGATGTTCGCATCCAGCGGCAGGTTCGCCATCATCAGGATGGTGCTGCCGACATGCGCCACGTCGAAGGTCGGCTCCACCTTCATCTCGCCGTTGGCCTGCTTCACGCCGCGCGCCATGCGGGCGGTCATCGGCGTCGCCGCATTACCGATATCGACCTGGCCGGAGACGATGTCGAATTCCCGGCCATCCAGCGCCAGCGTCTTGGTCAGGCCGGTGATGGCATGCTTGGTGGAGGTATAGGCGACGCTGTTCGGCCGCGGCACATGCGCGCTGATGCTGCCGTTGTTGACGATGCGGCCGCCGATCGGGTCCTGCGACTTCATCATCCGGAACGCCGCCTGGGCGCAGAGGAAGGAGCCGGTGAGGTTCACCTGCACCACCCGCGCCCAATCCTCGTACTTCAGTTCCTCGATCGGCCCCGCCGGGACGTTGCCGCCAGCATTGTTGAACAGGAAGTCGAGCCGGCCCCAATCGGCCTTCAGCCTGTCGAACAGCGCGTTGACCGAGGCCGGGTCGCCCACATCGGTCGGCACCGGGATGGCGCGCGGCGTCGCGTTGCCGGCGAGGCCGGCGGTCTCGGCCAGCGCATCGGCGCGGCGGCCGGCCAGCGCCACGGTCCAGCCATCGGCCAGCAGGGCCAGGGCGGCGGCGCGGCCGACGCCGGAGCCGGCGCCGGTGACAACGGCGTATTTGGTAGTCATCGAGGAGTCTCCTTCAGGAATTCGGCCCGCGACCCATGCCGATGGGCTGCCAGCGGCGCAAGGCGGTATCCTGCAGCACGGCGGGATTGACGCAGCTCATCGGCCATTTGCCGGACAGCACCAGGGCGAGCTCATGGCCGACGCGGCGCTTGCGGGCCTCGTCGAACCGGGCGGAGGCGCTGGCGACGTGGGCGGTCAGCGTCACGTTCTCCATCCGCAGCAGCGGGTTGTTGTGGGAGGGCGGCTCGACTTCCAGCACATCCAGCGCGGCATGGGCGATCCAGCCCTCCTGCAGCGCCTTGATCAGCGATTCCTCGTGCACCGTCGGGCCGCGGCCGACATTGACGAAGATGCTGCTCGGCTTCATCAGCCGGAAGTGCTCCTCCCGCAGCATGTGGGTGCATTCGGGGCGCGCCGGCGCGTGCATCGAGACGAAGTCGGATTGCGACATCACCTCGTTCAACGTGGCGGGCAGCACGCCGTGGTCGGAGATGGTCATCTCCTCGACGAAGGGGTCGTAGGCGATCATGCGCAGGCCGAAGGGCGCGGCGCGCTTGGCCACCGCACGCGCGACCCGGCCGAAGGAGATGAAGCCGAGCGTCAGGCCCATCAGCCGGGGGATCTTCAGCAGCGCCGGGCGGCCTTCCTTCCAGCGGCCCTCGCGCACCATGCGGTCCTGCTCCAGCAGCCGGCGGAAGCCGGCCAGCAGCAGCATCATGGCGTGGTCGGCGACTTCCTCGATGAAGGTGTCGGGCACGTTCGTCACGGGGATGCCGCGCGCGGTGGCCGCCTTCACGTCGACGCTGTCGACGCCGACCGAGCCGAGCGAGATGACCTTGCAGTTCTCCAGCGCGTCGATGATCTCGCGGGTCAAGGCGATGCCCTTGCCGTAGATGGCATCGGCCGTCTTCGCCGCGGCGATGAAGCCGGCAGTATCGGTCGGCGCCTCGACGATCTCGGCATCGAGACCCACGAGGGCCTCGCTTTCCAGCGCATAGCCGCCGCCGGCGGTGGTGAAGCTGGCGCCGGCGGGCGTGACGATCCTGTACTTGGCCATGTCTCTCTCCCGATTACTTGGGTGGCCGCGCGCGGATCGCGGCCTCGTTCACCTCGACGCCCCAGCCCGGCCCGGTCGGCATGATCAGGTCGCCATCCTCGATGGTCGGCGGCGTCGTGAATTCGTCGCGCCAGGCGACGCTGTCGATGTCGATCTCCATCACCCGGAAATTCGGGATGCAGGCGGAGAAGGTGGCGCTGATGGCGCTGCAGAGGTTGCCGTAGAAATTATGCGGCGCGCAGTTCACCTCATAGACGTCACAGAGCGAGGCGATCTTCATCGATTCGCCCAGGCCGTTCCAGATGACGTCGACGATGCCGACATCCATGGAATACTGTTCGAGGTAGGGGCGGAAGTCGCGCCGGCCATGCAGCGTCTCGGCTGACGCAATCGGGCAGGGCGCCATGCGCTTGATGGTGCCGAGCGCCTGCGGATCGTGGATGTCGATCTCCAGCCAGGTCAGGTCGAAGGGTGCGACCGCTTCGGCCACCCGCTGGAAGCCCTCGGTCTTGAAGTGGAAATTGGTATCCAGATGGATGCCCATATCGGGCCCGACCGCGTCGCGGATGCTGCGCAGATGGGCACGCAATTCGGCCAGCAGCCGGTTGTCCCAGTTCAGCTCCGGCCAGCCGGCATGGCGGCCGAAGCCGGGTGAATACTGGTACAGCGCGCCATCGGCGCCAGGCACCAGGATGTTGGTCTTCAGCGCCTTGAAGCCGCGGTCCTTCACCTCCGCCGCGTGGCGGGCGACGTCGGCGCGGGTCCGGATGGCAGGTACGCCGAGATGCGCCGCGTTGCGCACGCGGTAGCTGGCGAAATGCGACCAGTAGACCGGGATGCGGTCCCGGATCGGGCCGCCGAACAGGGCGGCGACGGAAATCCCCCGCGCCCGGGCGGCGATGTCGAGCAGCGCGTTCTCGATCGCCGCGATCGCCTGCTGGTTCAGCCCGCCGCGCGACTGCCGCGTCATCACCTGCAGCCAGGCGGTCACCTCCTCCCACCGTGTCGGGTCGCGGCCGATGATGAGCGGCGTGAGCGCGTCGATGACCGAGGAGAGGCCGGCGGAGCCGAAGCTTTCGCTGTATTCGGACCAGCCGACCAGGCCGTCATCCGTGGTGACCTTGAGGAAGGAGAACAGCCGCCAGCCGGCATCCGCGCGCAGCGTTTCGACCCGGGCGATCTTCATCGCAGCCTCCGTTTCCGTCCCAATCGGAAACCAAGCATGCCGACCGCCTATCCACAAGCCGGCGCGGCGGCGGTAGCCTGCCCCCGCAAGCACAGGAGGGAATCATGGGGAAGCTGGACGGCAAGATCGCCTGGGTGACGGGCGCCGGCAGCGGCATCGGCGAGGCGGTGGCGGAGCGCTTCGGCGCCGAGGGCGCGACGGTGGTGGTGACCGGCCGCCGGCAGGACAAGCTGGAGGAGGTCGCAGCGCGCATCCGCGCCGGAGGCGGCACCGCGCATGTGCAGGCCGCCGACCTGATGCGGGCGGAGGAGGTGCAGCGCGTGGCCGACTGGATCGGTGGGACGCTGAAGCGCCTCGACGTGCTGGTCAGCAATGCCGGGCTGAATGTCACCGAGCGGCGCTGGGACAATCTGACGCCGGAGGGGATCGACCAGCTGATCCACGGCAACCTGTCCTCCGCCTTCTACGTTGCCCGCGCGGTGCTGCCGATCATGCGGGCGCAGGGCGGCGGCAGCATGATCCACACCGCGTCCATGGCCGGGCGCTACGTCAATCCGATGAGCGGGGCGGGCTACACCGCCGCCAAGCATGGTGTGGTGGCGATGAGCCATAGCATCAACATGGAGGAATGCATCCACGGCATCCGCAGCACCGCCTTCTGCCCGGGCGAGGTGAACACCGAGATCCTGAAGAAGCGGCCCAATCCGCTGAGCCAGGAGGACCTCGACCGGATGCTGCAGCCGGAGCACTGCGCCGACATGATCCTCTATGCCGCGACGCTGCCGGCGGGCGTGACGATGAACGAGGTCTGGCTGACGCCGACCCACAACCGTGGCTACGTCGCCGCGCTGGGCCGGAAGCTGTAGCCTGCGTTCCCTCCCCCGCGATGCGGGGGAGGGGGCGCTATTCCTTGACCGCCCCGGTCAGCGAGGAGACGTAGTAGTCGACGAAGAACGAATAGAAGATCGCCACCGGCAGTGACCCGAGCAGGCTGCCGGCCATCAGCGCGCCCCACTGGTAGACGTCGCCCGAGACCAGCTCGGTCAGGATCGCCACCGGCACCGTCTTGCTCTCGCTGCTCTGGATGAAGGCGAGCGCGTAGATGAACTCGTTCCAGGACAGCGTGAAGCTGAAGATGCCGGCGGAGATCAGACCGGGCACGGCCAGCGGCAGGGTGATCTTCATCAGGATCTGGATGCGCGTCGCGCCGTCGATCAGCGCGCACTCCTCCAACTCATAGGGGATCGACTTGAAGTAGCCGATCAGCAGCCAGGTGCAGAACGGGATCAGGAAGGTCGGATAGGTCAGGATCAGCGCCATGGGCGTGTCGAACAGGCCGAGCTGGAACACCATGGTCGCCAGCGGGATGAACAGGATGCTCGGCGGCACCAGGTAGGCCAGGTAGATCGCCAGCCCGACATACTGGCTGCCGCGGAAGCGCAGCCGCTGGATCGCATAGGCCGCCAGCGTGCTGGCGAACAGCGAGAGGATGGTGGCGCAGATCGACACCGTCATCGTCGTCACCAGCCAGCGCGGATAGGCGGTGTTGAACAGCAGGTGCCGGATGTGATCGAGCGTCGGCGAGCCGATCCAGAAGGGGTTGTAGGTCTTGTAGTCGTAGAGCTCGGCGTTCGGTTTGAAGGCGGTGATCCCCATCCAGTAGAAGGGGAACAGCAGGATCAGCACGAAGCAGGCCAGCGGCACGTACAGCATCACCACGCGGCGGGTGCTGCTGTCCCAGGACATCGCCTCCGGCTGCGCGGTCGCGGCGTTGCCCTGCGTCGCGGTGGCGGCGGCGTCAGTCATTGGATTCTCCCTGCTGCCACTTGCGCCGGGCAAGCGCGAAATAGCTGAACAGCGTGGCGGCGACGAGGAAGGGGATCATGGAGACGGCGATGGCCGCGCCTTCGCCCAGCTGGCCGCCGGGGATGCCGCGCTGGAAGGCCAAGGTCGCCAGCAGGTGGGTGGAGTTCACCGGGCCGCCGCGGGTGATGGCGTAGACCAGCTGGAAGTCGGTGAAGGTGAAGATGATGCTGAAGGTCATGACGATCGCCAGGATCGGCAGCAGCATCGGGAAGGTGATGAAGCGGAAGCGCTGCCAGGCGGTGGAGCCGTCGAGCAGCGCCGCCTCATAGAGGCTCGGCGAGATGGTCTGCAGCCCGGCGAGCAGCGAGATCGCCACGAACGGGATGCCGCGCCAGATATTGGCGGCGATCAGAGAGAAGCGGGCCGGCCAGGCGCTGCCGATGAAGTCGATATTGGTGCTGCGCCAGCCCAGCACCTCGACGAACAGGTAGGACAGGATGCTGAACTGCGGATCGTAGATCCACCAGAAGGCGATGGCGGACAGCACCGTCGGCACGATCCAGGGCAGCAGGATGATGGCGCGCAGCAGCGACTTGAACGGCACGTGCTGGTTCAGCAGCAGCGCCAGCCAGAGGCCGAGGCCGAATTTCCCGACCGTGGCGATGCCCGTGTAGAACACGCTGAAGAACACCGCGTTCCACCAGAGCTTGTCCTCCAGCAGGTACTCGAAATTCTCCAGCCCCACCCAGACGCCGCTGCGGCCGATGGTGGTATCGGTGAAGGCCAGGTAGATGCCGAGGCCCAGCGGGTAGGTGAGGAAGACCAGCAGCAGACCCACCGCCGGCAACAGGCAGGCGAAGATCAGGAAGGGCTTCCAGTCGAACAGCCGCGCCAGCCAGCCTGGCTCGGCACGCTGGCGGACCCATTCCGGGGCGGTGGTGACGGACATCCGGCGGTTCCCTTCCTGCGTCGCGTCTAGCGGCGGAAGATGCGGCGGGCGCGGCGCTCGGCTTCGCGCGCCGCGTCCTGCGGCGTCGACTGGCCGGAGGCGACGGCGGCGTACATCTGCACCGTGACGTATTCCGCATTCGCCTGGCCGGAGGCCTCCGAGATCGGCCCCTTGTAGCCGTTCCAGAACCGGTTGTTCATGCTGTCGCGGAAGATGGCGATCTTCGGATCGCTGGTCCACACCGCGGCATCCTTGTAGGCCGCCAGCGGGTGCGCCCAGTAGCCCAGGTTGGCGTTCAGCCAGGGCTCGTACTGCTCCTGCTCCATCATGAATTGCAGCAGCGCCTTGGCGGCGTTGGGGTAGCGGCTGTGCTTGAACACCATGGCGTTCAGGGTCAGCGGCGCGCTCGGCCAGGTGCCGGCGAGGCCGGCCGGCATCGGCGTGTGCTCGGTATCCGCGGCGATCGGCGCGGTCGCCGGGTCGTTCTTCAGCGAGAAGTACAGCGAGACGCCGTTCGAGGTGACGAACAGTTCGTTCGCCGCATAGGCGCGGTTGTTGCTGATATCGCCCCAGGCCAGCGTGCCGGGCACGAAGGTGGGGTACAGCTCCTTCAGGTAGTTGAGGGAGGCGATGGTCTGCGGGCTGTTGATGGAGACCTTGCCTTCCTCGTCGATGATCGAGGCGCCATGCGACCAGAGCAGCCAATTGGCGGTGCCGTTGCCGTCACCGACGGCATTGCCCAGCGCGAAGCCGGCCGGCTTGCCCGCCGCCTTGAGCTTCTTGCACATCTCCAGGAAGCCCGGCAGGTCGGCCGGCGGCGCCGTCAGGCCGATCGATTCGATCGCCGATTTGCGCCACACCAGCGGGCCGGCCGTGCCGCCGAAGGGCAGGCCGATCCAGTTGTTGGTGCCGTGCCGCTTGCCGTACTTCTCGCCGACATACATCCAGCCGCCATATTTCTTGCCGAGGTATTCGGCGATGTCGGACAGCTCGATCAGCTTGTCGGCATAGATATGCGGCGCATCGCTGAAGCCGATGATCAGGTCGGGGCCGGCGCCGGTATTGGCGGTGACGGCGGTCTGCTGGTTGATGTCCTCCCAGCCGACGAAATCCACCTTCACCTGCACGCCGGTCTTGGCGGTGAAGGCGGCGGCGCCGGCGCGGAACACCTCCTCATCCGGCTGCACGAAGCGGACCGGGCGCAGCATGCGCAGCGTGGCGCCGTTCTCGATCGGCAGGGGTGGCGGGGCGACGTTGGCGGCGGTGACGCGGCTCTGCGCGAAGGCACCGCCGGCGGACAGCGCCGCGGCGCCGACGCCGAGCTGCAGGGCAGACCTGCGGGTGATGAGGGGCATGGTCGCTTCTCCCGGAATCAGTGGCTGATGCGGCGGCCGGTGGCGCTGTCGAACAGATGGACCAGCGACATGTCCGGCAGGATGCGGATGGTGTCGCCGGGGCCGGCGGTGATGCGCTCGCGGAAGGTGCAGTGGATCGGCGTGTCGCCCAGGCGGGCCATCACCTGGGTCTCCGACCCGGTCGGCTCCACCAGCGTCACCGTCGCCGGCAGGCCGCCTTCGGTGGAGAGCATGATGTGCTCCGGCCGGATGCCGTAGATGCCGGCACCGTTCTTCGCGTTGGCCGGCAGCGGCAGCACCGCGCCGCCCTTGGCCTCGAACCCGCCGCTGCCGATGCCGCCGGGGATCAGGTTCATCGCCGGGCTGCCGATGAAGCCGGCGACGAAGAGGTTGGCGGGGCGGTCGTAGAGCTCCAGCGGCGGGCCGGCCTGCTCCACGTTGCCGCCGTTCATGACGACGATCTTGTCGGCCATGGTCATGGCCTCGATCTGGTCGTGGGTGACGTAGACGGTGGTCACCTTCAGCCGCTGGTGCAGCTCCTTGATCTCGGCCCGCATCTGCACCCGCAGCTTTGCGTCGAGGTTGGACAGCGGCTCGTCGAACAGGAAGACCTGCGGGTGGCGGACGATGGCGCGGCCCATCGCCACGCGCTGCCGCTGGCCGCCGGACAGCTGCCGCGGGTAGCGGTCGAGCAACTCGCCGAGGCCGAGGATCGCCGCGGCGCGCTGCACCTCGGCCTCCATGATCGCCGCCGGCGCCTTCGCCAGCTTCATCGAGAACGCCATGTTCTGCCGCACCGTCATGTGCGGGTAGAGCGCGTAGTTCTGGAACACCATGGCGATGTCGCGGTCCTTCGGCGGGACCTGGTTCACCACCCGGCCGCCGATCGCGATCTCGCCGGCGCTGATGTTCTCAAGGCCCGCCAGCATCCGCAGCAGGGTGGATTTGCCGCAGCCGGAAGGCCCGACCAGCACGACGAATTCGCCGTCCGAGATGTCGACGCTCACCCCATGCAGCACTTCGAAATTGCCGAAGGACTTGCGGACATTCCGGATGTCGACCGTCGCCATTCTGCCTCCCCTGGCCGGGCGGGCCGTGGCGGCCGCCCGTTCGTTCTCTCTGGTCGTCCGCGCCCGGTCAGAGGCGCGAGACGGCGGTTTCCTTGGAGGTGATGAACTCCAGCAGCACCGGAATCCCCGCCTGCGTCTTCTCGATCCCCCGGCGGATCGCCGGGATGATCTCGGCCGGGTCGGTCACCCGCTCCCCGTATCCGCCGAAGGCGCGCGCCATGGCGGCATAGTCGCCGGAGATGTCGGTGCTGCGGTATTTCTCCGTGCTGACCGGCATGACCTTCAGCTCGATCGCCATGGAGAAATTGTTCAGCAGGATGGACATGATCGGGATGCGCTCACGCACGCAGGTCTCGAAATCCATGCCGGTGAAGCCGATGGCGGCATCGCCCCAGACATTGATGCAGAGCTTGTCGGGCGCCGCCAGCTTGGCACCCATCGCCAGGCCGAGCCCGTAGCCGAGCTGCGTGGTCTTGCCCCAGCCGAGGTAGGAGAGCGGCGTGGTCGATTTCCAGAAGGGCGAGATCTGGTCGCGCGGGCTGCCGGCATCATGGGTGATGATGGTGTTGTCGCGGTCCACCGTGTGCAGCAGGTCCCACAGCACGCGGTAGGGGTTCAGCGGCGCGTCGTTGCTGGTCAGCTTCGGCATCCACTGCGCCAGCCAGGGCTCGCGCTGCGCCATGATCTCGGCCGCGACGGGCGCCGGATCGCGTGGCGCCGGCACCAGCGTGGCGAGCTCCGCCAGCAGCGCGTCCAAGGTCAGGGCCGCATCGCCGATCAGCCCCAGATCGGCCCGCACATCCTTGTTCAGGTGCATCGGGTCGAGCGTGGCGTGGATGATCGTCTTGCCCGCCGGCATCTTCACGCCGAAATTGGTCTCGGTGAAGGAACACCCGACGCCGAAGATGACGTCGGCGTTGCTCAGGAAGTGCCGCACCGGCTGGGAGATGGCGAGGCCGCCGGAGCCGAGGCTCAGCGGATGATCCTCGTTGAAGCTGGACTTGCCGCCGAGGCTGGTGGTGACCGGCGCGGCCAACAGTTCGGCCAAGGCCTTCAGCTGCGGCCAGGCCTCGGCCCAGTGGATGCCGGTGCCGGCATAGATCACCGGGCGCTTGGCCGCGGCCAGCATCGCCGCGGCGCGCTTCACCTCGGCCGGGTCAGGGCCGTAGCGCGTGGACATCACGGGGATATAGTCGAGCGGCTCCGGCACCTCCTCGTTCCACATGTCGGTCGGGATCTCGACCAGCACGGGCCCGCCGCGGCCGTTGCGCAGCCGGGTAAAGGCGCGGCGAAAAATATTCGGCACCTCGGCCGCCAGCACGATCGGCTCGGCGCTTTTGGTGATGCCGCGCATGGCGGCGGTGGAGTTGAAATTCGGGTCGATATGCGCGATCCGTCGCGCATAGCCCATCGGCATGACCAGGATCGGCACGCTCTCGCCATAGGCCTGGGCGACGCCGCCATAGGCGTTCTCGCTGCCCGGGCCGTGCTGCATGCAGAAGGCACCGATCTTGCGGCCGGAGGTGACGCGGGAGATCGCATCCGCCATGTGCAGGCCGATGCGCTCCTGCCGCACCATCACGGGGCGGATATCGGCGGCGGCGGCATACTCGATGAGATGGTTCACCGGATAGCCGGTGAGGATCTCGATGCCCTCGCGCTTCATGATTTCAGCGATGGCTTCGCCGAGCTTCATGGACCTGTTCCTCCCGCCCCCGGCTGTGCACGCCCGGTAACCGGCCGGTACCCTAGCCTTCGCCGCGCCCCGCACGCAACCGGCCCCGCCGCGGCTTCCCGGCCGGCGGAAACGCTTCATACTGCACCGCACCACCTTCCGCCGGGGACCGTCCATGCCGCCCGAAACCACCGAGACCGAATTCGCCGCGCTGGTCGCGCGCGCCGGAATCCCGATCAGCGCCGGACAAGGGCAACGGGCCATCCCCCACGAAAGACAGTGTCTTGAACTCC
>JBMOJU010000572.1:0-2470 GCA_049315625.1 Paracraurococcus sp.
CCGCCCCGCCGAGCAGGAGGAGCAGCGCCGCGAGCGCCCGCCTCAAGCCTTGCGCAGGTCGGCGTGCTTCAGCGGAATCTCGCGCACGCGCTTGCCGGTGGCCGCGAAGATGGCGTTCATCACCGCCGGCGCCGCGACCGCGATGGTGGGTTCGCCGACACCGCCCCAGAACCCGCCGGAGGGCATGACGATGCTCTCCACCGCCGGCATCTCCGCCAGCCGCATCATCGGGTAGGTGTCGAAGTTGGTCTGCTCCATGGCGCCATCCTTCACGGTGCACTCGCCATACAGCATCGCGGTCAGGCCATAGGCGAAGCTGCCTTCGATCTGTGCCGCGATCTGCTGCGGGTTGACGGCATGGCCGCAATCCGTCGCCGCGGTGATCTTGTGGATGGTGACCTCGCCGGCCGGGCTGACCGAGACCTCGGCGCAGGCCGCGACATAGCTGCCATAGCCCATGATCTGCGCCAGGCCGCGGTGCCGGCCGGCCGGCGCCGGCTTGCCATAGCCGCCCTTCTCCGCCACCGCGTTCAGCACCGCCAGGTGCTTCGGGCTGTTCTTCAACAGCGCCCGGCGGAATTCCAGCGGATCCTTGCCGGCGGCCAGCGCCACCTCGTCGATGAAGCATTCGACATAGATGGCGTTCTGGTTGACGTTCACGCCGCGCCAGAAGCCCGGCGGCACATGCGGGTTGCGCATGGCGTGGTCGATCAGCAGGTTCGGGATGGCGTAGCCGAAGGCGCCCTCCGCCCCGCCCGGGTTCAGCCCCTGGAACACCCGGCTGTCGGCCCCGCCCTGCAGCATCTGCGGCGCGACGCCGGCGATGATCGACTGGCCGGAGATGCGCATGTGCAGGCTATCGAGGTTGCCCTGCGCATCCAGCCCGGCGGTCAGCTTGCAGGCGGTGATCGGGTGGAAGCGGCCCTGCCGCATGTCCTCCTCCCGCGACCACAGCAGCTTCACCGGCGTGCCGGGCAACTCCTTGGCGATGGCGACGGCCTGGCGGACGAAATCCTGCCAGCCGCGCCGGCCGAAGCCGCCACCGAGCAGGGTCTTGTGCACCTCGCACTGCGCCGGCCGCAGCCCGGCCGCCTCGGCCGCGGCGGCGAGGGACGCCTCGCCGTTCTGCGTCGGCGCCCAGACCTCGCAGCGATCGGCGGTCCAGACCGCCGTCGCGTTCATCGGCTCCATCGTCGCATGGTTCTGGTGCGGGAAGCCGTAGACCGCTTCGACGGTCTTGGCCGCCTTCGGCAGCGCCGCCCTGGCATCGCCGGCCTTGTTGCCGACGAAGGCCTCCGGCGCATCCAGGCCCGCCTTCAGGGTGGCGAGGATCTGCGGCTGGGAGATCGCCTTGTTGGGCCCTTCGTCCCACTGGATCTTCAGCACGTCGAGCGCCGAGTTGGCCTGCCACCAGGTCTCGGCGACCACGGCGACGGCATTCTCGCCGACCCGGACCACCTTCTTCACCCCCGGCCGCGACAGCGCAGCCGCTTCGTCGTAGCCGCCCAGCTTGCCGCCGAAGACCGGGCAGGCGCGGATGGAGGCATTCAGCATGCCCGGCAGCTTCAGGTCGGCGCCGTAGACCTGCTTGCCGGTGGTCTTGTCCACGGTGTCGAGGCGGGCGACGGGCTTGCCGGCAATGGTCCAGTCCTTCGGGTCCTTCAGCGGGATCTCCGTCGGCGGCGCCAGCTTCGCGGCTTCTGCCGCCAGGCTGCCATAGGTTGCGCTGCGGCCGGAGGCGGCATGCGTCACCACGCTCTTCGCCGCGCGGCACTCGCCGGCCGGGACGCCCCAGGTCTTGGCCGCGGCCTGTACCAGCATCATCCGCGCCGCGGCACCGCCCTTGCGGACATACTCGTTGGATTCGCGGATGCCGCGGCTGCCACCGGTGGAGAAATCGCCCCAGGCGCGGTTGCGCGCCAGGTTCTGGCCGGGGGTCGGGTATTCGGTCGTGACCTTGGCCCAGTCGCACTCCAGCTCCTCGGCGACGAGCTGGGCCAGGCCGGTCAGCGTGCCCTGCCCCATCTCCGACCGGGCGATGCGGATGACGACGGTGTCGTCCGGCTTGACGACGACCCAGGCGTTGATCTCCGGCACGCCGCCGGAGGTGCCGCCAGGCAGCGCCGCGGTTTGCGCGAGCGGCGCCCGGATGCCGAGGGTGAAGGCGCCGGCGGCGGCCGAGACGGAGAGGAAGCCGCGGCGGGAAAGCGGTGCGATCGCGTTCATGGTGGCGTTCCCCCTCAGCCGGCCGCGCCGGTGCCGGCCGCCTGCTGGACGGCAGCCTGGACCCGGTTGTAGGTGCCGCAGCGGCAGATATTGGTGATGCCAGCGCGGATGTCGGCGACGCTCGGCTTGGCGTTCTCGGCCAGCAGCGCGGCGGCGGCCATGATCATGCCGGACTGGCAGTAGCCGCATTGCGGCACGTCCAGCGCCACCCAGGCCTTCTGCACCGGGTGGCTGCCGTCGGGCG
>JBMOJU010000160.1:0-11004 GCA_049315625.1 Paracraurococcus sp.
GGAAAAATAGATGAGGGGGCCTGGGGGAGAATACCTTCTCCCCCAGCCTTAATTTGCCTCACCGCCCGCGCAGCACGTCCAGCGTATGCGCCGCGATCATCCCTTCCTCATCGGTCCGCCGCACCAGCACCTTCACCGGCGCACCCGCCACCGAGATCTCCGCCGCATTCGCCGCGTTGCGCGCCGGATCCAACGTGACGCCGAGGAATTCCAGCCCGGCGCAGATCCGCGCCCGCACGCCATGCGCGTTCTCGCCGATGCCCGCGGTGAAGACCAGCGCATCGATCCCACCGATCGAGGCCGCCATGGCGCCGATCTCCCGCCGCACGCGGAAGGCGAAATGCTCCAACGCGTGCTCCGCCGCCTCGGTTCCCGCGGCCTCGATTTCCCGCACGTCCTGCGACACGCCGGACATGCCCTTGAGGCCGCTGCCGCTGTAGAGCAGCGTCTTCACCTCCGCCGTCGTCATGCCCAGCGTGTCCAGCATGTACAGGACGACGCCGGGGTCGATCTGGCCGCTGCGGGTGCCCATCGGGATGCCGTCCAGCGCGGTGAAGCCCATGGTGCTGGCGTAGCTCTTTCCACCCCGGATGGCGCAGAGCGAGGCGCCGTTGCCTAGATGCGCCACCACGAGCCGGCCGCCGCCCAGCACGGTGTCCTCGGACGCGAGCCGCCTTGCGATGTATTCGTAGGACAGGCCGTGGAAGCCGTAGCGCCGGATGCCATCCTCGTAGAACTTCGGCGGCAATGCGAAGGTCTCCGCCACCCGGTTCTGGGTCCGATGGAAGGCGGTGTCGAAGCAGGCCACCTGCGGCACGCCGGGGAAATGCTCCGCCGCAGCGCGGATGCCGACCAGGTTGTGCGGCTGGTGCAGCGGCGCCAGCGGCGCCAGCCGCTCCAGCGCCGCCAAGGTCGCGTCGTCGATCCGCACCGGTGCGGCGAAGCCGGTCCCGCCATGCACCACGCGATGGCCGATCGCCAGGATCGGCTCGCCCTTCAACGCCGCATCCAGCCCTTGCACGATGAGTCCGAGCGCCGCGGCATGGTCGGCCCGCGCGTCGCCGCCCTCCCAGCGGTGCCCCACCAGACTGTCCCCGGCGGCGTTCCTCGCCACCAGCCGCGGCGTCGCGCCGATCCCCTCCACCTGCCCGGCGAAGCGCGGCTCCGGCCCCGCCGGCGTCACGGTGAAGGCGGCGAATTTGAGCGAGGAGGACCCCGCATTCAGGACCAGGATGATGCCGGCCATGGACAGGCTCCCTCAGGCGACGTTGTGCAGCCCGCCATCGATGTAGATCGTGTCGCCGGTCATGCCGGAGGATGCCGGCCCGACCAGGAAGGCGACGACACGGCCGACCTCGGCGATGTCGACCAGCCGCTGCGCCGGGGCGCGGCTTTGTGCCATCTCCACCAGTTCATCGAAATGCGCGATGCCGCTGGCGGCGCGGGTCTTCAGCGGCCCGGGCGAGACGGCGAAGACGCGGATGCCCCGCGGCCCCAGCTCGGCCGCCATGTACCGTGTGGCGGCCTCCAACGCCGCCTTCACCGGGCCCATGATGTTGTAGTGGCTCACCACCTTGTCGGCGCCGTAGTAGCTCATCGTCACCAGCACGCCGCCGGCACGCATCAGCGGCTCGGCCAGCTTCGCCATGCGCAGGAAGGACCAGCAGGAGACGCGCATGGCCTGGCCGAAGCCCTCGGCCGAGCAGTCGACAACGCGACCGTGCAGATCGTCGCGCGGCACGAAGGCGATGGAATGGATGACGAAATCGAGCCCGCCCCATTCGGCTGCGATGCGGTCGAACACCGCCTCCATCTCGCCGGGCTGCTCGACATCCAGCGGCATCATGATGGAGGCGCCGAGCGCCTCGGCCAGCGGCCGCACGTGGCGCTCCGCCTTCTCGTTCAGCCAGGTGATGGCCAGCTCGGCGCCGAGGGCGCGCAGCGTGTCGGCGCAGCCATAGGCGATGGAGTCCTGGTTGGCGACGCCGACCACCAGGCCGCGCTTGCCGCGCAGCATGTCGCCGATCCGGTCGTCCGGGTTCCAGACGATGGGCAGCGGCTTGGGCAGGGAGGTCATCGGGCGGTCCCTCGGGCGCGGTGCTGCGTCGCACAATACGCCATCGGGACGGAGGTGATGACGGCATT
Organism: Paracraurococcus sp.; assembly: GCA_049315625.1. Taxonomy (GTDB): domain Bacteria; phylum Pseudomonadota; class Alphaproteobacteria; order Acetobacterales; family Acetobacteraceae; genus Paracraurococcus. The sequence goes on from JBMOJU010000160.1 coordinate 2,146, forward strand.
TCAGTGACGGCCTTGGGCGGCGCCGCCGGGACGGCGCGGCCCGGCCGCTACCCCTCCGCCTCCAGCAGCGCCTGTAGCCGCCGGCGCACCGCGTCCGGCGCCGTCTCCTCCACCGCCCTCTGCAGCAGCCGCATCCGCCGGCGCGTGGCGTGCAACTGGTCGAGCAGGGAGAGGACGACCGGCATCGCCTCCTCGTCCAGCGCCAGGTCGCGCAGTTCGACGATCAGCCGGATGCGGGCGACGTCCATCTCCTCGAACACCCAGCCGCCAGGGCCGCCATCCGGCCGCAGCCAGGACAGCGCGACCCAATGCTCGATCTCGGTCTCGGCCAGGCCGAGGCGGCGCGACAGCGCCTGGACGGTGATCATGCGCCCTCCTCCAGGATGCGGCGGGGATCGACGGGGGCGGCGGGCGTCCAGCCGCGGAGGAATTCCTCCAGCGCCGGATCGGCATCGGCCAGGGTGACGCGGAGGGTAACGTACAGGTCGCCGGCCGCGTGGCCACCATGCGCCGCGACGCCGCGGCCGCGCAGCCGCAACCTCGTCCCGGTGTCGGAGCGCGGCGGGACCGCCATGCTCACCTCCCCCGCCGGGGTCGGCACGGTGACGCGGGCGCCCAGCACGGCCTCCTTCAGCGTCACCGGCAGGTCGACATGGATGGTGTCGCCGTCCCGGGTGAAGATGCGGTGCGGCCGGACCTCGATCTCGATCAGCGCGTCGCCGGCCGGGCCGCCATTCAGCCCGGCGGCGCCCTGGCCCTTGAGACGCAGGGTCTGCCCGGTCTCGATCCCCGGCGGGATGCGGACGTCGAGCGTCTTGCCATCCGGCAGGGTCAGGGTGCGGGTGGCGCCGGCGACGCTGTCGAGGAAATCGACGACGAGGGCGTAGCGCGCATCGGCGCCGCGCATCCGCAGCCCCTCGGCGCCGCCACCGCCGCCACCGCCGCGGCGGAACAGGTCGGCGAAGATGTCGCCATAGGGATCGTCCTCGTCCGGCCCGGCGCGGTAGCGGCCGCCGGCGGCGGCATCGGCGTAGCGCTGGTAGCGCGGCGGCTCCGGCGCGACGGGGTCGCCGGCGGCGTCGATCTCGCCGCGGTCGAAGCGGGCGCGTTTTTCGGGGTCCGACAGCAGGTCGTTGGCGGCGTTGATCGCCTTGAAACGCTCCTCCGCCGCGGCCTTGCCGGGGTTGAGGTCCGGGTGGTGCTGCTTGGCGAGCTTGCGGTAGGCCGCGCGGATCTGCTCCGGCGTGGCGTCGCGGGGGAGGGAGAGGGTGGCGTAGGGGTCGGGGGGCATCGCCATCCGGGAAGATCAGGGTTGGGTATACCCTATACCCAACCGCGCCCCTGCGGGATGCCGTGTGCGGCAGCGAGAGGAAATGTCCCCGGCGGGATTCGAACCCACGGCCCCCAGATTAGGAATCTGGTGCTCTATCCGGCTGAGCTACGGAGACCCAAACGCCTCATACCACGCCACCCGCGCCGCTTGAAGCGCCCGGCATTCACCCCCGCCGCCGGAACCGCTCCACCGCGCCCACCAGCGCGGTCCGCACCCCGGGCTCCAGCGCCGAATGCCCGGCATCCGGCACCACGGTCAGCCGGGCGCGCGGCCAGGCCGCCACCAGGTCGAAGGCGGTCTCCGCCGGGCAGACCATGTCGTAGCGGCCCTGCACCACCTCGGCCGGGATGTGCGCGATGCGGTCCATATGCGCCAGCAGCCCGCCCTCCGGCAGGAACAGGTCGTTGGCGAAGTAATGCGCCTCGATCCGCGCCAGCCCCAGCGCGGTGCGGTCCTGCGCGAAACTCGCCACCGTGTCGGGGCTGGGCAGCAGGGTGGAACACGACCCCTCATACTGGCTCCAGGCCCGCGCCGCCGGCAGGTGCACAAGCGGGTCGGGGTCGCAAAGCCGCTTCAGGTAATTGTCCAGGATGTCGCCCCGCTCGGCCGGGGGAAGGTGCTCGACGAAGGACGCCCAGGCATCGGGGAAGACCCGGCGCAGCCCGGTGAGGAACCACTCCACCTCGGCCGGGCGGCCGAGGAAGACGCCGCGCAGCACGCAGCCGGTGACGCGGTCCGGATGCGCCTGGGCATAGGCCAAGGCGAGGGTCGAGCCCCAGGAGCCGCCGAACAGCAGCCAGCGCTCGATGCCGAGCGAGCGGCGCAGCGCCTCGATATCCTCGACCAGGTGCGGCGTGGAATTGTCGCGCAGCTCGCCGAGCGGCCGGGACCGGCCGGCGCCGCGCTGGTCGAAGATCACCACCCGCCAGTGGCCGGGGTCGAAGAAGCGGCGATGCACCGCCCCGGCGCCGGCGCCCGGCCCGCCATGCAGGAACAGCGCGGGCTGGCCGCGGGGATTGCCCACCTGCTCCCAGTACATGACGTGGCCGCCCGTCAGGGGCAGCAGTCCGGTTTCATACGGTGCGATATCGGGGAAAAGGTCGCCGCGCGGCATGGCCGCACTATCCCCACAGGGCGCCCCGGGGGCAACACCGGCTGCGGCGGAAACACGCCCAACGCGATTCGGCAGGTCGATCGGCAGCTTCCCTCTTCGCCTTTGGCTCTGGCGTGCCTAACTTCCTGGCGATGCCGGCCTCCTCCTCCGCCCCCTCCCGACCGCCCGCGGCCGAAGCACTGCCGCGTTGCGCCGTGTGCGGTACCGGCAGCCGGCAGCCGCCGTTCCGGCCGAACCCGCCGGAACAGGCGCCCGACCTCGACCTCCGCCCGGGGGAGCCGGTGCGCTCCACCATGGCGCGCTGGCTGCAGCAATGCCCGTCCTGCGGCTATGCCGCGCCGAACATCACCAAGGCGCATCCGGCCGCGGCGCAGGCCGTCGCCGCCGCGCCGTTCCGCGCACTGCTGGCCGAATCCGGCTATCCGCCGTTGGCCCGCCGCTTCCTCGCCTGGGCCCATGTGCTGGAGGAGACGGGGGCGCTGCACGCGGCGGCGGAGGCGACTCTGCACGCCGCCTGGGTCGCCGACGACCTGGCCAAGGACGACCTCGCGCGGCTGTGGCGGCTCGACGCCGTGGCGCTCTGGCGCGGCGGCCCGCCGCTCGACCAGGAACAGACGGTGCGGGTGATCGACGCCTTGCGCCGCGCCGAAGCCTGGGCCGACGCCTCCGCGACCGGGGAGGCGCTGGGCCTGGCCGAGCCGCCCGAAGCCGTGGCGCAGGTGGTCGGGCTGGAATTGCGGCTGATCGCGGCGCGCGATGCAGGACGCCATACGGTGGCCAGCGCCCTGCCGCCGCCGGCGCGCCGGCCGCATGTCTCGCACCAGGCGGTGCCGCCGCGCGGTCCCGCGCCGGGTGGCGGTTTCGTAGCCCGGCTGCGCCGCTGGTTCGGCCGGGGCTGAGCGCTGGCCCCTGCCGGCGCCGGATGTTATAATATAGCATGCCGCTGTCCCGACGCGCCCTGCTGCCGCTGGCCGCCGCCGCCCTGCACATCGTGCCGTCGCGCGCGCAGCCCCGCCCGCTGGTGGTCGCCGCTTTCTCCCTGCTCGGCGACATGGTGCGGCAATTGGGCGGGGAGGACCTGCCGCTCCGCGTCCTCGCCGGGCCGGGGACGGACCCGCACGCCTTCCAGCCGCGCCCGTCGGAGGCCGAGGCGATCCGCGGCGCCGGCCTCGTCGTCCGCAACGGCCTCGGCTTCGAGCCCTGGCTGGACCGGTTGATCCGCGCCAGTGCCTATGCCGGCCCGGTGGTGACGGCGACCGAGGGCATTACCCCGCGCCCGGCCGGGCCGGGCCATGGCCATGGCCCGAACGCGCCGGACCCGCATGCCTGGCAGGATGTCCGCCTGGCGCAAGCCTATGCCAGGACGATCGCCAACGGCCTCGCCGCCGCCGACCCGGCCCGGGCGACGGCCATCCGCGCGGCGGAAGCGGCCTGGATCGCCCGGCTCGCCGGCCTCGATGCCTGGGTGCGGGACAGGCTGGCCACCGTCCCGCCCGAGCGCCGCATCATGGTGACCAGCCACGATGCTTTCGGCTATTTCGCCGCCGCCTATGGCGTGCGGGTGCTGGCGGCGCAGGCCGGCGCGGCCGAGGCGCAGCCCTCGGCCGGCCAGGTGGCGGCGCTGATCCGCCAGATCCGCGCCGAGCGCATCACCGCCGTCTTCATCGAGGGCACGCGGAACCAGGCGGTGCTGGAACGCCTGGCCGCCGACGCCGGCGTGGTGCCGCGCGGCCGGCTCTATGCCGATACGCTCTCCCCGCCGGACGGGCCGGCGCCGGGGTACGAAGCGATGGTGCGGCACAATCTCGGGCTGATCGTCCCGGCGATGCTGGGTTGAGGCGGGTGGCAACGCGCCCGGCAGGCCGGGGTTCGGCTGGCATGGATGCTGGCCTTGCCGCCCTCGCCGCCCCGGGTATCCCGCCCGAATGGCTGGACCCGCCCGACCTTGCCGTCGCCAAGGCGGCGCAGATCGCCCTGGCCGCCCGGGTGGTGCCGCGCGACGAGCACCCGCCGGTGCGGCTGATCGGCGGCGTCGACATCAGCAACACCCGCTTCGACCCGGAGGGCCGGATCTTTGCCGCCGTCGTCGTCCTGGAATGGCCCGGGCTGCGCCTGGTGGCGACCGCGACGGCGGAGACACGCGCGGCCCTGCCCTATATCCCCGGCTATCTCGGCTTCCGCGAGGTCCCGGCGCTGCTCGCCGCCTGGGCGAAGCTGGCGACGAAGCCGGATCTGGTGCTGGTGGACGGGAATGGCATTGCCCATCCGCGCGGCTTCGGCGTGGCGACGCATCTGGGCGTGGTGCTGGACATTCCCAGTATCGGCGTCGCCAAGTCGCCGCTGGTGGGGCGGCCTGCGGCGGAACTCGGTGAGGAAGCGGGGGCGGAGCAGCCGCTGCTGTGGAAGGGCGTGCGCCTGGGGACCGTGCTGCGCAGCAAGCGGCGGTCAAACCCGCTGTGCATCTCGATCGGGCACCGGGTGTCGCTGGACAGCGCGGTCGCCTGGGTGCGGCGCTGCGATACCGGCTACCGGCTGCCGGAACCGACGCGGCAGGCGCATCTGGCGGCGAATGCGGCGCGGCGGGCGGGGATGGCGGCGCCCCCGACCGCAGGCTAAGCCCCACCCCATGCACCGTCTCTGGCTTTTCCTCGGCGCCCTCGCCGGCCTCGGCGCCGTCGCCCTGTCCGCCTGGGCGGCGCATGGCGCGCCGACCCGGCTGGAGGCGCATGCGCTCGGCGTGCTCGACAACGGCATCACCATGCAGGGCTGGCACGCCCTCGCTTTGGTCGGCACCGCGCTCTGGGCGGAGCGGCGGCCGGGCCTGCTGCCCAACCTCGCCGGCGCCGGCTTCGCGCTGGGGCTGATCCTGTTCTGCGGCGGGGTCTATGCCAGCGCCATCGGCGGCGTCTCGCTCGGCCCGGCCGCGCCCATCGGCGGCACGCTGCTGATGGCCGGCTGGGCCATGCTCGCCGCCTCGGCGCTGCGGCGTTGATCGGCGCGGCGTATCTCGCGGCGGAGGGCTTCGAGTCTGACCTGGCGGAGGAACTGCGCCTCGCCGGCCGCAGCATCGCCGCCTGGCACGGCCGTCTCGCCCTCAGCCCGGAACCACCCGCACCCATGGTCTGGGCGCTGGAGGCCTGGACCGACCCGCGCGAGTTCCCCGCCCCTTCGGTCAAGGCCGCGTCCGATGCGCTGCGCGGCATCCAGCGCAACTGGGCGCTCTACGCCGCCGCGCACCACCGCCGCGCCGCGCTGATCGTCGAGCGCCTGCCGCCGGTGAAGGCCCGGCCGCTCTCCTTCCCCGAAGCCGCGCCCACCGGCCATCTCGGCGCCTGGACCCTGCTGGCGCCGGACCGCCTGCTGGCCAGCCCGACCAAGACCAGCCCCTTCGTGAACGGGGAGGTCCAGTTCGTCGAGGACAAGGCCGGCCCGCCCAGCCGCGCCTACCTCAAGCTGTGGGAGGCGTTGACCCGCGCCGGGCGCTGGCCGCAACCCGGCGAGACCTGCCTCGACCTCGGCGCCTCCCCCGGCGGCTGGACATGGGCGATCGCGCAGCTGGGCGCGCAGGTGACGGCGGTGGACAAGGCGCCGCTCGACCCCGCCGTCGCCGCCATGCCGGGCGTGGCGATGCGGCAGGAGAGCGCCTTCGGCCTCGACCCGCTGGACATGCCCGCGGTGGATTGGCTGTTCAGCGACATCATCTGCTATCCGGCCCGGCTGCTGGCCCTGGTGCGGCGCTGGATGGCGGCTGACCGGGCGCGGCACTACTGCTGCACGATCAAGTTCCAGGGCGAGACCGACCACGCCGTGACGGCCGAATTCGCCGCTATCCCCGGCGCCATGGTCTTCCACGGCGCGCACAACAAGCATGAGGCGATGTTCGTTCGGCTGGGCGCGTAGCCGCAGCCTCAGGAGACCGCGCCCGCGCCATAGGCGCCGACCAGCGGCTCGCCCTCGGCGAAGCGGGACAGCCGGTAGGGGTGGATGGGCAGGTCGCTCGCCAGGCCAAGCATCGTCTGCGCCAGCATCCGGCCGATCATCGGCGAAAGCTTGAAGCCATGGCCGGAGAAGCCGAAGGCCAGGTGCAGCCCCGGCACGCCCGGCACCGGGCCGAGCACCGGATTCCAGTCCGGCGTCGTGTCGTAAAGCCCGGTCCAGGACCGTACCAGGCGCCCCTCGGCGAAGGCCGGCATGCGGGCGGCGGCCTGCGCGGCTTCCTCCAGCAGCGCGTCGGAATCGGTGGCGATGTCGGGCAGGTCGGGGTCGTGGGTGACCACGCCCTCATGCCCGCCACCGACCAGCAGATGCCCGCCGCTGGCCCGCATGTAGAGCTTTGCGGGGGAGGCGAGGTCCTTCAGCAGCGGCAATTCCGGCCCGTAGGTCCGGTCGGCGGCCAGGGTGAAGACCTGGTGCGCGGTGATCTCCAGCGGGATGTCGAAGCCAGCCCAGCGGGCGATATCGTGGCTCCAGACATTGGCCGCCGAGAGCACCACGCCGGCCTGGATCGGCCCGGCCGCGGTCTCCACGCCGATCACCCTGTCGCCGTCGCGCAGCAGGCCGATGACGGCGGTGTTCATCCGCACCACGGCGCCGCGCCGCCGCGCCGCGCGGGCGAAGCTGGTGGCGGTGAGGTAGGGGTCGGCGAAGCCGGCCTCCGCCTCGAAGCCGATGGTCTCGATGTCGTCGAGTTGCAGCCAGGGGTGCCGCTCCAGCGCCTCCGCCCGGTCGAGCAGCCGCGCCTCGATGCCCACCGCCTGCTGCGCGGCGATGCTGGCGCGCACGGCGGCGGAGGCCGGCCCCGGCGGCGCCATGATGATGTAGCCCGAGCGCACCAGCCCGGCATCCGCCGCGTCGTCGTCCAGCAATTCGGCGAAGCGGCCGAACATGCCAAGGCTGGCGCGCGCCACCGCGACGTTGATCGGCACGCTGTAATGCGTCCGCAGGCAGCCGGAGGAACGCGCGGTGGTCCCCCCCGCGATCTCGCCGCGGTCCACCAGCAGCACGCGGCTGCAGCCGAGCGCGGTGAGGTGGAACAGCGCAGAGGTGCCGATGGCGCCGCCGCCGATCACGATCGCATCGAAATTCTCGGCCATGTATTCAGCAATCCAGCGTGGTCTCGAGTTCCCAGGACGACAGGTGCCGGGCATAGGCGGCCCAGTCCTCCCGCTTCAGCTTCAGGTAGGCATCGGCGAATTCGCCGCCGAGGGCGGCGCGCAGCGTGTCGGACCCGTCGAAGGCGCGCAGCGCATCCAGCAGGTTCAGCGGCAGGCGGCGTGCCTCCACCGTGTGGCCATGGGTGTACATGTTGATGTCGAGCCGCGGTCCCGGATCGGCACCGCGCGTCATCCCGTCCAGCCCGGCGGCGAGCAGCCCGGCCTGCAGCAGGTAGGGGTTCGCGGCACCATCGGCGAGCCGCAGCTCGAACCGCCCGGCATCCGGGATGCGCACCATATGGGTGCGGTTGTTGCCGGCCCAGGTGATGGCGTTGGGCGACCAGGTGGCGCCCGACAGCGTCGTCGCGCCGTTGATCCGCTTGTAGCTGTTCACCGTCGGGTTGGTGATGGCGCAGAGCCCCGCCGCATGATCCAGCACGCCGCCGAGGAATTGCCGGCAGGTGGCGGAGATGCCGAGTTCGGCCTCCGGATCCTCGAACACATTGCGGCCGTCCTGCCAGAGCGAGACATGCGCGTGGCAGCCATTGCCGGTCAGGTTGGCGAAGGGCTTCGGCATGAAGGTGGCGCGGAGTGCGTGCTTCTCGGCGATCGCCTTGACCATGTACTTGAAGAAGGCGTGGCGGTCGGCGGTGACCAGCGCATCGGCATACTCCCAGTTCATCTCGAACTGACCGTTCGCGTCCTCATGGTCGTTCTGGTAGGGGCCCCAGCCAAGCGCCAGCATCGCGTCGCAGATCTCGGCGATGACGTCGTAGCGGCGCATCAGCGCGGACTGGTCGTAGCAGGGCTTCTCCGCCCGGTCGGCGGCATCCGAGATCGCCATCTGCGCCGGATCGAGCAGGAAGAACTCGCATTCGACGCCGGTCTTCATCGCCAGGCCCTGCGCCGCCGCGGCCTCCACCTGTCGCTTCAGCACCAGGCGCGGCGCCTGCGCCACGGGCTTGCCGCCCATCCACGGATCGGCCGCAAGCCAGCCGACCTCCGGCTTCCAGGGCAGCTGGATCAGGCTGGAAGGATCGGGGATCGCCAGCACGTCCGGATCGGCCGGCGTCATGTCCAGCCAGGTGGCGAAGCCGGCGAAGCCGGCGCCGTTGCGCGCCATGCCGCCGATCGCCGCGGCCGGCACCAGCTTGGCGCGCAGCGCGCCGAACAGGTCGACGAAGGAGATCAGGAAATACTTGATCCCCCGCGACCTGGCTTCCTCCGCCAAATCGATGGCCATGCGCACGCCTCCCCCG
>JBMOJU010000573.1:0-2464 GCA_049315625.1 Paracraurococcus sp.
TCGACGTCCGCCGCGGCGAGGTCTTCGTCATCCTCGGCGGCTCCGGCTGCGGCAAATCTACGCTGCTGAAGCATATGATCGGCCTGTATCCGCCGGCCGAGGGCAGTATCGAAATCCTCGGCGTGCGGATGGACGGGCTGGAGGGCGAGGCGCGCGTGGCGCTGCTCAAACGGCTCGGCGTCATGTGGCAGTCGGGCGCGCTGTTCGGCTCCTCCACCCTCGCCGAGAATATCGAGGTGCCGCTGGAGGAACACACCGATTTGCCGCCGGAGGCGCGCGCCATGGTCGCCCGCGTCAAGCTCGGCCTGGTGGGGCTGGCGGACGCCGCGGGGCGGCTGCCGGCGGAGATCTCGGGCGGCATGGCCAAGCGCGCCGGGATCGCCCGCGCCATGGCGCTCGACCCGCCGATCCTGTTCCTGGACGAGCCCTCGGCCGGGCTCGATCCCATCACCTCGGCCGGGCTGGATGCGCTGATCAAGCAACTGGCGCGCGATCTCGGCACCACCTTCGTGGTGGTGACACATGAGCTGCAATCGATCCTGGCGATCGGCGACCGTTGCATCATGCTGGACAAGGAGGCAAAGGGCATGATCGCAGAGGGCGACCCGCGCAGGCTGCGCGACGAGAGCCGCAACCCCGTGGTGCGGGCCTTCTTCCGGCGCGAGGTGATGGCGTGACCGCGTCTGCCTCCTTGGCCGCTGCGTCCGATCGCCGGAGGGCGAAGGCGGCGGCGCCGCCGAGCACCGCAGGCGTGAATCGGCCGCACCATCGCAGGTGGCACTGACATGGCGCAGGCCCGTGGGCTCTACCTCCGCGTCGGCGCGCTGGTGCTGGCCGGCCTGGCACTCGGCATCGGCTTCGTGCTGTTCCTCACGGCCGACCGGCTGAGCGGCAGCAACCAGCAATTCGAGACCTATATCCGCGAATCCGTGCAGGGTCTGGAGATCGGCGCGGCGGTGCGCTACCGCGGCGTCAGCATCGGCCGCATCTCGGAGATCGGGCTGGTCGCGGCCGAGTATCGCCGGCCGCAGGGCGACCCGTTCGGCGCCGCCTTCCAGCTCGTCTACGTCCGCTTCGCCATCGACAACAACCGCATCGGCGAGACGCCGAATGTGGAGGAGGCGGTGAAGCAGGGCCTCCGGGTGCGGATCGCGGCGCAGGGCATCACCGGGGTGAACTACCTGGAACTCGATTTCGTCGACCCGGCGCGCTTCCCGGCCCGCGCCGTGCCGTGGGAGCCGCGCTTCCCCTATATCCCGGCCATCCCGTCGACGGTCGCGCAGGTGCAGGGCGCGGCGGAGCAGCTGCTGCAACGGTTGCAGGAGGCCGATCTGCCGGCGCTGCTCGACAACGTCATCGGCCTGGTCTCGGAACTGCGTGGCCAGGTGAAGGATGGCGACCTGGCGGTGACTCTGCGCGAGGCGGCCGAGCTGATGCGCACGCTGCGCGCGGCGGCGAACCAGGCCGACCTCCCCGGCGCGCTGGGCGAGCTGCGCGGCACCGCCGAGGATGCCCGCAAGCTGCTGGCGAGCCGGGAGCTGGCGCAGGCGCTGGCCAATGCCGCGGCGGCGACCGCCGATATCCGCGGCGTTACCGCGCGGCTGCCGGGCAGCATGAACAATCTCGACGCCTCGCTGCGCTCCGCCCGCAGCGCTACCACCGACATCCAGGCGGAGCTGGCGCCGATCCTGCGCGACCTGCGCGCCGCGGTGGCGAATTTGCGCGACACCACGGAACAGCTCCGCCGCTATCCCTCTCAGGCGATCTTCGGCGCGCCGCCGCCGGCGCCCACGGAACCCCGCCGATGACCCGCCGTGCCCTGATGCTTGCCGCGCTGGCGCTGCCCTCGCTTGGATTGGCCGCTTGCAGCGTGCTGCCCGACCGCCCCTACCAGACGACCCAGCGCTTCATCCTGGCGCCGGAACGCCCGCCCGGGCCGCCGCCGACGAAGCGCGGCCCGGTGCTGCTGCTGCGGACCATGCGGGCGGCGCCGGGGCTGGACCAGCGCGGCCTGCGCGTGCTGGGCGCGCGGGACGACGTGACGGTGGATTTCTGGAACGAATGGACCGCCCCGCCGGCCGATCTGGTGGAGGAGGCGCTGCGCCGCTGGCTCGTCGCCTCCGGCCGGCTGTCCGCGGTGACGGCGCCGGGGTCGCGCCAGCGCGCCGAGCTGATCCTGGAAGCCGAGCTGACGCGGTTGCAGGCGGAACCGGCCAACGGCATCGCCCGGGCCTCGCTTTCGGCGCTGCTGCTGGCGGACGGGACCGGGGACAGCCGGGTGCTGGGGCAGATCCTGGTGGAAGGCACGGCGCCGCTGCCGGGTGGGCCGCGCGCCGATGGACGTGTGGCCGCGGCGGATGCGGCGACGGCGATGTCGGCGGCGCTGGGCGATGCGCTGGCGAAGCTGGAACGCGAGCTGGCGGCGATCGCGGTGCGGCGGTAGCGCGCAATGGCTTGCGGTGGA
>JBMOJU010000161.1:0-10975 GCA_049315625.1 Paracraurococcus sp.
CCATCAGCAGCGATCTCTCAATCGCACTTCCAAAACCTGATAAAGTTTTCAATGAACAAACTCCCTGCGGTCGCTCCGAAGCGCACTGCCTCGGATCGACCGGCACCAGACCCTGCCTGGTGGGAGGTTCCGCCTCTTGGCGGGGCATGCAATCTAGGGGGTTGAACCGCCCAGGTCAAGGCCTCTTCCGTATCCCGCAACCTGACCAATCGGCCAAGCGTCGGGAGGCCGGCTTCTATGCCCAACCCCATGCCCTGTCAAACCCCTTTCCCTCGGCCGCGTTGTAACCCTGGCTTGATCTAACCTTATGTCGCAGCCGGATAGTTCAACTTGTTGACTTAGTATGATTTCCGCGAAGAAGGTTACGCCGCATTACAGCCCTGGGAGGGGTATTTTCATGTTGCATCGCACCCGGCGCCGCGCGCGCTGGCTGTCACTCGCCTGCCTTGTCATCGGCAGTACCGCATCCCCTGCCGCCGCCGACCCGATGCAGCAGGATTACCGCCCGATCCTCTCGACCGGTGCCAGTGCCCCGATGACCACGCGCGCCAACACGCGCACCGTCGTCGCCCGCCGCGGCCAGACCGTTGCCCAGGTCCTGGCCGCGGCCGGCGTCGAGCGGCGCGAGCTGGAGCCGGCCGTCTCCGCCCTCGCCACCCTGCTGCCGCCGCACGCTGCCCTGCCCGCCGGGCATGAGCTCACCCTCCGCCAGGCCGCCGAGGACGACGCCCTGCTCGGCCTCACACTGCAGCCGCGCCCCGGTCGCACCGTCACCGTCACCCGCTCCCCGGGCGGTTGGACCGCCCAGGAGGCGACCGAGGGCCAGCGCCGGCACCTTGTCCTCGCCCGCGGCAGCATCCGGCAGGATCTGCTGGATGATCTGCGCCTCGCCGGCCTGCCCGATTCGCTGGCCCGCGAACTCGTGCAGGGCCTGGCGCACGAGCTCGACTTCCAGCGCGAACTGCGCGCCGGCGACAGCTTCACGATTTTGTTCGAACGGTTCCGCAACGCTGCGGGTGACCTGCTGCGGGACGGGAGCACGCTGCATGCCGCCGTCTCGCTGGCCGGCCGCAACCTCTCGCTCTGGCGCTTCGAGTCCGCCGATGGGCCGGACTGGTTCGACGAGCAGGGCCGCAGCCTCCGCCGTGCCTTTCTGCGCACGCCGCTCGACGGCGCCCGCGTCACCTCCGGCTTCGGCATGCGCGCGCATCCGGTGCTCGGGTATTCGCGCCAGCATCAGGGGATCGACTTCGCCGCACCCAGCGGCACACCGGTGCTCGCCGCGGCGGATGGGGAGGTGACGCAGATCGGCTGGCTCAGCGGCTATGGCCGCGTCGTCACGCTGCAGCATGCGGAGGACCGCTCCACCCGCTACGCCCATTTGTCGGCCTTCGCACCGGGGCTGAAGCCGGGCGACCGGGTGCGGCAGGGGGAGGTGATCGGCAAGGTCGGCCGCACCGGCCTGGCGACCGGCAACCACCTGCATTACGAGATCGCCGAGGCCGGCCGCGCGATCGACCCCGGCCGGGCGCGCACCCGCCCCGCCGCCGTGCTGGACGGCGAGGCACTGGCCGCGTTCCTGGCGACGCGCCAGGGCCTGGCGGTGCAGGTCGCCCGTCTCCAGCCGATGCAAGAGGTCGCGGCGGCGGAGTAGACAAGAAAGACTTGGAAGGGAAAAGTATTCCCTCCCCAAACCCCAGCCTTCCTTTTTCTGAGTCTGATACCCGCCGCACGGCGGGTACCAGACTCAGGGAAATAGATGAGGGGTTGGACGCATGCGTCCAACGGGGGAGAATACTTTCTCCCCCAGCCTTGCCCTTAAGCCGCCGCTGCCAGCGGCGTGCTTTCGACCTCCAGCCCGTCGAGCCCCGCGGTCACCCGCAGCTGCTCGCCATCATGCAGGCGGCCTTCCAGCAAAAGGTTGGCCAGCTTGTCCTGCAGGCTGCGCTGGATGACGCGCTTGAGCGGCCGCGCGCCATAGGCCGGGTCGTAGCCGGCCTCGGCCAGCCATTCCCGCGCCGCCGCATCCAGCTCCAGCCGGATGTTGCGGTCCTCCAGCAGCCGGCGCAGCCCGCCCAGCTGGATATCGACGATCGCCGCCATGTCGGCCCGCGCGAGGCGGCGGAACAGCACGATCTCATCCAGCCGGTTGAGGAATTCCGGCCGGAACCGGTCCCGCACCGCCCGCATCACCGCCGGCCGCGCCGCTTCGATGTCGGCGGTCTCCGGCAGCTCGGCGATCGCCTGGCTGCCGAGGTTGCTGGTCAGCACGATGATGGTGTTGCGGAAATCGACCGTCCGGCCCTGGCCATCGGTCAGCCGCCCGTCGTCCAGAACCTGGAGCAGGATGTTGAAGACATCCTCATGCGCCTTCTCGACCTCGTCGAACAGGATCACCTGGTAGGGCCGCCGGCGGATCGCCTCGGTCAGCGCGCCGCCCTCGTCGTACCCCACATAGCCCGGCGGGGCGCCGACCAGGCGAGAGACGGCGTGCTTCTCCATGTACTCGGACATGTCGATGCGCGTCATCGCCCGCTCGTCGTCGAACAGGAAGCCGGCCAGCGCCTTGACCAGTTCCGTCTTGCCGACGCCGGTGGGGCCGAGGAAGAGGAAGCTGCCGATCGGCCGGTTGGGGTCCTGCAGCCCGGCACGGGCGCGGCGGACGGCCTTGCTGACCGCCTCCAGCGCCTCCTCCTGGCCGACCACGCGCTTGCGCAGCTGGTCTTCCATCTTGATCAGCTTGGCGCGCTCGCCCTCCAGCATCTTCTCGACCGGGATGCCGGTCCAGCGGGAGACGACGCCGGCGATGCCTTCCTCCGTCACCGCCTCGTTCACCAGCCGCGCATCGCTGTCGCCGGCGCCGGCAATCTGCTTCTCCAGCGTCGGGATGACGCCGTACTTCAACTCCCCGGCACGGGCGAAATCGCCCTTGCGCTCGGCGAGTTCGAGGTCCGTGCGGGCGCGGTCGAGCTCCTCCTTCGCCCGCTGGGTGGCGACGACCTTCCCCTTCTCCGCCTCCCATCGCTGGGTCATCTCGCCGGAGCGCTCCTCGAGGTCGGCCAGCTCCTTCTCCAGCTTCTGCAGCCGGTCGCGGGAGGCGCTGTCCTCCTCCTTCCGCAGCGCCTCGCGCTCGATCTTGAGCCGCATCAGGTCGCGGTCGATCGCGTCCAATTCCTCCGGCTTGCTGTCCACCTGCATGCGCAGACGGGATGCCGCCTCGTCGATCAGGTCGATCGCCTTGTCGGGCAGGAAGCGGTCGGTGATGTAGCGGTTGGACAGGGTCGCGGCAGCGACCAGCGCGCTGTCGGTGATGCGGACGCCGTGGTGGGTCTCGTACTTGTCCTTGATGCCGCGCAGGATGCTGATGGTGTCGGCAACGCTCGGCTCGCCCACGAACACGGGCTGGAAGCGCCGCGCCAGCGCCGCGTCCTTCTCCACGTGCTTGCGGTATTCGTCGAGCGTGGTGGCGCCGACGCAGTGCAGCTCGCCGCGGGCCAGCGCCGGCTTGATCAGGTTCGATGCGTCCATCGCGCCGTCCGCCTTGCCGGCGCCGACCAGGGTGTGCATCTCGTCGATGAAGAGGATGATCTCGCCCGCGGCTTGCTCGACCTCGGCCAGCACGCCCTTCAGGCGTTCCTCGAACTCGCCGCGATACTTGGCGCCGGCGACCATGGCGCCGAGGTCGAGGGCCATGACGCGCTTGGTCTTCAATGCCTCCGGCACGTCGCCCTTGACGATGCGGAGCGCGAGGCCCTCGACGATGGCGGTCTTGCCGACGCCGGGCTCGCCGATCAGCACCGGGTTGTTCTTGGTGCGGCGGGCCAACACCTGGATGGTGCGGCGGATCTCCTCGTCACGGCCGATCACCGGGTCGAGCTTGCCCTCGCGCGCCAGCTCGGTCAGGTCGCGGGCGTATTTCTTCAGCGCCTCGAAGGCCTGCTCGGCATTCTGGCTGTCCACCTTGCGGCCCTTGCGGAGGTCGGCCACCGCGGCTTCCAGCCGCTGCGCATCGGCGCCGGCGGACTTCAGGATGCGGCCCGCGGCGCCGTCGCTGGCGGCGAGCGCCACCAGCAGCCGGTCCTGCGCCACATAGGCGTCGCCGGCCTTCTGCGCCTGCTGCTGCGCGCCATCCAGCACGCGGACGATATCGGGGGTGAAGGCCGGCTGCCCGGCGCCGCCGCCGGTCACCTTGGGCTGGCGGCCGATCTCGGCATCCACGGCCAGCTTGGCCGCGGCGGGATCGCCGCCGGCGGCCTTGATCAGGCCGGAGGCCGCGCCCTGCTCGTCATCCAGCAGCGCCTTCAGCAGGTGTTCGGCGGTGACGCGCTGGTGGTATTCGCGGATCGCGATGGTCTGCGCCGCCTGCAAAAAGCCCTTGGCGCGGTCGGTGAATTTCTCGATGTCCATGTGCGTGTCCCTCCAGATGAGGCGACCGGTTCCGGCCACCCCTGCATAGGCGATGGCCAGCACCAAGATCGTCCGGGATGTGGTAATCCGCCTTGCGGTGGGTCAAGGGCCCAGGGAACGCCCGAGGGAGGAAAATGTTCCGATGCGCATCGAGCACATCTATCGCTACCCGGTGAAGGGCCTGACCGCCGAGGCGTTGGAGGAGGTGCTGCTCACGCCTGGCCAATGCCTGCCGCATGACCGCCGCTTCGCCCTGGCGCAGGGTGACTCGCCGATGGACCCGGCGGCGCCGACCTGGCTGCCGAAGCGGAATTTCGGCTGCCTGGCCTACAATGCGCGGCTGGCGGCGCTGCATTCGGCCTTCGACCCGAAAACCGGGATGCTCTCGATCCGCCCGGAAGCGGGGCCACCGCTGCTGGCCAGCACCCGGACCGAGGCCGGGCGGGCCGAAATCGCCGCCTACCTTGCCGCCGCACTCGGCGAGGAAGCGCGCGGCACGCCACATTTCATCGAGGCACCGGGGCATAATTTCACCGACGTGGCGGCGAAATGCGTCTCCATCATCGGCCTCGCCAGCCTGCATGCGCTGGAGGCGAAGGTGGGCATGACGCTCGACCCGCTGCGCTTCCGCGCGAACATCTACGTCTCCGGCGCCCAGCCCTGGGCCGAATTCGACCTGCTGGGGCAGGAGGTGCTGCTGGGCGGCGCCCGCCTGCGGGTGTTCAAGCGGATCATCCGCTGCCCGGCGACCGAGGTGAACCCCGAGACCGCCGAGCGCGACGCCAGGCCGCCGCAATGGCTGCGGGAGCATTTCGGCCATGCCGACCTCGGCGTCTATGCCGAGGTGCTGGAGGGCGGCCGCATCGCCGTCGGCGACGCGCTGGAGCCCGTGGACAGCGCGGCCCTGCACTAACGCCCCCCCTCCCCCGCTGGCGGGGGAGGGCCGGGGTGGGGGTGCTCCCCCGCCCCTACTCCGCCGTCGGCTGCGGCGCCGCGTAGATCCGCCCGCCGTCGTTCCTGAACCGTTCGCTCTGTTCCTCCATGCCCTTCTGCGCCGCGGCGCGGATATCCTGGCTGATCTTCATCGAGCAGAATTTCGGCCCGCACATCGAACAGAAATGCGCCAGCTTGGCGCCCTCGGCCGGCAGGGTCTGGTCGTGGAATTTCTCCGCCGTCTCCGGGTCCAGGCTCAGGTTGAACTGGTCGCGCCAGCGGAATTCGAACCGCGCGCGGGACAGCGCGTCATCCCGCAGCTTCGCCGCCGGATGGCCCTTGGCCAGGTCGGCCGCGTGCGCTGCGATCTTGTAGGTGATGACACCCACCTTCACGTCGTCCCGGTCCGGCAGGCCGAGATGTTCCTTCGGCGTGACGTAGCAGAGCATCGCACACCCGAACCAGCCGATCATGGCGGCGCCGATGCCCGAGGTGATGTGGTCGTAGCCCGGCGCGATGTCGGTGGTCAGCGGGCCAAGCGTGTAGAACGGCGCCTCCCCACAGACTTCCAGCTGCTTGTCCATGTTCTCCTTGATCTTGTGCATCGGCACGTGGCCGGGGCCCTCGATCATCACCTGGACGTTGCGCTTCCAGGCGACCTGGGTCAGCTCGCCCAGCGTCTCCAGCTCGGCGAATTGCGCGGCGTCGTTGGCATCCGCGATGCTGCCCGGCCGCAGCCCGTCGCCGAGCGAGAACGACACATCGTAGGCGGCCATGATCTCGCAGATCTCGTCGAACCGCTCATACAGGAAGTTCTCCTTGTGGTGCGCCAGGCACCACTTGGCCATGATCGAGCCGCCGCGGGAGACGATGCCGGTGACGCGCTGCGCGGTCAGCGGGATGTAGGCCAGCCGGACGCCGGCATGGATGGTGAAGTAGTCCACCCCCTGCTCGGCCTGCTCGATCAGCGTGTCGCGGAACACCTCCCAGGTCAGGTCCTCGGCCTTGCCGTTCACCTTCTCCAGCGCCTGGTAGATCGGCACCGTGCCGATCGGCACCGGGCTGTTGCGGATGATCCATTCGCGGGTGGTGTGGATGTTCCGCCCGGTGGACAGGTCCATCACCGTGTCGGCGCCCCAGCGGATCGCCCAGACCAGCTTGTCCACCTCCTCGGCGACCGAGGACGACACGGCGCTGTTGCCGATATTGGCGTTGATCTTGACCAGGAAGTTGCGGCCGATCGCCATCGGCTCGGATTCGGTGTGGTTGATGTTCACCGGGATGATGGCGCGGCCGCGGGCGATCTCGTCGCGGACGAATTCCGGCGTGACGTAGTCGGGGATGGCGGCGCCGAAGCTCTCGCCGTCCCGCACCGCCGCCTCGCGCAGCTTCTCGCGGCCGAGGTTCTCGCGGATGGCGACGTATTCCATCTCCGGCGTGATGATGCCGGCGCGGGCATAGGCGAGCTGGGTCGGGGTGGCGCCGGGCCGGGCGATCAGCGGCTGGCGACCGGCGCGGTCGAATTGCGGCACCTTGCGGGCCTCGCCCGGCTTCAGCCCGTCATCCTCCGGCTGCGGGTCGCGACCGGCATAGGTGGCCACGTCGCCGCGGCCCTCGATCCAGGCACGGCGCAGTTCGGGCAGGCCGCGGCGGATATCGGTGCGGTGGGCGGCATCGGAATAGGGGCCGGAGGGGTCGTAGACCCGCAGCGCCGGCTCGCCACCGCCGACGCTGATCTCCCGCATCGCCACGCATAGCCCGGGATGGATCACGCCCGGCACATGCACCTTGCGGGAGGCCGGCAGCGGGCCGGTCGTCACCTGCGGCAGGTCGGGGGGAAGGGAATCGGGCATCTGGACCTCCTCATCATTGGAGATCCGGGGAGCATTGACGTGCGGGGCTGACGTGCAAGGCGGACGCATCCCCCGGTTCGGAGGCAGCGCCCGGACGTTCCTCTCCCTACGCCGGCATGACCCGGATCAGGTTCAAAGGGTCACGGCGCGCTTGCCGTATCTCAGCCCCATGCGGGGCCCCCCTTGGAACTCTGCCGAGCCTGCGTCGGACGCCGGGCCGTGTCAACGCGGTGTCCGCAAGCGTTCGGACATGCCGCATCCGCCGCGGGTCAGACGGGCTCGCGCGTTTCCGGCTGCGGGCCGTCGTAATCCGCGTCGCCTTCCAGCGCCCGGCCGTTGACCTGGCCATTCATCTCGGACGGGTCGTTGCCATTGCCCTCGCCGCCCTCACCCTGGTCGGAGCCGGTCTGGTAGCGGCGCTGGACCTGCTGGCCGCCCTCGCGCTGCTGCTGCGCCTGGCTCATGGCGTTCAGGATGCGGAAATAGTGCTCGGCGTGCTGGAAATAGCCCTCGGCCATCACCCGGTCGCCGGAGCTGGTCGCGTCGCGGCCAAGCTGGAGGTATTTCTCGAACAGCTGTTGGGCGGTGCCCCGCAGCCGCATGTCCGGACCACTCGAGTCGAAGACATGGTTCCGGTTCATCGGCGACTGGCCGGTCTGGCGGAACTGCGGCGGACCGCCGGTCCCGCCGCCGCCGCCACCCCCGCCGCCCCCACCATGCCGGTGGTTGCGGCCGCGCATACGTTTCATGTTCATCAGTATTGCGTCTGCCGTCTCGCAGGTGGGCCGCCCTGCCTGCACCGGGAGACCCGGTGCACGCTGCATTGGCGGTCGATGTCGTCCAAAGGCGTCGCGGCCGGCGTGGAGCCCACAGCCCGTCCGCTGCACGAACCCGCGCGCTGTGGCGGCGGGCCGTGCCCGTCCGCCCGCGAGGGCCTTCTGCAAGCTAGACCTCCCGGGCCGGAGCGCCAAACGGTTTTTTCAGCCCGCGCGGCTTTAGGCCGGCAACAGCGCCGGCGCACAAGGCAGCGTGACGGTGAAGACCGCCCCCGCCGCGTCGTTTGCGGCCACGATGTCGCCGCCCATGCCCTTGACCAGGCCGTGGCTGACCGAGAGGCCGAGTCCCAGGCCCTCGCCCAGCGGCTTGGTGGTGAAGAACGGCTCGAACAGGCGCTCCAGTGCCGCCGGTGGCAGCCCGCCGCCGGTATCCGCCACCGCGATCACCACCTGCCCCGCCCCGGCCGGCGCGGCGCGCAGCGCGATACGCCGGGGCGCCTCGGGTGGCAGGCCGCGGATCGCGTCACGGGCATTGAGCAGCAGGTTCACCAGCACCTGTTCCAACGGGACAAGTTGCGCCTGGACCAGCGGCAGGTCGTCGGCGAGGTCGAGCTCCAGCACGATCTCCTCATGCCGCAGCCCGGCCTCGGTCAGCACCAGGGCGCCCTCGACCGCGCGCGCCACCGCCACCGGACCCAGCAACAGCGGCTCGGATCGGGCGAAGGCCTTCAGGTGCCGCATCAGCGTGCTCATGCGCTCGCCCTGGGCGATGATGCGGTCGAGCCGGTTCAAGGCATCCGGGATCGCCGCCTCGCCGCGATTGCGCAGCCCCCTCGCCGCATTGCCGGCGGCCAGGCACATGGTCGCGGCCGGCTGGCCCAGCTCATGCGCCAGGCCGGTCATCATCTCGCCCAGCGTCGCCAGCTTGGCGCTGGCCTGGACCTGCGCCGCGAGCGTCCGCTCCCGGGTGATGTCGGTGATGGTGCCGACCAGCTCGGCACTGCCATCCGGGAAGCGCCGGGCGATGCGGGCATGCCGCTTGACCCAGATATGGCTGCCATCGGCGCGGACCATCTTCCGCTCCCGCCAGGACTCGCCCTCGGCCAGCAATTCCTCCAGCGCGTCGCGGAGGTCGGGATTCTCCCGCAGCGTGCGGGCCTCCAACGCGTCGTCCGCCTCCAGCGCGGCGCGCGGCCAGCCCAGCACCCGTTCGGTATTGGCGCTGAGGTACTCGCGCCGGCAGTCGAGGTTGGGCTCGATCCTGGCCGTGTAGACCACTGAGGGCAGGTGCCCGATCAGCCGCGCCAGCAGGTCGCGCGACGCCGCGGTTGCGGCAAACGCTGCGGCAATCTCGGCCTGGCTGCGCTGGCCGGCCCGGCGGGTCGCCTCGGTGATCAGGATGAGGCTGCAGACTACGATCGCCGTGACCCCGGAGATGATGATGGCGGGGTTCATCGCCGCCGCCGCCGCCGGCCCCGCCAGGCCGGCGACGGCGATCCGCACGAGGTGCAGGGCCGGCTGGGCGCCGCAGAGCAGCAGGATGGGGAGCCGCAGCGGCTTCCAGCCGGTCCAGCCCTGCGCCAGACCGAGGGCGACGATCCCCGAAAGCAATGCGCTCAGGCCGCTGGCCAGCATCATCCGCGCCGCGGGGTCGGCCATGGGGGCCGGCACGAAGCAGGCGCCGACCCAGACGAGGCTGGCCAGGGGCGCCAGCCAGGGCCAGACAGGCCGCCCGGCCAGGCGCCGGACGGCGACGACCTGCAGGCTCCAGCCGGCGAAGATGAACCCGTTGCCGAGGATGACGCCGGCGGCGTCGTAGGGGCCGCCCCGCAGGATCAGGAGCGGCATGCCGACCGCGAAGCAAAGATTGCCGAGACTGCCGGGCCGCAGCGCCTGCAGGGCCGGTTCCGCGCGCGCCAGGAACAAGCCCAGGACCGCGAACGCGGCGGTCGTTGAGGACGCCGCAAGCAGCAGGGTGGGGTAATCGATACGCATGCCGGGTCCAGACGCTGAGCTCTGCCTCTGCCCCCGCCTACACTTGAAGTTGATGTAAGGGATGTTGTTTTATTGATGTAACTTGTACTGTTTTAATGCTTGGCCATCACTAGCGCCCGCGCGACGCCGGCGAGGTCGGCGCGGCAGCCCTGGGCGCATAGCCCGAACTGCGCCGCGATCGCGGCGACCGCCGGTTGTTGGCCCTGGCCGAGTTCCAGCACCGCCCGCCCGCCCGGGGCCAGCAGCGCCGGCAGCGCCGCGCAGATCGCGCGGTAGGCGTCCAGCCCGTCCGCCCCGCCATCCAGCGCCGAGGCCGGCTCATGCCGCGCCACCTCCGGCATCAGGCCGGGGATGGTGGCGCTTTCGATGTAGGGCGGGTTGGACAGCACCAGGTCGAAGCGGCCAGACAGCGGCGCGGCCCAGTCGGCCACGGCGAAGCGGGCACGGCCGGCGAGGCCCAACCGCACGGCGTTGTCCCGCGCCAGCGCCGCAGCCGCCGGCACGCGGTCGAGGCCAAGGCCGGTTGCGGCGGGAAACTCGGTCAAGGCCGCCAGCAGCAGGCAGCCGGTGCCGGTGCCGAGGTCGAGGATGCGGCGCACCGCGGCGCGGTCGGGGAAGGCCTCGATCGCTGCCTCGATCAGCGTTTCCGAATCGGCGCGGGGGATCAGCGTGGCGGCGGAGACGGCGAAGGGCAGCGACCAGAATTCCTGGATGCCCAGCAGGTGGGCGACCGGCGCGTGGTCGAGGCGGCGGCGCAGCAGGTCGGCGAAGCGGCCGGCGGCACCGGGCGGCACCGCGGCGCGCGGGTCGCGCAGCAGATCCTCCTGCCGGCAGGCCATGGCATGGGCCAGCAGCAGCCGGGCTTCCAGCCGCGGAGTCTCGAAGGCGGCGGCGCGCAGGTGCTGCCCGGCGCGGCAGAGGAAGAACCCGACCGTGCCGGCGGGGTCGGCGCAGGCTACCCCTTCCCCCGCAGGGCGGGGGAGGGGGTCGTCGGCGCTCACTCGCCGTCCG
>JBMOJU010000162.1:0-10972 GCA_049315625.1 Paracraurococcus sp.
ACATGACGGTGGCGATGAGCACCACCCGCGTCGCCAGCTACTTCCCCTACATGGCGGTCTACATGCTGTTCACCAGCCCGCAGAGCTTCGAGACCGCCGGGCGCGACTGGGCCAAGGTGGCGCTGCTGCCGGCGGCCGGGACCGGGCCCTTCCGGCTGTCCAAGTTCACCCCACGCGTCTCGGCCGAGCTGACGAAGAACGAGGCCTATTGGGACAAGGCGCGCATCCCCAAGCTCGACCGCGTGCTGCTGCTGCCGGTGCCGGAAGCCAATGCCCGCCTCGCCGCGTTGCGCTCCGGCCAGGTGGATTGGATCGAGGTGCCGCCGCCGGATGCCCTCCCCAGCCTGAAACAGGCCGGCTTCAACGTGGTGACCAACAGCTACCCGCATGTCTGGCCCTGGTTCTACCAGACCGGCGGCACGACGACGCCGTTCAAGGATGTCCGCGTCCGCCAGGCGCTGAACTACTGCGTCGACCGCGCCGGCCTCGTCTCCCTCCTGAACGACACCGCCGAGCCGAGCGTGGGCTGGCTGAAGCCGTCCGATCCGAATTTCGGCAAGCCGGAGAATCGCTACGGCTTCGATCCCGCCAAGGGCAAGGCGCTGCTCGCGGCCGCCGGCTTCACGCCGCAGAAGCCGCTGAAGTTCAAGGTGATGATCTCGGCCAGCGGCTCGGGCCAGATGCTGCCGCTGCCGATGAACGAATACATGCAGCAGAACCTGAAGGAGGCCTGCGGGGTCGAGGTATCCTTCGAGGTGACCGAGTGGAACACGCTGCTGACGGCGATCCGGCAGAGCCCCGAGGCGCCGATCCTCAACGGCTCGACCTCGGTCAACCCGTCCTCGCCCTCGTCGGACCCGGCGGTCGCCGCGCGCTACTTCCTGCAGGCCTTCGTGCCACCCAACGGCTTCAACTGGGGCCAGTGGAACGACCCGGCCTTCGAGGCAGCCTTCGCCGCGCTGGAAGTGGCGAAGGACGAGGCCGCCTTCGGCGCGGCCTATGCCAAGGCGCATGAGCGGCTGGTGGACAACCCGCCCTGGCTCTACATCGTGCACGACCTGAATCCCCGGGCGATGTCGAAGCGGGTGAAGGGATTCGTGTCGGCGCAATCCTGGTTCCAGGACCTGGTGACGGTCGATCTTCAATAGTCTTAGTTCAGTCGGGGCACGCCCCGCAGGTGATACGCCCCCCGGTCCGTGCGGACCGGGGGGCGTTTTTATTTTCCGACGCATATTTTCCCCGAGGTTTTCCACAGATTTTCGTAGACCGACCCCCTGCCAGAACTTGTGGCCGCGACCTGCGTTGGCCTACCGTATGTTGTGGGTGGCCACATCTTGTGGGTCAGGCTCGGGGAGAACCACATGGACTGGACGTCTGAGGCGATCGATCAGCTCCGCGCTTTCTGGGCGGAGGGACATTCGACGGCCGAAATCGGCCGCCGCATGGGCGTCTCGAAGAATGCCGTCGTCGGCAAGGCGCATCGGCTGAACCTGCCGGCCCGGCCGAGCCCGATCCGCCGCGAGGTCGAGACCGAGGTTGCCGCTGCCCCGCGCCCGGTGCCGCAGCCGCGCCGCCCGGCCGCGCCGCCCGTGCTGCGCGCCCCGGCACCGCTCCGCCGGCTGGATCCGCCGGCCGCGGTCGCCGCGGCGCCGGTCGCCGCGCCGCCGCCCCCGGCCGCCATCGTCCGGTCCTTCCCGCGCGCCGCCGCCCGCACCTGCTGCTGGCCGCTGGGCGAGCCCGGAACGCCGGAATTCCGC
This sequence comes from Paracraurococcus sp., assembly GCA_049315625.1. GTDB lineage: Bacteria > Pseudomonadota > Alphaproteobacteria > Acetobacterales > Acetobacteraceae > Paracraurococcus. Next base: position 1,758 of record JBMOJU010000162.1, read on the forward strand.
TTCTGCACGGGCGGCGCGATGACCGGTAAGCCGTACTGCGCCGAGCATGCCTCGGTGGCCTATGTGCGGGTGCGCGAACGGCGCGAGGACGCGGCCTGACGCGTCCGGCGCCGGGTTACGCCCGGCGCGCATTGCCGGGCTTCGCAGCGCGCGCTTGGTGAAGCGCGCCGCGGCGGCGATGCTGCGCGAATGAATTCCCGCCCCGTCCCGCGATGAACGGCCGCCTCGCCGGCGTCGCGCTGCAGCTTGTCGCGCTGATGGTCTTCGTCTGCATGGACACCATCCTCAAGCTGCTGACGGCGCATTTCGCCGTGCCGCAGCTGATGTGGGCGCGCTTTCTTTTCGGCCTGCTGGCGGTGGCGGCGTTCTTCCGGCTGTCGATGGGCCGGCTGCCCTGGCGGTCCCGCGCGCCCGGGCTGCAGGCGCTGCGCAGCCTGCTGCTGGCCGCCAGCAACCTGATGTTCTCCTCCGCCCTGGTGCACCTGCCGCTGACCGATTGCACCGCGATCGGCTTCGCCTCCCCGCTGTTCACCGTGGCGCTGGCGGCGGTGTGGCTGAAGGAGAAGGTGGGGCCGCGCCGCTGGCTCGGCGTCGGTATCGGCTTTGCCGGCGTGCTGATCGCGCTGCGGCCGCCCTTCCTGACCGGCGGCGCGCCGATGCACTGGGCGGCGATCCTGCCGCTCGGCACCGCGGCGATGTTCGCGGTCTACCAGATCCTCACCCGCAAGCTGGCGACGATCGACGATCCGCGCACCACCATCCTGCACACCGGGCTCGCCGCCGCCACGCTGGCGAGCCTGGCGCAGCCCTTCGTCTGGACGCCGCCCAGCCTGCCGGATTGGGGCCTGCTGATCGCGCTCGGCGTGCTGGGCGGCGCCGGGCATGGGCTGCTGGTGCTGGCCTATGCCCGCGCCCCGGTCAGCCTGCTGGCGCCGATGTCCTATACCCAGCTCATCTGGGCGACCCTGTCGGGAATCGTGGTCTTTGCCGACTGGCCGGACCTGACAACGCTGGCCGGTGCCGCCGTCATCGCCCTGGGCGGCGTGCTGGTGGCGCTGCCGGAGCAACGGCGGCGCGCCTGATCGCCCTTGCCTTGGCGCCCCCGGTGGTATAGCGCCACAGCTTCGGGCATTTCATCAAAGGGTCACACCCATTCGCGAGGCGAGGCTGCTCCAGGATGCCCGCATGGGCCACCCCCGCGCGGCGCTCGACGCCGATTCGGTGCGGGAGGCCTATCGCCGCTGGGCGGGGGTCTATGACGAGGTGTTCGGCTCCGTCTCCGGCCCCGGCCGCAAGCGCGCCGTTGCCGCGGTGAACGGCCTGCCGGGCACCCGCGTGCTCGAGGTCGGTGTCGGCACCGGCCTGGCGCTGCCGCTCTATGATTCGCGCAAGCGCGTGGTCGGCGTGGATTTGTCGCGCGACATGCTGCAGCGGGCGCGGGAGCGCGTGGCGACCAGGCGGCTGCGCAACGTCGTCGGGCTGGTCGAGATGGATGCCGAATCCATGGCCTTCGCCGATGACAGCTTCGACATCGCGGTGGCGATGTTCACCGCGACCGTGGTGCCCGATGCGCGCCGACTGTACCGGGAGATGCGCCGGGTGGTGCGGCCGGGCGGGCAGATGCTGTTCGTCAACCACTTCGCCGCCGAGGGCGGGCTGCGCTGGTGGGCGGAACGCACGCTGGCGCCGCTCTCCCGCGTGCTCGGCTGGCATCCGGATTTCGCGCTGGGCGACCTGATCGAGGACCAGGCCGCGGTGGCCGAGATCGTGCCCTGCCCGCCTTTCGGGCTGTTCACGCTGGTGCGCGTGCCGCAGCCCGCGGCGGGCTGAGGCGACCGCAGCAAAGCCGGCATCGGACGCCGCGGCAGGGCGGCGCTGGCCGGGGCTGGGCACTGGCACGACCGCCGGGATTTTTCCCGATCCATTGCCCGCATGGCGCCAGAAATTCCGTTTCATGTGACGGTTAGCGGAATTCATTCGTTACTCAAGGCGAATTCCAGCAACTTCCTTCGCCCGTGACACGTTGCCACCAAGCGCTGCAACAACTGCGGCGACAAGGAATGCAGCGGATGTCAGGTACTTTGTCGCAATCGGGCAGTGCGGGCGCGGCCTCGTCGGGCGGCAGCGGGTCCGGTCCGGGCGCGGTCACCCTCCCCGCCGGCGTGCTCTACCAGGCCGAGGATGCCGGGCTTTCGGGTGGCGCCGGCCGCGGCAGCGACATCGCCGGCTTCAGCGGCAGCGGCTATGCGGTGTTCCCCGGGGCGGGCCTGGCGGGCAGTGCCGCCGCGGCCGTCACCTTCACCATCACCACGCCGCAGGCCGGCTGGTACACGCTGGATTTCAGCTTCGCCAATGGCGGCCTGGCGGATGGCTACCGCAACCTGATCCTGGACGGCCTGGATATTCCCGGCGCGGTGCAATTCCCCAACCAGTTCGCCGCATCCCACTGGGCGACGACCTATGACCGCGTGCCGCTGGCGGCCGGTGCCCACAGCGTCACCCTGACGGCGGATCTGGGGCTGGAGCAGATCGGCTTCGGCCTTGAGGCCACGCCGCTGCTGCTGGACAGCCTCACCGTGGTCGCCGGGACCAGCCCGTCCAACCAGACCAGCGCAAGGTCGCTGACCTTCAACAACGGCCCCGGCAATGCCGAGACCGGCCTCGTCGGCAGCCTCGACGCGGCGCTGCTGTACCAGAAGGACATCCAGGCCTTCGGCCCGGCCCTGGCCAGCCTGCATACCGGCAGCAACTGGGGCGTCGACCAGGTCGATTTCGGCACCATGTGGTTCCAGGACGTCAGCGGCGGCACGCCCGGCCGCACCTACGCGCCGCATTTCGACAGCCAGCAATCCTTCGACGAGCACGGCATCCTGCACGTCCAGTACGGCGACTACCTGCCGACCGGCGAGGCGCTGCCGGTTTCGATCAGCCGCGACATCGCCATGGTGCCGAACCAGTCGCTGATGGTGGAACGCTGGACGCTGACCAACCAATCCGCGGTCGGCAATCCGCTGATCCAGTGGAATGCGATGAACGTGCTGGCGCTCAATCCCGAGCTCGCCGACCACGCGGTGTGGGATGCCCGCCGGCAGGCCTATGTCGTCGAGGTCGACCAGGGCGACGGCCACGGGCCGGTCTGGATGGCCTTCGGCGCCTACCAGAAGCTGGAAGGGCATGATGCGGTGCCGCTCGACCAGGCCGGGGATCTGCGCGCCGGGTCCGGCCTGAACGCGGTGCGGGAAGCGACCGATCCGCAGGGCCCGGTCGGCCAATTCACCGCGCAGGGCACGCTGGCCGACCATGCCACGGCCGACGGCAAGGGCGTGGTCCTGGCGCTGGCCGACGACGCGATCAACCTGTACCCGACCCGCCCGGTCGAGCTGTACTACTACACCACGGTCGCCGACAGCCTGGCCGGGCTCGACCAGAATATCGGCCTGGCGCTCAATCCGCAGGGCGGCTCGGCGCCCGGCTCGCCGAGCTTCTGGTTCCAGCAGACCCAGCACGACTGGGATGTGCGGCTCGCCGCGGCGACCCAACTCGCGGAAGCCGATCCGGCCGCGCCCGGCGGGCACGCGATCACCGATCCGGCGCTCAACGCCGCCTACCTCATCAGCCTGGTCAGCATCCTGCAGAGCCAGCAGCCGGAATTCGGCTCCTTCCTCGCCTCGACCAACCCGGCCTATGCGGAGAAGGTCTGGCCGCGCGATTCCGCGGCGACGGCGATGGGGCTCGATGCCGCCGGGCTGCACGACGATGCCGGGCGCTACCTCGACTGGATGGCCTCGGTGGTCAGCCACGGCACGGCGGCGGACGGGGCGAATTTCCCGGCCGGCACCTTCCATACGAATTTCAGCTTCTGGGAGCCCAATACCCCGATCCCCTTCGTCGAGCCGGAATGGGATGCCCAGGGGCTGTTCCTGGTCGCCGTCTTCGAGCATGTGCGCGGCCTCCAGGCCGATGGCCGGGCGGCGGATGCGCAGGCCTTCCTGGCCGACCCGGTGGTGACCAACGCCGTGGTGGACGTGGCGCAGTGGATCAACGGCCACATCGACCCGGTGCGCGGCTTCGGCGCGCCCGACTTCTCGATCTGGGAGGAGTTCTACCTTTATAACATCTACACCCAGGTCACCTACGCGGAGGGCCTGAACGTCGCCGCCCAGCTGGCCACGGAGATCGGCCGGCCCGACCTCGCGGCTGGCTGGGTCAGCGGGGCGAACACCGTGCGGGACGCCATCCTGCGGCCGACGAGCGATGCCAATCCCGGGCTCTGGGATGCCGCGAACGGGCACTTCATCTGGGGCATCACGCCGGAAGGGTCGCTGATCGACCGGCTGGAGAACTCGGCCAACCTGGCCATCGTCACCGGCCTGCTCGAAGCCAACGACCCGCGGGCGATCAGCCAGATCGACGCCAGCATCGCGCTGACCGGGAAGGACGGCTTCGGCATCTCCCGCTACCAGGGCGACACCTTCTACTCTTCCTCCCCCTACAGCCCCGGCGGCACCTATGAGAGCCGGGCCGATGAGCCGGCCTGGCCGCAGATGACCAGCTATGTCGGCATCGCCAAGGCGCAGCAGGGCGACGCGGCCTGGGCGCTGAACAGCCTGGAATGGACCGTCAGCAACTACGGCGCCGGCTTCATGGCGCCGGGCGAGGGGGTCGACTGGTCGATCCGCGAGCCGCTGCCGAGCACCATGGTCGAGCCGGTGACCGCCAGCTGGTACATCCAGAACCTGCTGACCTACACCGGCCAGTACGATCCGCGGCTGCCCGACGCCGCCTTCGCCTGACGGCGGCGGCCGAAAGCGGCATGCGTTGCGGCGGCAGCGCATGCAGCATTCACCGCAGCCCGGTCCGCATCCGGCGCCGCGCTCCGGCGCGTGGTGTCCGGGGCAGGCCCAGGCCACCCTATGGCGACCTGCCCGGGCCCCGCTGGCAGGCAATCCGCGGCCGGGGCGCGCCGCGGCTGATGCGCAGCACCGGGCGCGCGCCCGGACCACAGAGCCCGGCCAGCGTCGTGGCCGGCAGCGGCACCGCCCCGCCGCCGCCGGCAAAGGCCGCGCCCAGCCGCGCCAGCACGACCTGCCGCTGATAGGCCGCGCCGCGCCCCGGATCACCCGAGTGGTAATTCGCGATGGCATCCGCCCAATTGCCGAAGCGGCCATACAATTCCCGCAGGAAGGCCGCGGCGTAGCGGATGTTGGCCTCCGGCCGCAGCCCCGTCGCCGGGTCGGCGAAGGCACCCGGGTGGTACAGCAGGTTCACCTGCATGCAGCCGATATCGATCGAGCGCCGCCCCGCCGCCTGCAGCGCCGCGACCTCCGCCACCGCCGCCGCGTGGGTGGGCAGGATGCGGCCCTCGCCCTCGACGTTCAGCGACCAGGGCCAGGGCTCGAAACGGCCGGTACGGGTGTCGCTGCGCCCGGTCTCGACCAGGGCGATGGACAGCAGCAGGCCGCGGGGCAGGGCGCTCCGCGCTTCCTCCTGCTGGATGGCACTGCGGCAGGCGGTCCAGGGATCCTCCGGCGGCGCCGGCCCGGCTGCCGGAGGCGACGTCGCCGCGGCCAGGCCGGGCAGCGCCAGCAGCAGCAGGGTGGCGGCCCGGGCGATGCGCATCGCCACGGTTTCGGCTGCCGACCCGGGCCGCGTCAACCGGCGACGAAGTCGGCCATCAGCTTCAGGTTCATCGCCACGATCACCACCGTCGCCGTCCAGCCCAGCACCAGCTGCCAGCGCGGCGCCGTCAGTACGCCCAGCCGCTTGCGGTCGGAGGCGAACAGCATCAGCGGCACCACCGCGAAGGGCAGCTGGAGACAGAGCACCACCTGGCTGAGGATCAGCAACTGGGCGGTGCCGGAGGTGCCATAATACCAGGTGACGACCACCGCAGGGACGATCGCCACCAGCCGCGTCACCAGCCGGCGGATGACCGGCGGCAGCCGCAGGCCGAGGAAGCCTTCCATCACCACCTGGCCGGCCAGCGTCGCCGTCACCGTCGCGTTCAGCCCGCAGGCCAGCAGCGCCACCGCGAACAGCGTCGCCGCCGCCGCGGTGCCGACCATCGGGGCCAGCAGCGCATAGGCTTCCTGGATCTCGGCCACCTCGGTGCGGCCGCCGGCATGGAAGACGGCGGCGGCGGTGATCAGGATGGCGGAGTTCACCAGCAGCGCCAGGCAGAGCGCGGTGGTGCTGTCGATCGAGGCGAAGCGGATCGCCTCCCGCTTCGCCGGCTCGGTGTCGCCCCAGGCGCGGGACTGCACCACCGCGGTGTGGAGGTAGAGATTGTGCGGCATCACCGTGGCGCCGAGGATGCCGATGGCGATGTAGAGCTGGTCCTGGTTGGTCAGGATCGAGCGGCTGGGGATGTAGCCTTCCAGCACCGCCGCCCAGTCCGGCTGCGCCCAGATGAGCTGGATGGCGAAGCACCCGAAGACGAGGAAGATCAGCCCGGCGACCAGCGCTTCCAGCCAGCGCACGCCGCGATGCTGCAGCCAGAGGATGAGCAGCGCGTCGAGCGCGGTCAGCAGCACGCCGGCCAGCAGCGGGATGCCGAACAGCAATTGCAGGGCGATGGCGGTGCCGATCAGCTCCGCCAGGTCGGTGGCGCAGATGGCGATCTCGGCCAGCAGCCAGAGCCCGAGGTTGACCGGGCGGGGGAAGCGGTCGCGGCAGAGCTGGGCGAGATCCCGCCCGGTGGCGATGCCGATCCGGGCGCAGAGCGCCTGCAGCAGCATCGCCATCAACGAGGAGATCAGCGCGACGCTGAGCAGCGTGTAGCCGAAGGCCGAGCCGCCGGCGAGCGCGGTGGCCCAATTGCCGGGGTCCATGTAGCCGACCGCGACGAGGTAGCCGGGGCCGATGAAGGCCAGCAGCCGGCGCAGCCACCCGGCGGCGTTCGGGATCAGCACGCTGCGGTGCATCTCCGGCAGGCTGACCGCCGCCGGCGGAGGCGGGGGCAGGCCGGGGTCGGGCCGCGTCAGCATGATGGGCGGCCGTACGGGACGGCTGAACAGGTCTTCAACTGTTCAGATGATCCTTGTTTTTCAGGAGGTTAACCGTAACAGTCCAGGTGCGCCCGCGGCCCCGGCATGTCAAGGGCCGCTTGTGGTCGCGGTCATGGCCGGGCAAGTGTGGCAGGGCCGGGAACAGGACACGACACGATGCGGGGACGAGCGAGGATCGGGGAGGACCAGGTCGTCGAGCTGGCGGAGATGTTCCGGCTGATGAGCGACCCGACGCGGCTGAAGATCATCCTCGCCTGCCTCGACCATGCGGCGGCGGTGGGGGAGATGGCCGAACGCCTGGGGATTTCGGCGTCGCTGGTCTCGCACCATCTGCGGCTGCTGCGCGCGGCGCGGCTGCTGCAGGCGGACCGGCGCGGCCGGCAGGTCTTCTACGCGGTGCAGGATGAGCATATCCGATCCATGCTGTCGGACATGGTGGACCACGTTGCGGAAGGCGAAACCGAGGCCGAAGTCGCGCCCTGAAAAAAGCCGCGCACCCTTGCGGGGTGTCGCCGGCGCCTCACTTGTGCGGTGCGATGACGGGACTTATGGTCCGGCCGCGCCCGTTCCGCCCCTGGCGGCAGGGCGTGCGGGCCGTCCATCGGTCCGTCGTGCATGGCGATCGGGCGACGCGGTGCGTCGGCCCGGACGGGAATGGGAAGCGACGTGTGATCGGGCGATTCTTCGCTAAGGCATCGGGGCTGGCATTCGCCGGTCTCCTCGTGGCGTGCTCCCTCATCGGCCAGGCCGGGGCGGAGGAGCTGGTGGGCCAGCCGACCCCCTGGGGCGTGGGCCTGCAGCCGGCCGCCGGCGTGGTGAAGGACCGGATTCACGAGTTCAACGACCTCGTGCTCTACATCATCATCATCATCACCGCCTTCGTCATGGCGCTGCTCGGCTGGGTCATGTTCCGGTTCCGCGAATCGGTGAACCCGACACCGTCGCGCACCAGCCACAACACCGCCATCGAGATCGCCTGGACGGTCATTCCGGTGCTCATCCTGGTGGTGATCGCCATCCCGTCCTTCCGGCTGATCTACTTCCAGGACCGGGCGCGCGACGCCGACCTGACGATCAACGTGCAGGGCCGCCAGTGGTACTGGCACTATTCCTACCCGGACAGCGGCAACTTCGCCTTCGACAGCCGCCCCATTCCGACCGAGGACCTGAAGGAAGGCCAGCCGCGCAACCTCGCGGTCGATGAGCCCCTGGTCATCCCGGTGGGCGCGACGGTCCGCGTGCTGACCACCGGGCAGGACGTGATCCACAGCTTCTTCGTCCCGGCGCTCGGCGTGCAGAAGTACACCATCCCCGGCCGCACGCTGGAAACCTGGTTCAAGGCCGATCGCGCCGGCACTTTCTATGGCCAGTGCAACCAGATCTGCGGCACCAACCACTGGTTCATGCCGATCCAGGTGCAGGCGGTGCCGGCCGCCGAGTTCCAGGCCTGGGTCGACCAGGCGAAGAAGAAATACGCGCAGGCGGATGGCAGCGCGGCCCCGGTGGCCGCGCTGGCGGCGCCGGCCACGCAGCAGCTTGCGGCCCTGCCCCGGTAAATCCGGGGACTGACCGGCACCTTATTGTTTGACCTCCTGGCGGGACGGATCCATGGCGACCGCGACTGACCATGCCCATGACGGGCACGACCACCACGACCACACCCCGGGCTTCGTGGCGCGCTGGCTGTTCAGCACGAACCACAAGGACATCGGCACTCTCTATTTGCTCTTCTCGGTCTTCGCCGCCGTCATCGGCGTCGCGCTGTCCGTGCTGATGCGGATGGAGCTGCAGAGCCCCGGCCTGCAGTTCTTCTCCAGCGGCCAGACCTGGAACGCCGTGGTCAGCGCGCATGGCCTGATCATGGTCTTCTTCGTGGTCATGCCGGCGCTGATCGGCGGCTTCGGCAACTGGTTCGTGCCGATCATGATCGGCGCGCCGGACATGGCCTTCCCGCGCATGAACAACATCAGCTTCTGGCTGCTGGTGCCGGCCTTCCTGCTGCTCGGCGCCTCGATGTTCGTGGGTGAGGGCGCCGGCGCCGGCTGGACCATCTACACCCCGCTCTCCAGCAACGAGTTCCATCCCAGCGCCTCGATGGACCTGGCGCTGTTCTCGCTGCACCTGGCGGGCGCGTCCTCGATCATGGGCGCGGCCAACTTCATCACCACCATCTTCAACATGCGCGCGCCGGGCATGACCCTGCACAAG
>JBMOJU010000163.1:0-10953 GCA_049315625.1 Paracraurococcus sp.
ATGAAGCTGCTCGGCGCCGAGGTGCGGCCGGTGACCGCCGGCGCCGGCACGCTGAAGGACGCGATGAACGAGGCGCTGCGCTACTGGGTCGGCAATGTCGACGATACCTACTACTGCATCGGCACCGTCGCCGGCCCGCACCCCTATCCGCAGATGGTGCGCGACTTCCAGAGCGTGATCGGGATCGAGGCCAAGGCGCAGATGCAGGAGGCCGAAGGGCGGCTGCCGGATGCGCTGGTCGCGGCGATCGGCGGCGGGTCCAACGCCATGGGCCTGTTCTACCCGTTCCTGGATGACCCGTCCGTGCAGATGGTCGGCGTCGAGGCCGCGGGACGTGGCCTGCATACCGAGGAACACGCCGCATCCCTGGAGAAGGGCCGCCCCGGCGTGCTGCACGGCAACCGCATGTACCTGCTGCAGGATGCCGACGGCCAGGTGCAGGAGGCGCATTCGATCAGCGCCGGCCTCGACTACCCTGGCGTCGGGCCGGAGCATTCCTGGCTGCACGAGCTCGGCCGCGTGGAATACGTGGGCGCGACGGACGACGAGGCGCTGGCCGCCTTCCAGCTCTGCTCGAAGCTTGAGGGCATCATCCCGGCGCTGGAGCCGGCGCATGCCCTGGCGGAGGTGATCAAGCGCGCGCCGACCATGCCGCGCGAGTCCATTCTTCTGATGAATCTCTGCGGCCGCGGCGACAAGGACATCTTCACCGTGGCGCGCCATCTGGGAGTCGAGATGTGAGCCGCATCGCTGCGCGCTTCGCGGCGCTGAAGGCGGAGGGCCGCAAGGCCCTCGTCACCTACCTGCAGGCCTACGACCCCGACCCCGCCACGTCCCTGGCGATCCTGCGCGGCCTGCCCGGCGCCGGCGCCGACGTGCTGGAGATCGGCGTCCCCTTCACCGACCCGATGGCCGATGGCCCGTCGATCCAGCAGGCGGCGCTGCGGGCGCTGAAGGCCGGCGCCACGCTGTCCCGCGTGCTGGCCATGGTGCGCGACTTCCGCAAGGCAGACGACGCCACGCCTATCGTGCTGATGGGCTACTACAACCCGTCCTACGGCGTCGAGCGCTTCTGTACTGATGCCGCGTCGTCCGGCGTCGATGGGCTCATCATCGTCGACGTCCCGCCTGAGGAAGCCGACGAGGTCGAGCCGCACGCCAAGGCGCAGGGCCTCGACCTGATCCGCCTGGTCGCACCGACGACCGACGAGGCGCGGCTGCCGCGCGTGCTCGCGGCGACTTCGGGCTTCGTCTACTACGTCTCGATCGCCGGCATCACCGGGACGAAAAGCGCCAGCAGCGCCAGCCTGGAATCCGCGATCCCGCGCATCCGCCGGTACACCGACCTGCCGATCTGCATCGGCTTCGGCATCCGCACCCCGGCCCAGGCTGCGGAAGCGGCGCGACTGGCCGATGGCGCGGTGGTGGGGACGGCGCTGGTGGATACACTGGCGGCGAGCCTCGACGAGGATGGCCGGGCGCGGCCGGAGACGGTGCGGCAGGTGCTGGACCAGGTGCGCGGGCTGGCGGAGGCGGTGCGGGCGGGGTGAGGTCCCCGGGAAACCGTTGAACCTCGGCCTCCGGCCTCTTACATCGGGACGTAAGACACCGGACGCCCGCCATGCGCATCACCTCCAAAGGCCAGGTCACCATCCCTGCGGAACTCCGCGAACAGGCCGGCCTGCTGCCGCTGACCGAGGTCGAGTTTGGCTTCGAGGACGGCGTCGTCACCCTGCGCCCCGCCGGCGCCACCACCCGCCCCGACCGCGGCGCCGAGATCGTCCGCCACCTGCGCGGCCGGCTGCGCGACAGCGGCGCGATCCGTATGACCACCGACGAGCTCATGGCGCTGACGCGCGGCGAATGACCGCCGTTCTGGTCGACAGCAACATCCTGCTCGACCTGCTGACGGACGACCCGCGCTGGGCCGACTGGTCCGCCCGGGCGCTCGGCGGGCTCGCCGCCACCGCCCAGCTCGTCATCAACCCCATCATCTTCGCCGAGGTCTCGGTCCGCGCCGCCACCATCGAGGCCGCCGACGCCGCCTTTCCCGCCGCCTTCTTCCGCCGGGAGCCGATCCCCTGGGATGCCGCTTTCCTTGCCGGCAAGGCGTTTCTGGCCTACCAGCGCCGCGGTGGGGTGCGCCGCTCGCCCCTGCCGGACTTCTTCATCGGCGCGCACGCCGCCGTCGCCGGCTATCGCCTGCTGACCCGCGACGCCGCGCGTTACCGCACCTATTTCCCCGCCCTGGACGTGATCGCCCCGTGATGAGCCGCTCCCGATGAACTGGATCAGCGAATGGGCGCTGCCGAAGATCAAGACGCTGTTCGGCGCGCCGCGCGAGGTGCCGGAGAACCTCTGGCACAAATGCGCCGCCTGCGAGCAGATGGTCTTCCACCGCGACCTCGAGCGGAACCTGCATGTCTGCCCGCATTGCGGCCACCACATGCGCGTCGGCGCCCGGCAGCGGCTGGACTACACGCTGGATGAGGGCTGGCAGCGGATCGAGCTCCCCAAGGCCCCGGCCGATCCGCTGCGCTTCCGCGACCAGCGCCGCTATGGCGACCGGCTGCGGGAGGCCCAGGTCAAGGCCGGGCAGGAGGACGCCGTGGTCGTCGCCCATGGCGCCATCGAGGGCAACCGCGTGGTCGCCGCCGCCTTCGAATTCAGCTTCATGGGCGGCTCCATGGGCGCCGGGGTGGGGGAGGCGCTGGTCACCGCCGCCCGCCTGGCCGTGCTGCAGGACAGTCCTTTGATCGTATTCACCGCCTCCGGCGGTGCCCGCATGCAGGAAGGTGCCATCAGCCTGATGCAGATGCCGCGCACCGTCATCGCCACGCGGATGGTCAAGGAAGCCGGCCTGCCCTTCATCGTCGTGCTGGCCGACCCGACCACCGGCGGCGTCACCGCCAGCTTCGCCATGCTCGGCGACATCCAGATCGCCGAGCCGGGTGCCATGATCGGTTTCGCCGGCGCCCGCGTCATCGAACAGACGGTGCGGGAGAAGCTGCCGGAAGGCTTCCAGCGCGCCGAATACCTGCTGGAGCACGGCATCCTCGACATGGTGGTGAAGCGCGCCGAGATGCGGCCGACCCTCGCCAGGCTGATCGGCCTGCTCCGCCTGCCGGAGCGGCTGGACGATGTTCCGGCCGAGCCGATGAGCGCCGCGCCGCTCCCCCTGCCCGCGCCGGCCGAGCCGGAAGGCGCCGGTCCCGCCGCGTGAGCCGGTCCGAAGCGGTCATTGACCGGCTGCATGCGCTGCATCCGCGGCTGATCGACCTCAGCCTCGGGCGGTTGCAGGCGCTGCTGGCCCGGCTCGGCCACCCCGAACGCGCCTTGCCGCCGGTGATCCATGTCGCCGGCACCAACGGCAAGGGCAGCACCTGCGCCTTCCTCCGCGCCATCGCCGAGGCCGCCGGGCAGCGGGTGCATGTCTATACCTCCCCCCATCTGGTCCGCTTCCACGAACGCATCCGCCTGGCCGGGGCGCTGGTGGAGGAGGCGGCGCTGACCGCGGCGCTGGAGGAGGTGGAGGCGGTGAACGCCGGCGCGCCGATCACCGTCTTCGAAGTCATCACCGCCGTCGCCCTGCTGTTGTTCAGCCGGGTGCCGGCTGACCTGCTGGTGCTCGAAGTCGGGCTCGGCGGCCGGTTCGACGCGACCAACGTGATCGACCGCCCGGTGGCGACGGCGATCACCAGCATCTCCATGGACCACATGGAATTCCTCGGCGACACGCTGGAGAGGATCGCCTTCGAGAAGGCCGGCATCCTGAAGCCAGGCGTCCCCTGCGCCACCGGCCGGCAGGATCCCGCGGCGCTGGCGGTGATCTTCGCTGCGGCCGAAGCGGCCGGCGCGCCGCTGCTGGCGCGGGGCCGCGACTGGCACATCGAGGACAGCGCGGGCGGGCTTCGCTATGCCGATGCCGCCGGGCTTCTGGACCTGCCGCCGCCCGGCCTGCTCGGCGCCCACCAGTCCGACAATGCCGGCATCGCCATCGCCGCGCTGCGCGCCTGGGATCCGCCCTGGCTGGACGCGGCGGCGGTCGCGGCGGGGGTGGCCGCGGCGGAATGGCCGGCGCGGCTGCAGCGGCTGCGGGGAAGCCTCGCCGAAACCTTGCCGGCCGATTGGGAACTCTGGCTCGATGGCGGCCACAATGCCGGCGGCGGCCTGGCGCTGGCGGCGCAGGCGGCGCACTGGGCCGACCGGCCGCTGCATGTGCTCGTCGGAATGAAGGGCACCAAGGTGGTGCAGGACTTCCTGGCGCCCCTGCTGCCGCATGCGACGACCGTCTGGGCGGTGGCGGAGCCCGGCCAGCACCTGGCCACGCCGGTGGAGCGGATCATCGAGGCGAGCAACGGGCGGGCGCGGCCCGGTCCGACCGTGGCCGCGGCGCTGGCCGACCTGCCGCGCGGCGCCGGGCCGGCGCGTGTCCTGATCTGCGGCAGCCTCTATCTGGCCGGCGAGGTGCTGAAGGCGGAGGCGGGCTGACTGCCGCGCTAGCTCATTGTTTACAAGCCAGATTCACGCCGCCTGACGGCGATCTGCTTCAGCCCTGCGCCACCGTGCCGAGCATCAGGTAAAGCCGCGCCGCGGGCGGCCAGGCGGCGCTGATCTCGGCCCGGAACACCCACAGCGCGACGACCGTGCCCGCCACCGCCAGCAGGGAAGCCGCCCATGCAAGCCGCAGGGCACCGCCGCCGCGCTTCGATTCCGGCCGGGGCAGCGGTGGCTCGATCGGCTGCGGTGGGCGGCGCAGCCCGGGAGTCATGACGCTGGGCAGCGGGCCGCCGGGCGGCAGCCCGGGGACGGGCGGCGGCGGGGCCGGCAGGGACGCCGTGGGTGGCACGGCTGCCGGGGGCGGCTCTGCTGCGACCGTCGCCTCCGGCTGGACATGCCAGGCATGGCCGCAGGTCCGGCACCGCAGGCTGCGCCCGGTGCCGATCAGGTGGTCCGGAACCTCGTAGGCGGCCGCGCAGGCCGGGCAGACAATCCGCATCGCCCGCGCAATGTGCCGGCCCGGCCCGCCGCCGGCAAGCATCGCCGGCGGCCCTTGGCGCTGGCGCCGCGCATCGGCATTGTCCGCGCCATGGTGCGCTTCGGGAATGTCGGGCTGCGGTATGGCGGGGCGGGGCCGGATGTGCTGCGCGACCTCGATTTCGTGCTGGAGACCGGCAGCTTCCACTGGCTGCTCGGCCCCTCCGGCGCCGGCAAATCCTCCCTGCTGCGGCTGATCCACCTGGCGGCGCGGCCGAGCCGGGGGGAGGTGGAGGTGCTCGGGGTCGCCCTGTCCCGTGCCCGCCGGGCGGCGCTGCCGGCGCTGCGCCGGCGGATCGGCGTGGTCTACCAGGATTTCCGCCTGCTGCCGCATCTGCCGGTGTTCGACAATGTCGCCCTGCCGCTGCGCGTCGCCGGCCGGGCCGAGGCGCAGAGCCGCGCCGACGTCGCCGAGATCCTCCGCTGGGTCGGGCTGGCGGCGAAGGCGGATGCGCTGCCCGCGGCGCTGTCGGGCGGCGAGCAGCAGCGCGTCGCGATCGCCCGTGCCGTGGTGACGCGCCCGGCGCTGCTGGTGGCGGACGAGCCGACCGGCAACCTCGACGTTTCGCAGGCCCGCCGGGTGCTGTCCCTGCTGCAGGAGATGCACCGGATGGGCACCACGGTGGTGGTGGCCACCCATGCCGAGGCGCTGGTCGGCGAATACCCAGCCCCCGCGCTGCGGCTGGCCGAGGGGCGGCTGGTCGCGCATGGCTGAGTCCAGCGCGGCCCGTCGGCTGCGGCGCACCCGCGGGCGCGACCCGCTCGGCCTGCGCCGTGTCCTGTCCGACCGGCTGCTGCCGGCGCTGGTTGCCGCCATGGCCCTGCTGGCGGCGCTGACCCTGGCCGGCGCTCGCGGCGCCGCCGACCTCACCACTCGCTGGGAAGCCGGCGCGGCGACCGCGCTGACCGTGCAATTGCCGCCTGGCGCCCGGGCCGACCGCGCCCTCGCCTCGCTGGCGGCGATGCCGGAGATCGCCGAGGCACGCCAGGCCGACCCGGCGCGGCTGGCGGCGCTGCTGCGCCCCTGGCTGGGGGAGGCGCCGTCGATCCCGCTGCCGGTGGTGATCGAGCTCCGCCTGGCGCGGCTGCCGGAGGATGCCGCGGCGCTCGCCGCCCGCATCGCGGCCGCCGTGCCGGGGGCGGTGGTGGAAGCGCATGGCATCTGGGTGGCGCGGCTGCTGGCGCTGGCCCGCAGCCTCCAGGCCGTGGCGCTGGCGGCGTTGCTGCTGGTCGCCGGCATCGCCGCCGCGGTGGTCGCCGTCGCCGTCCGTGCCGGCATCGCGGCGCGGCGGGAGGCGATCGCCATCCTGCATGCGCTGGGCGCCACCGATGGCGACATCGCCGGCCGTTTCGCCCGGCGCGTGGCGCTGCTGGTCGGGCTCGGTGCCCTGGCCGGCACGCTGTTGGCGGCGCCGGTGCTGGCAGCCTTCGCCGGCATGGCGGCGCCGTTGCTCGGCGGTGCAGCGGCCGGGCAGGGCTGGGCCAGCCTGCGCTGGGGCGCGCTGCCCTGGGCGGAGCTGGCGCTGCTGCCACCGGCCGCCGCGCTGATCGGCTGGGTGACGGCGCAGGCGACACTCCGGGCCTGGCTGCGGCGGCTGCCATGAGGCTGCCGCGCTGGCCCTTCCTGCTGCTGCCCGCCGTGCCGTTGCTGCTGCTGGCGGCGGGCTTCGTCCAATTCCTGGCACTCGCCGCCGCCGGCCCGGCCGAGCCCGACCGGCCGACCGATGGTCTCGCGGTGCTGACCGGCGGGGCGGAACGGGTGGAGACCGGCCTGCGCCTGCTGCGCGAAGGCCGCGCCCGGGTGCTGCTGATCTCCGGCGCGCATCCCGACGTGACGCTGGCGGATGTCGCCCGGCTGGCGGCGATGGAGCCGGCGGCGCTGGCCGGGCGCGTGACGATCGGGCATCTGGCGACCACCACGCGCGGCAATGCGGCGGAGATCGCGGCCTGGGCGCGGGCGGAACAGCTCGGCTCGCTCCGCATCGTCACCGCTGGCTATCATATGCCGCGGGCGCTGCTGGAACTCCGCCGCGCCCTGCCGGAGGTGGTGTTGCTGCCGCACCCGATGCTGCCGGCGACGCTGCGCGATTCCGGCGCCGCCGGGCGGCTGCGGACCTGGTCGCTGCTGCTGCGGGAATACCTGAAATACCTCGCGGTCTGGGCCGGCCTCACCGGGCCGGCGGCGAGACCCCCGGATACGAGATCATGATCTGGCTGCGCTCCCTGCTGTTCAACATCGCCTTTTGGACGGTGACGCTGGTCATCGGCATTGGCGCCCTGCCACTGCTGGTGGCGCCCTGGCGGTGGTCGTTGCCGGTGATGCGGCTCTATGCGCATGTCGTGCTCGGCCTGCTGCGATGGATCTGCGGCATCCGACTGCGGGTGGAGGGGCGGGAGAACCTGCCGACCGGCGGCCCCGCACTGATCGCCGCCAAGCACCAATCGGCCTTCGACACCTTCGTCTGGTTCGCCCTGGTGCCGGACGCCTGTTACGTGCTGAAGCGGGAATTGCTCCGGCTGCCGGTTTGGGGCTGGTACGCCTGGAAGACCCGGCAGATCGCGGTGGACCGCGCCGCCGGGGCCAGCGCCATCCGCCACCTGGTGCGGGCCGGCAAGGCGGCGGCGGCGGAGGGGCGGCAGATCGTCATATTCCCCGAGGGGACGCGGGTCGCCGTGGGCCAGCATGGCATGATCCAGCCGGGCATCGCGGCGCTGGCGTCGGCAACCGGCCTGCCGGTCGTGCCGGTGGCGACCGACAGCGGATCGTGCTGGGCCCGCCGCGCCTTCCTCAAGCGGCCAGGGGTCATCACCATCGCGGTGCGCCCGGCCATCCCCGTCGGGGCGGCACGCGGCGCCTTGGTCCGGCGGCTGGCGACGGATATCGAGCTGGGGATAAATCCGGCCGGCGCAGGCAACCCTGTGGATAAGCCGGTGGAAAGCGCCGCTGCTGCGCTTCGTCCCTGACCGCAGGAAGCCGCCGCAAGTGGCTGCAAACCGGTGATTTTCTGCAGGGCAGTTGTGGGCGGGGATGGTTATCCACCTCAGGATGTCGCTTTAAGTATCTGACAATGCTGGTCAAATGAGGGGGATGGCGGTCCCGCTGCTGGTGGTGCCTGGGGTGAGGGCGAAGGGGACGGGTCGCGGTGGACAGGACGCCGCCTGCTTGTGGACAAACCGTGCGGAGTGCGACACGGACTGGCGCAATCCCGCTCCGGGCTGCCGGTGCAAGGCGGCCCTATCCGGCAGGCCACGACGCCGGAAAACGCCTGCCTCTCCGCAATGAACAGGCTGTACCGCGGCACTGAGGCAGCGCCGCATGGCGGGGACGGTTTAATCATTCGGTCACAATCCTGAAACCGTTTGCAGCATGAGGCGAAGCCCACGCCGCGATTAACAACGTCGCAATTCTCCCTATCGGGTGAGGTATGGCTGCCTGCGACGTCGCCGGACCGCTGGATTTCGGGGTGCTCGACACCGCGCCGATGCCGCAAGGCATCGGCGCTTTTGGTGTGGTGCCCGGTATCCTCGTGCGGACCGGTCCCGTCACCCGCCCTGCCGCCCCCGGTCCCTTGCTTCGCCACGCCCGCTGACCGGCCCGTGCGCGATCCCATCCCCTGCCGGCCACGCCGCCTGTGGCGCCCGGCACTACCCATGAGGCTGCCGTGACTGCGACCTATACGCTCCAGATCCTGCACTACTACGGCGAGAGCGGCCTCCTGGGCGTGACGACCGCGCCTATCATGGGCGCGCTGATCGACAAGTTCGACGACCAGTATGCGAACACGATCAAGATCGCCGAGGGCGATACCTATATCCCCGGCCCCTGGCTGGTCGGCGGCGCCGATCCGTCGCTGAGCGCGGTCACGGGCATCGGCTCGACCGCCCTCGGCCGGCCGGACGTGGCGATCATGAACGCCTTCGGCACGACCGTCTCGTCCCTGGGCAACCACGAATTCGACCTTGGCTCGCCGGTGTTCCAGGCGGCCATCACCGCCTCGGGCGCCTGGGTCGGCGCGCAATACGCCTACATCACGGACAACCTGAACGTCGCGGCCGACAGCTCGCTGCGCGGCATCACCGACAAGTCGCTCGGCGGCACCAGCACGAACAACTACGCCGGCCTCGACGTCAGCGCGCTGAAGGGCAAGATCGCGCCCTACGCCATCAGCACGGTGGGCGGCGAGAAGATCGGCTATGTCGGCGCCACGACCTATGAGCTGCTCAACAAAAGCTCGCCGAACGGCACCGTCACCACCGGCCTCGCCAGCATCGACGACAGCCTGAAGATCCCCGAACTGGCGGTGGTCATCCAGGCTTCGGTCGACGCGCTGATCGCTGCCGGCGTCAACAAGATCGTCATGGTGGATCAGCTCGACACGCTGTCGCGCGACACGCTGCTGGCGCCGCTGCTGACCGGCGTCGACGTCATCGTCGGCGGCGGCGGGCATGAGCGCCTGGCCGATGCGACCGACGTGCTGGCGCCCTTCAACGGCCATGACGCCACCGCCTATCCGGGCGGCAGCTACCCGATCGTCACAGCCGGTGCCGACGGCAAGACGACGCTGATCGTCACCACCGATACCGAGTTCAGCTACCTCGGCCGCCTGGTCGTCGGCTTCGACGCCAACGGCGTGATCGACCTGTCCAGCCTCAACCCGGTCGTCAACGGTGCCTATGCCTCGACCGAGGCGACGCTCCAGGCAGCGTACGGCACGTCGCAGACCGCGGCGCAGATCGTTGCCGGCAGCGCGATCGGCGCCAAGGTCAGCGCCATCACCACGGCGATCAACAACGTCATCGTCTCCAAGGACGGCAACATCTTCGGCTACACGAAGGTGTACATGGAAGGCGACCGCGTCTACGGCCGCGCGCAGGAGGTGAACCTCGGCGACGTCACGGCTGATGCCAATGCCTGGAAGGCACTGGCAGCGACCGGCGGCGTGCAGATGGTCTCGCTGAAGAATGGCGGCGGCCTGCGCGCCTCGGTCGGCTCGGTCGATGAGGACGGCACGAAGCTGCCGCCGGACGCGACCAGCGTGAAGCCGGCTGGCGGCATCAGCCAGCTCGACATCGAGAATGCGCTGCGCTTCGACAACAAGCTGATGGTGTTCGACACCACCGCGCAGGGCCTGAAGAACATCCTGGAATACGGCACGACGCTGGCGGCCGGGAATGGCGGCTATGCCCAGCTCGGTGGCGTGCGCGTGGCGATCGACCCGACCAAGGCCGCCGGCAGCAAGGTCACCGACATCGCGCTGGTCGATCTCGGCGGCAACATCATCGCGCAGGTCTGGAAGGACGGCGCCGCGGTGGCCGGTGCGCCGGCGACCATCAGCGTCGTTGCGCTGAACTTCACCGCCAATGGCGGCGACGGCTACCCGATCAAGGCGAACGCGACCAACTTCCGCTACCTGCTGAACAACGGCACGCTGAGCGCCGCGGCCGATCCGGCCACCGACCTCACCGCCAAGGCCGGCTTCAACTCGGCCGGGCTGGACGACACCGGCAGCACGCTGCTGGGTGAGCAGAAGGCGTTCCAGGACTACCTGAGCACCTTCCACGGCACGCCCGACAAGGCCTATGGCCAGGCCGACACGCCGCAGACCGGCGACGAGCGGATCGAGAACCTCAGCCTGCGCAGCAACGTGGTGTTCGGCGTGAACGCCGCGGGCACCGCGGCCAACGACACCACGAACGGCACCAGCACCAACGACACGCTGGCGGGCGGCGACGGCAATGACAGCCTCGTCGGCGGCGGCGCCAAGGACACGCTGAGCGGTGGCGCCGGCGACGACACGCTGTCGGGCGGCGCGGGCAACGACGGCATCGACGGCGGCGCGGGCCGCGACGTTGCGGTGTTTGACGTGGCCCGTTCGGCGGCGACGATCACGCGCACCGGGCCTGGCGCCTGGACGG
>JBMOJU010000164.1:0-10951 GCA_049315625.1 Paracraurococcus sp.
GCCATGGCCTGCGTGCTTTGCCGATAGGGGACATGCACCATGTCGAGGCCGAGCCGCGCGCCGATATCCTCCATGATCAGGTGGGTGATGGCGCCGACGCTGGCCGAGGCATAGGTGAACCGCCCTGGATTCGCCTTGATCCAGTCCAGCACGGCGGCGAAGTCGTCGCCGGGGATGGAGTTGTGCACGATCAGCATGTTCGCCGTGGTGCAGAACATCCCCACCGCGGTGAAGTCGCGCTCGGCATCGTAGGTGATGCCCTTGTAGAGCAGCGCGTTCAGCCCGCTGTTCGTCCCGGCGCCGGCGACCAGCAGGGTGTAGCCGTCCGGCGCCGCGCGGGCGACGGTCTCGGCCGCCAGGTTGCCGTTGCCGCCGGGCCGGTTATCCGCCAGCACCGGCTGGCCGAGCCGCGCCGACAGCGCCTCCGCCGTCACCCGGCTGACGATGTCGGTCTGCCCGCCACCGCCGAACGGCACGACCAGCCGGATCGGCCGGTCCGGCCAGGCGGCGCGGGCGATGCCGGGCGCCGCGAGCATGGCGCCGAGCAGCAGGCGCCGCGTGGGGGAAGCCGTCATGGATGCATCCTAGCGACCCGCGGGCTGGAGGAAGAGGGCGAAACCAGGGATGTAGGTGGTCAGGAACAGCACGATCAGCATCACCACGATCTGCGGCCAGATGGCGCGGGAAATCCGTGCCAGGGACAGGCCGCTCATCGCCATGCCGATGAACAGGCAATAGCCGATCGGCGGCGCCGCCATGCCGATGGACACGTTCGTCACGATGATCGCGCCGAAATGGATCGGGTCCACGCCGAAGCGGTTGGCGATGGCTATCAGCATCGGGCCGAGGATCACCATGATGGCGATCTCGTCCATCACCGCCGCCAGCAGGAAGAAGGCGATGTTGAGCGAGGCCAGCGCCAGCCAGCGTTCCTGGATGTTGTCCGCCATCCAATGCGCGAAGCGGGAGGCGATCTGTTCCTGCGCCACCAGGATGCCGAAGCCGGCGGAGACGGCGATGATGGCGCAGACGATCGCGCTGGTGCGCATCGAGTCCGAGAAGATGCGCGGCAGCATCGGCAGGGTCAGCTTGCGCTCGACGAACAGCCCGACCAGCAGCGCATAGACGCAGGAGATCGCCGCCGCCTCGGTCGGGGTGAAGACACCGCCGTAGATGCCGCCGAGGACCACCAGCGGCGAGGCCATGGCCCATTTGCCCTCGTGGAAGGCGGCCCAGGTCTCGGCCAGCGTCGCCTTGGGGAGCTTGGGTACCTTGTTGCGCTTGGCATGGGCCCAGCAGATCACCAGCAGGCCGAACGCCAGCACCAGCCCGGGCACGACGCCGGAGAGGAACAGCTTGCCGATCGACTGTTCCGCCACGATCCCCCAGATGACGAAGGCGATGGAAGGCGGGATCAGCGGCCCGAGCACGCCGGCGGAGACCGCGATGCTGGCGGCGAAGCCGCGGTCGTAGCCGGCCTTGGCCATGGCGGGGATGAGGATGGCGCCGATCGCCGCCGTGGTCGCCGGCGCGCTGCCGGAGATGGCGGAGAACACCACCGCCGCCAGCACCGCCACCATCGCCAGCCCACCGGTGCGGTGCCGCACCAGCGTGCCGGCCAGGTCCACCAGCCGCTGGGACAATCCACCCGCCGTCATCAATTCGCCGGCCAGCATGAACAGCGGGATCGCCAGCAGGCTGTATTGCTGGCTGCCGCTGATCAGCGCCTGCGCCAGGAAGGCGGGTTCGATATCCGCCAGCAGCAGCGCCGCGGTGATCGCCAGGGCGATGGCGATGGCGAAGGGGAAGCCGAGCACGACCAGCGCGGCGAAGCCGGCGGTCAGGCACCAGGAGATCTCGCTCATGCCACCGGCTGCTCCGCCGCCGGCAGCGCGCCGCCCGGGCGCAGCGTGCGGTCCAGCGCGAAGATCGCCATCAGCACGCCGGCGATCGGCGCCAGGACGTTGAGGATCTCGATCGGGTAGCCGATGGCGGCCGAGATGCTGCCCGAGGTGATGTCGAGGAAGCGCCAGCCGCTCCACGCGAGGAACAGCCCGAGCGCGCAGGTCACCGCATCCGTCGCGCGCTCCGCCAGGATGCGGGGGCCGCGCGGCAGCAAATCGGGCAGCAGGGTCAGCCGCACATGCCAGCCCTCATGCACGCCGAGCGCGAGGCCGCCGAGCACGGACCAGCAGAACAGCAGCACCGCCAGTTCCTCGGACCAGCTCGGCGTGTCGCCGAACAAATACCGCAGCACCACCTGGTAGGTGATGGCGGCCAGCATCAACGCGGCCGAAAGCGCGATGCTGGCGCGCGTCGCCCAGGCCAGGCCGCGCGCCAGCGGGGCGAGCAGCGTCACCTATTCCACCGCCGCCAGGGCTTCCTTGATCACGTCGGCGCCGATCTGGCCCTTGAAGTTCTCGTACATCGGCAGCACGCCCTTGCGGAACGCCGCCTTGTCGGGCACCTCGTTCACCTGCATGCCGTGCTTCACCAGGCTCTCGCGGAACACCGCCTGCGCCGCGGCGTTCGATGCGCGCTGCACCTTGGTCGCCTCGGCGCCGGCCTCGGTCACCGCCGATTTCAGCTCGACAGGCAGCCGGTCGAAGCTGCGCCTGGCGATCAGCAGGCCGATCATCGAATAGATATGGCCGGTCAGCGACAGGTACTTGGTCACCTCGTACAGCTTGTTCTGGTCGATGATGCCGAGCGGAATTTCCAGCCCGTCGATCGCCCCCTGCTGCACGGCGGTGAAGGTCTCGCCCCAGGCCATCGGCACCGCGTTGCCGCCCAGGCTGCGGTACATCTCGATGTAGATCGGGCTCTGCAGCACGCGGAACTTGATGCCCTTGAGGTCGGCCGGCGTCACCACCGGCCGGACGTTGTTGATCATGTGGCGGAAGCCGCCTTCCATGTAGCCCAGCGGCAGCACGCCCTTCGATTCCAGCCGGGTCCGCAGAGAGGCACCGACGGCGCCGTCCAGCACCTTCTGCGCCTGCGCCTCCGAGCTGAACAGGAAGGGCATGTCGTTCACCTGGAAGGCGGGCTCGATCTGCGCGATCACCGCGTTGGTGATGACGCCCATATCCACCGTGCCCAGCCGCATGCCGTCGATCAGCGGGCGCTCGTCGCCGATGGCCCGGTTGGGGTAGAGCTGCACCTCGATGCGGTCGCCGACGCGGTCGGCCAGCGCCTTCTGGAAGGCGCGGGCGCCGACGGCATAGGGGTCGGCCGCGCCGTCGCCGCTGGTCCAGCCGATGCGGAGGATGGTCTTGCCCTGGGCCTTCAGGATGGCGGGCGCGAGGCCCGCGGCAAGGGTGGCGGCGCCGAGGCCGCGGCGGCTGATGATGGTCATCGGATCGTTTCCCCAATGGCCGGCTCGGCGCCGGACCGCTGGCCCGATGATACGGCGCCGCGCCGCCGCAACAAGCCGCTACGACGCCAGCAACCGTCCGTAGCCGGCGACCGCGTCCGAAATGCCCAGCCGCCGCAGCGCGTGCCAAGCCATCACCTGGTTGCTGGTGATGACCGGCAGGCCAAGTTCCGCCTCCAGCCCGGCGATCAGGCCAGCGGAACGGATGGCGGTGCAGCTGATGAAACAGGCCGCCGCCCCCGGCGCGGCCCGCACCGCGTCACGCGCCTGTTCGGCGATCCGCGCCGGCGGGATGCGCGCCATCTCGGCATTGGTGTTGACGCCGAGGCAGGAGCCGCCGGCGACGGCGATGCCATGCGCCGCCAGCCAGGCGACCTCGCGCGCATGCACCGCTTCCAGGTAGGGCGTGACCAGCACCAGCCGGCGCACGCCGAGCGCCTCCAACGCCGCCAGTATCCCGTCGGCGGTGCTGCAGGCGGGCAGGCCGGACGCTGCTTCGATGCGCGCCCGGATGCTGCCGGCGCGTTCCGGGGCGAAGGTGGAGACGGCGGTGCAGTGGAAGCCGATCAGGTCCGGCCGCGCATCGGCCAGCAGGCGGGAGGCGGGCTCCAGCCCGCCGATCATCGCCTCCAGCTCCGCCTCGGAACTGCCTGTCAGGGTCAGGCGCGTGACCAGCGCGGTGACGCCGGCGGGCAGCATGGCGTGGATCTCCGGCTCGGCGACGCTGTTGCCGGAGGGGACGAGCAGGCCGATGCGGGCACGGTCGCCGTAGTCGATCGTCCCGGCCCCGATGGCCGGAGCGCCGGAGGCGCGGAGGGCTGAATCGGCGCCGTCACTCATAGCGAGGCCCTGGCTTCGGCCAGCCAGGACCGGTCGATGTAGTCCGCGGCGCGGCGCGGCCGTTCCGGCAATTCACGGATCAGGCTGCTGATCTCGATCAGCGCCTGCACGCCGGCCTCGCTCGCCTCCCCGTCGCGCGGGAAGATCGCATCGCGCGTGTAGTCCGCCCAGGCCAGGTCGGCGTAGCGCTGCGCGATCCCGCTTTCCTGGATGGCGATGCGGCCGGCGGTCGCCGGGTCCGTGTAGAAGCGCTCATGCGCCCGCAGGAAGCCGCGGCAGAAGCGCAGGGTCAGCTCGCGGTGTGCAGCCGCCCAGCCGGCATCGATGTCGAGGCTGGTGAACTGGAAATCCGGCACCTCGTCGCGCGGGTTGCCCAGGCTGACGAAGCCCTCATCCAGCGCGATCCGGTCCAGCGGCGCGCCCTGCAGCCCGGCATCGATCCCGCCGGATCGCAGCAGGTCCCAGCGCGCCAGGATCGGCCCGCACGGCACCAGCTCGTAATCCCCCGGCCAGTGCAGCCCGTGCCGCGCCAGCAGCTTGATGATGAGCGAGGACGACCCCGCCCGCAGCGAGGAGACGCCGATCCGCTTGCCGCGCAGCCCGGCATAATCGGCAATCCCGGCGCGGGCGATGAAGGAGAAGGGCAGCCGGTTGACGTTGCCGCCGATGATCCGCTGCGTCCCGCCCGCCTCGGCGTCCAGGATCACGTGCTCCGTCACCCCGTAGGCCAGCTGCGCCCGGCCGTCGCGCAGCCGCTCGTTCACCTCCTCGATGCCCTCGATATGGTCGATCCGCACATCCAGCCCCTCGGCCGCGAACAGCCCCGCATGCAGCCCGATCCAGCAGGGCAGGTTGAAGTAATTGCGGGACACGACGGCGAGCGTCAGTTGGTCCATGATGGCGCTTCCCAAGATCGGGCAGGAGGGAAGCACAGCATGGCCGTCATCGCCATCATCGCCCAGGGCGCCATGGGCGCCGGGATCGGCCGGCGCCTGTCGGAACGCGGCGCCACGGTGCTGACCAGCCTGGCCGGCCGCAGCGCCGCCAGCGCCACCCGCGCGGCGGAGGCCGGGATGCGCGACGCGACCGCGGCCGAGATCGCCGGCGCCGACATCTTCCTCAGCGTGCTGCCGCCGGCGGAGGCGACGGCCTGCGCCGCCTGGCTGGCGCCGGCGCTGCAAGCCGCGCCGCGCAAGGCGGTCTATGCGGATTGCAACGCGATCAGCCCCAGCACGGCCGCCGAGGTCGCCGCGCTGATCGCCCCGACCGGCGCCGCCTTCGTCGATGGCGGCATCATCGGCGGCCCGCCGCGGGAGGATGGCTACACGCCCGTGCTCTATGTCTCGGGGCCGGAGGCCGAACGCCTGGCGCCGCTGCGCGATTTCGGCCTGGACATCCGTGTCACGCCCGGCCCGGTCGGCGCGGCCTCCGCGTTGAAGATGTCCTATGCCGGCATCACCAAGGGGCTGGTCGCGCTGTCTTCCGCGATGATGCTGGCGGCGACCCGGGCCGGCGCGGCGGAGGGCTTCCGCGCCGAACTCGAACGCAGCCAGCCGCAGCTGCTGGCGTGGTTCAACCGCATGGTGCCGCCGATGTACGACAAGGCCTATCGCTGGGTCGGCGAGATGGAGGAGATCGCCGACTTCACCGGGCCGGAGGCCGCGGCGATCTACCACGGCATCGCCGGCTTCTACGAAGCGATGGCCGCCGACAACGCCGGGCCACGGGAGAAGACCACGGCCATCACGGCGTTCCTGAAGTAAAACGAAGATCGGGGAGGAAGCTGTGTCTCCTCCCGTTGGACGCATGCGTCCAACCCCACCTTTCCTTTTTGTGGGCCAGGCACTCGCCGCACGACGAGCGCCAAACTCAGAGAAATAGGGGTGGGTCCAGGGAGGATACTTCCTCCCTGGCCTTGCCGACTCTCAACCTTCCTCCGGCTTGAACCCGGACGCCGCGACAATCGGCCCCCAGCTCTCCCGCTCGGCGCGGATGCGCTCGGCGAAGGCGGCGGGCTCCATGATCTCGGGCGAGAATTCCAGCCGGGTCAGCACATCCCGCACCTCGCTGGTCGCCGCCGCCGCGGCCAGCGCCGCATGCAGCGGCTGCACCACGCCGGCCGGGCTGCCGGCCGGCAGCAGCACGCCGAACCATTCCTGCTTGGTCAGCACGGGGAAGCCGAGTTCCGCGAAGGTCGGCACATCGGGCAGGCGCGGGATGCGGGCCGGCGCGCTCACCGCCAGGATGCGCATCTGCCCACCGGTGTGGAACGGCACCGGCTCCGACAGCACGTTCATCCCGGCGGTGATGACGCCGGCCAGCACGTCCGTCATCACCGGCGCGCCGCCACGATACGGCACGTGGTTCATCGCCAGCCCGGTCTGCCGCGCCAGCTCCACGCCCATGAAATGCGGCATGGTGCCGGGTGAGGGGCTGGCCCAGTCGATCTGCTGCCGCCCCTTCCCCCAGGCGATGAACTCCGCCAGCGTCTTCGCCGGGTGGTCGGCGCGCACGGTGAAGGCGAAGGGGAAGGCGCAAACGGTGGTGACCGGCACGAAATCCGTCAGCGCGTCGTAGCGCAGCGACTTGTACAGATGCGGGTAGATGGTCAGCATCGAGGCCGGCGTCTGGATATAGGTGGTGCCGTCCGGCGTCGCGGCCTTGGCCGCTTCCAGCGCGATGCGGCCGCCGGCGCCGGGCCGGTTCTCCACCAGGATGTTCGCGTTCAGCGGCGCCCGCATGCGTTCCGCATAGGTGCGGGCGACGATGTCGGAGGAGCCGCCGGGCGGCCAGCCGAGCAGCGCCTTGATGGTGCGCTGCTGCGCCAGCGCAGGGGTCAGCGCGAGTGCGCCGATTCCGGCCAGGGCGGCACGGCGGGAAAGATGCGTCATCGTCAGCGTCCCTTGAAGACCGGTGTGCGTTTCTCGGCGAAGGCGCGCTGCGCCTCCTTGGTGTCCTCGGTCGAGGACAGCGCCACGGTCTGCGATTGTTCGTAGCGGTAGCCCTCGTGCAGCGGCATGTCCTCAACGAGGGTGAAGGACCGCTTGGCGGCGCGCACCGCCAGCGGCACCTTCTGCGCGATCTCGCGGGCGATGCCCTGCGCCGTCGCCAGCAGTTGCGCGACGGGCACGCAGGCGGAGGCCACGTTCATCCGGTACAGCTCCGGCCCGGTGATGCGCCGCGCGGTGAACAGCATCAGCCGGGCATCGGACTGCCCGAAATGGCGCAACACGTGCTTCACGCCGCCGGCCAGGCCGACATCGACCTCGGTCATCGACATGAAGCTCTCCTCGGCCACCACGACGATGTCGCAGCACAGCGCGAGCACGGCCCCGGCGCCGATGGCGGCGCCGTTCACCGCGGCGACGATCGGCTTGTCGCATTCGATGAGGCTGTCGAAGCAGGCGCGGACCAGGCGGTTGTGCCGCGGATAGGCGCCGCGGATCTCCGTCATCCCCGGCCGTTCCTTCAGGTCGGCGCCGGCGGAGAAGGCGCGGCCGGCACCGGTCAGCACCACGGCGCGGACCTCCGGGCTGTCATGCAGCACGTCGAAGAGCCGGCAGGTCTCCTCGCGGAACTTCGCGTTCTGCGCATTCACTGGCGACCGGTCGAGCGTGACAGTGGCGACGAAGTCCACGACCTCGACGCGGTAGCATTCGAGGGTTTCAAGCCCTGGCAACGGCATGGGTGTTTCCCTGGACGGTTGGCCCCGGTTTACCCGAGCGCCACCAGACCGGCCAGAGGCTCCGCAGGCCGCCAGGCCGTCCCGGCAGCCCGCCTCACCAGACCGGCCAGAGGCCCGGCGTGGCCAATTCCAGCAGGTGGCCGTCCGGATCACGGAAATAGACGCTCTCGCTGCCGCGCGGCCAGCGGGTGCGGCCTTCCACCGGCACGGCGTGCGCGGCCAGCCGCGCCTCCCAGGCCGGCAGGTCGGCCGCCGTGACGGCCAGGGCGCAATGCACCGGGCCGTGGCCGTCATGCGGCGGGATGGTGCCGCCCGGCAGGTGCACCGTTTCCGTCGTGCTGCCGCGCCGGAACAGCAGCAACGCGCTGCGCCCGCCGACCGGATAGGCGGTGAGCCGTTCGTCGGCGAACATCGGCGAAAGCCCCAGCGCCGCTTCGTAGAAGGCCCGGGCGCGGGGCATGTCCTCCACGTAGAGCGCGGTTTCCAGCACGCCGGCGAGGGGTGGGGCTGTGGCCATGCCGCATCCTTCCGCCGGCCGCCGCGCCGCGCAAGCCGCGCCCTGGCCAAACCCTGCCGGCATGCCGATATGCGCCGGCATGAACCGCCGCGCCCTTCTCGCCGCGCTGCTGCTGCCTGGCCTGGCCGCGGCGCAGCCGATCCTGCAGGACCCGCCGGCGCCGGCCAGCCCGGCGGAGCGGCAGCGCCAGCTCGACGCCTTCTGGGGCCGGCAGCGGGAGAAGGAAGCCAATGACCGCTTCTGGAACGGCCCGAAGGAGGCCCGCCGCGCGCTGACGCAGGACCAGTTCGAACGCTGGGACCAGCAGCGCAACCGCCGCCAGGGATGGCGAAGCTATCCCTACTAGCGGTAGCCTCGCGCCGATCGACCGGGAACCCACCATGGCCCATGCCTTCGACGCCGCGCCCGCCCTGCTGCGCAACAGCGACCTCGACGCCGATGCGGTGCGGCAGGCGCGCATCGACCTCGCCGCCTGCTTCCGCATGGCCGCGAAGCTCGGCCTGCATGAGGGGATCTGCAACCACCTGAGCTTCGTCGTCCCCGGCCGGGACGATCTGTTCCTGGTCAACCCCTATGGCTGGGCGTTCTCCGAGATCACCGCGTCCCGCCTGCTGGTCTGCGACTTCCAGGGCAAGGTGGTGGCCGGGGACGGCGTGCCGGAGGCAACGGCCTTCTACATCCACGCCCGGGTCCACAAGAATGTGCCGCGCGCCCGCGCCTGCTTCCACACCCACATGCCGAACGCGACCGCGCTGACCATGCTGGAAGGCCCGCCTTTGGTCTGGGCCGGGCAGACCGCGCTGAAATTCTACGGCCGCACCGTGGTCGATGAGGAATATGGCGGCCTTGCGCTGGACGAGGCGGAGGGCGACCGCATCGCGGCGAGCATCGGCGAGGCCGACATCGTCTTCATGCGCAACCACGGCGTCATGGTGCTGGGCGAGAGCCTGGCCGCGGCCTGGGACGATCTTTACTACCTGGAACGCGCCTGCGAGGTGCAGCGGCTGGCGATGTCGATGAACCGGCCGCTGAAGCCGGTGCCGCCCGAGCTGGCCGCCAAGACCTACGCCCAGATGCGGGAGGGCGACCGCGAGAGCGCCCGGCTGCACCTGGAAAGCGTGAAGCGGATCCTGGCGCAGGACGCGCCCGACTTCGCCACCTGACACGGCGCCGCCACCGGGAGAGCCGCCATGACCATCCGCCACCAGACCATCGAGACCAACGGCATCCGCATGCATGTGGCGGAGGCCGGGGAAGGCCCCGCGGTGCTGCTCTGCCACGGCTTCCCGGAAGCCTGGCATTCCTGGCGGCACCAGATGGAAGCGCTGGCCGCCGCCGGCTACCGCGCCATCGCCCCCGACATGCGCGGCTATGGCGAGACCGAGGCCCCGGCCTCGGCGGCCGACTACACCATCCTGCATCTGGTCGGTGACATGGTCGGGGTGCTGGATGCGCTCGGGATCGACCAGGCGGTGATCGCCGGGCATGACTGGGGCGCGCCGGTCGCCTGGAATTCGGCGCTGCTGCGGCCGGACCGCTTCCGCGCGGTGGCCGGCCTGTCGGTGCCCTATGCGCCGCGCGGGCCGGTCAGTTCCTTCGACCTGCTGCGCCGCGCCGGGCGGCACCGCTTCTACCAGATCTATTTCCAATCCCCCGGCGTCGCCGACAACGAGCTGCGGCGCGACCCGGCGGTGACCCTGCGGCGGACCTTCTATACCCTGTCGGGCGACGTGCCGGAGGCGCAGCGCTGGAACCCCGAGCTGCCGGAAGGCGGCTTCCTGGCCGGCCTGGTGGAGCCCGAGGCCCTCCCGGCCTGGCTGCCGGAGGCCGAGCTGGCGCTGTATGTCGACACCTACCGCCGCACCGGCTTCCGCGGCGGGCTGAACTGGTACCGCAACATCGAACGCAATTGGGAGCTGATGGCCCCCTTTGCCGGCGCCCGCATCGGCGTGCCCGCCTGCTTCATCGCCGGCCGCCGCGACCCCGTCCTGGGCTGGACCGGCCGGGCGCTGGAGGCGCTGCCGCAGACCGCGCCCGACCTGCGCGGTACCACGCTGATCGACACCGCCGGGCATTGGGTGCAGCAGGAAGCTGCGGCCGAGGTGAACGCCGCCCTGCTGGCGTTCCTCAAGGGTCTGTGACGAGGCGGCCTCAATCCGCCGGCTTCCTGCCATGATCCCGGCGCGATCCGGGCGCTTCATCAGTCTCATTGACCCAGGAGGGTCCGACAGATGATGAAGTCGCGTATCGCCGCCGCCGCGCTTCTCGCCACCGCCCTGATTGCCCCCGCGGCGCAGGCGCAGGGCTGGCACCGTGGCCATGGCGGTGGCGGCTGGGGCGGCCCGCCGCCCCGTGCCTACCACCACCATGGCGGCAACGGTGCCGGCATCGCCGCCGGCATCCTCGGCGGTCTGGCGCTGGGTGGGCTGGCGCTGGGCGCCGCCGGCGCCTTCGCCCCACCGCCCCCGCCGGTCTACTACGCGCCGCCACCGGCGCCGATGCCCTACTATGCCCCGCCGCCGGGCTACTACGCCCC
>JBMOJU010000165.1:0-10950 GCA_049315625.1 Paracraurococcus sp.
CCGGGGTTTGGCGCAGCTTCGGTGGTCGCCACGGCGCGTTCGTGCAGCGCCAGGCGCTGGCTGGTCTCCAGCTGCCGCAGCTCGTCGCGCGGGGAGGTGCCGACATGGCTGTCGGTGCCGATGCCGAGCCGGCCGCCGGCCGCGAGGTAATCCCGCAGCGGGAAGGTCCCGTCGCCGAGCGAGGCCTCGGTCGAGGGGCAGAGCCCGGCGACGGCGCCGGTGGCGGCGAGTTCGGCGGTCTCGGCCGGGTCCATGTGCGTCGCGTGGATCAGGCACCAGCGCGCATCGATGGGCGCGTGGTCCAGCAGCCAGCGCACCGGCCGGGCGCCGGTGGCGGCGACGCATTCGGCCACCTCCTTCAGCTGCTCGGCGGCGTGGATGTGGATCGGGCCGGGCAGGGCGGGCAGGGCGTCGAGCATCGCGGGCGTGACGGCGCGCAGGCTGTGCGGCGCCATCCCGACGGCCGCCTGCGGGTCGCCGGCGGTCGCCGCGCGGCAGGCCTCGACGATCCGCAGGTAGGGGTCGAGGTCGTTGAGGAAGCGCCGCTGCCCCGGCGATGGCTCGGCCCCGAAGATGCCGCCATGGCGATAGAGGCTCGGCAGCAGGGTGATGCCGATCCCGGTCCGTCGCGCCGCCGCCAGGTGCCGCAGCGCCATCTCGGCGATGCTGTCGTAGGGCGTGCCATCCGGCTGGTGGTGCAGGTAGTGGAACTCGGCGACGCCCGTGAACCCCCATTCGAGGAGCTCGACGTAGAGCTGCGCCGCCACCGCCTCGGCATCCTCGGGCGTCAGCAGGCCGACGAAGCGGTACATCGTCTCCCGCCAGGACCAGAAGCTGTCCTGGCCCGCCGGGCTGCGGCGCTCCGCCCCACCGGCC
The DNA here is from genome assembly GCA_049315625.1 of Paracraurococcus sp. Taxonomy (GTDB): domain Bacteria; phylum Pseudomonadota; class Alphaproteobacteria; order Acetobacterales; family Acetobacteraceae; genus Paracraurococcus. The sequence goes on from JBMOJU010000165.1 coordinate 877, forward strand.
ATGGCGCGCTGGAAGGCGTGGGAGTGGAGGTTGGGCACGCCGGGGATGACCGCGCCGCGCAGCCGGTCCGCCGCCCCGGGCGCGGCGCCCGGGGTGACGGCGGCGATGCTGCCCGCGGCATCGGCCTCGATCAGGACATCGGCGGCCCAGCCATGGGGGAGGAGCGCGGCGCGGGCGTGGAAGGACGGCATGGCGGCAGGATGCGCGCGGCGGGCGGGTTTGCGCTACCCTGCGTCGATGCCCCCGACCCCACCACCCCCCGGTTCCGCCATGGCGTGGCTGCTCGATGGCCCGATGGCGCCGGGGCGGCTGGCCTGGATCGGCCTGCGCCCGGCCCGGCGGGCGCCGATCGTGGTGGTAGAGACGGCGCGGCTGGAGCCGGGGCGGGGGCTGGATGGCGACCGCTGGGCCGGCGCCGCCGGCGGCGCGCGGCGGGTGACGCTGATCGCCGCCGCCCACCTGGCCGCCATCGCCGATTTCCTGGGGCGGGGGGCGGTGCCGCCCGAGCTGCTCCGCCGCAACCTCGTCGTCTCCGGCATCAACCTGCTGGCGCTGAAGGGCCGCCGCTTCCGCATCGGCGCGGCGCTGCTGGAGCACAGCGGCGAATGCCAGCCGTGCTCGCGGATGGAGGAGGCGTTCGGCCCCGGCGGCTACAACGCGGTGCGTGGCCATGGCGGCATCACCGCGCGGGTGGTGGAAGGCGGGGCGATCCACCTCGGCGATCCCGTGCTGCGGCTGTAGCGCCAGGGTCAGCGCGCGGTGCGGAACCGTTCGACGAAGCCGGTCAGCTCCTCCAGCGGGATGTCGGAGATGGCCCAATACACCATGCCATCCTCCGCCCAGCGGAGCATCGCGTAGCCGGACCGGCGCTCCGCCACGGGGGGGCTTTGCGGTGCGTCCTCGCGCCAGGCGAAGACCTGCACCTCGTGCTGGTCGCGCCGGTAGACCAGCGCGGCGACGGGGCGGCCGCCGACATACTCCAGCCGGCCGCCGACCAGCGGGTAGCCGAACCCGGCCAGGTCCCGCACCGGCACCGCGAAGTCCAGCTTGCCGTCGAACCAGGGCTTCACGGTATGGCGGTCGGAGGCGAGGACGTCGACCAGATGCCCCGGCTGCAGCGCGCGGATGTGGCTGGCGAGGATCTCCGCGCCGCGATCCGGTGCGCCGCTACGCGGCAGCACCACCAGCGCCAGCCCGGCCGCCATCGCGGCGCCCAGGCCGAAGCCCAGCGCGCCGCGGCGGCGCCGGCGGGGCGAAGGCGCCGCGGCCGGCCGTGCGGGGGTGAGCTGCGCGGCGATCCGCGCCCGCAGCGCCGGCGGCGCGGCGTGGAAGGGCAGCGCCGCCTGCGTCCGCGCCTGCAAGGCCTGCAGCCGGGTGCGGAGCCCGGCGCAGGCGGCGCAGCCCTCGACATGCGCGGCGAGCTCCGCCGCGCGGCCGGCCTCCAACTCGCCATCCAGCTCGGCCTGCAGCAGCAGGCGGTGGGTGTCGCAGCCGTCGCTCATGCCTCGACCTTCGCGCGCAGCAGGGCGGCCCGGGCGCGCCAGAGACGCGACATCACCGTGCCGATCGGCACGCCGGTGACGGCGGCGATGTCGCGGTAGGACATCTCCTCCACCGTGCGCAGCATCAGCGCCTCCCGCAGCTCGAGCGGCAGGGCGGCGACGGCGGCGGCGAGGCCGTGGCGGGTTTGGCGTGCGGCCAGCGCCGCTTCGGGGTCGGGCGCCGGGTCGGGCAGGGCGGCGGCGGCGTCATCCTCCAGCGGGATCTCCCGGCCGCGCGCGGCGATGCGGTCGAGCGCGGCGTTGCGGACGATGCGCAGCAGCCAGGCGCGGGGTTCCCCGCCGCGCCAGCCGCCGGCATGGCGCAGCGCGCGCAGCACCGCATCCTGCACCACATCCTCCGCCACCACCGGGTCGCGCAGCAGCCAGCGCGCCAGGTTGTGCGCGGAATCGAGGTTCTCCAGGATCGCGGCGGCGAGCGCCGGCGGGATCTCCGCCGGCGGCCCAGCCGGGTCGCCGAATGCCATGCCGCGCCGCCGTCCTCCGCCTGGGCCCTTGGGTCACCCCACCACGACCGCTCCGGTCATATGCGGATGCAGGGCGCAATAATAGTCGTGCCGGCCCGGTTGGTCGAAGGTGAAGGCGAAGCTCTCCCCCGCCTCCATCAGGCGGGAGCGGAACAGCCGCGGCGTCGCGTTGCTGACGACGTTGTGCGGGCTGTCGTCGCGGTTGGTCCAGGTGACGGTGGTGCCCGGCGCGACGTGCAGCTCGGCGGGGCGGAACTCGAACTCGTCGATCTCCACCGCGAATTCCGCCGCCCGCGCAGGGCGGGCAGCGAGGAGCGCGGCGGGGAACAGGGCCAGCAGGCGGCGGCGCATGCGGTCAGCCCTGCAGCGGCTGGGAGACCACGGCCAGCGGCGTCTCGCCCGGCACGCGCGCAACCCGGCTGATGCCGAGCATGCGGCGCAGCTGCTCGGCCGGGACGTCGCGCATCGGGCCGGGCCGGCCGACACCAGGCTGGTTCTGCGGGAAGGCGGTGGAGCGGCCGCTGTGGAAGGCGAGGGTGCCTTCGACCTTCTGCATGGTCTGGTGGATATGCCCGTTCAGCACGGTGACCGAGCCGAAGCGGCGCAGCAGGGCCAGCGCCTGCGCCCCATCCTCGGTGCCCCAGCCCCAGGCCTCGTACAGGACATAGAGCGGCATGTGGCTGAAGACGACGATCGGCGTGCTGGCGCTGCGGCCGGCCAGGTCCTGCTCCAGGAAGGCGAGCTGCGCGGCGCCGAGCGTGCCGAGCTTGCCGGGCTTCACGTCCATCACGTTGTTGAGCGCGATGAAGTGCACCCCGCCAGCATCGAAGCTGGAGGCGCCGCCGCGGTCCTTCCCCGCCGGGAAGCGTGCGTAGAAGGAATTGCCGTCATCCTCCACCACGTCGTGCTCGCCGGGGATGTAGCGGCACTCGATCCCGGCGCTGCCGATGATCTGCACGGCGCGGTCGAACTCCCCGGCGCGGGAGAGGTGGGTGACGTCGCCGGTGTGCAGCATCAGGGAAGGGGTGGCGGCGCGGGCGGCCGCCAGGCTTTCCTGCAGGGTCGCCACCGGGTCCGGGTTGGGCGCGGTGTTGAAGCCCAGATGGGTGTCGCTGATCTGGACGAAGCTGAAGCCGGTGGCCGCCTGCGCCTGGCCCAGCAGCCCGGCGCGGGGGATGCCGCCCGTGACGGTCCAGAGCAGGCCGGTGCCTGCCCAGAGCATGCACTCAAGCGCGCCGGCAAGGGCGCGGCGGCGGCCCGGGGGGTGGTCCTGCATGGCGTCTCTCCTCGGCGTTGGTGCCGGGGGAGGGACCGGGCGGCGGGGCGGTTTATTCGCGCGCGGCGACGATTTTTTCCCGCCCGGCTTCTGCTAGGCTCCCCGGCATGAACGACCGCTTCCGCAACGCCCCCGCCATCCGGTCGCCACGCGGCCTGGAGAAATCCGCCCTCCATTGGACGACGGAGGCGCCGCTGCGGATGCTGATGAACAACCTGGACGATGCCGTGGCGGAGAAGCCCGGGGAGCTGGTGGTCTATGGCGGCATCGGCCGCGCCGCGCGCGACTGGGCCAGCTACGAGACGATCATCGCCACCCTGCGCCGGCTGCGGGAGGACCAGACCCTGCTGGTGCAGTCCGGCAAGCCCGTGGGTGTCTTCGAGACCCACAAGGACGCGCCGCGCGTGCTGATCGCCAATTCCAATTTGGTGCCGCGCTGGGCGAGCTGGGAGCATTTCTCCGAGCTCGATCGCAAGGGCCTGATGATGTACGGCCAGATGACCGCCGGGTCCTGGATCTACATCGGCTCCCAGGGGATCGTGCAGGGCACCTACGAGACCTTCGTCGAATGCGGCCGGCAGCATTTCGGCGGGTCGCTGGCGGGGCGCTGGATCCTGACCGGGGGCCTCGGCGGCATGGGCGGGGCGCAGCCGCTGGCGGGTGTGTTTGCCGGTGCCTGCGTGCTGGCGGTGGAATGCCAGCCCTCCTCCATCGAGAAGCGGCTGGAGACCAAGTACCTCGATCACAAGACCGATGACCTCGACACCGCGTTGGCGATGATCCACGCGGCCTGCGCCGAGGGGCGGGCGATCAGCGTCGGCCTGCTGGGCAATGCGGCGGAGGTGTTCCCCGAGCTGGTCCGCCGCGGCGTGATCCCCGACATCGTCACCGACCAGACCAGCGCGCACGACCCCACCAACGGCTACCTGCCGGCCGGCTGGACCCTGGCGGAATGGGCGGCGAAGCGGGAGAGCGACCCGGCCGTGGTCGCCGCCGCCGCGAAGCGCAGCATGGTGGCGCAGGTCCAGGCGATGCTGGATTTCCAGGACCGTGGCGCCAAGGTGCTCGATTACGGCAACAACATAAGGCAGATGGCGAAGGAGGAGGGGCTGGCCAACGCCTTCGGCTTCCCCGGCTTCGTCCCGGCCTACATCCGCCCGCTGTTCTGCCGCGGTGTCGGCCCGTTCCGCTGGGTGGCGCTCAGCGGCGACCCGGAGGACATCTACCGGACGGATGCGAAGGTGCGGGACCTGATCCCGGACGACCCGCATCTGCACCGCTGGCTGGACATGGCGCGGGCGCGGATCAGCTTCCAGGGATTGCCGGCGCGGATCTGCTGGGTCGGGCTCGGGCTGCGGGACAAGCTCGGCCTCGCCTTCAACGCGATGGTGGCGCGCGGCGAGATCGGCCCCATCGTCATCGGCCGCGACCATCTGGACAGCGGCAGCGTCGCCTCCCCGAACCGGGAGACAGAGGCGATGCGGGATGGCTCGGATGCCGTCTCCGACTGGCCGCTGCTGAACGCGCTGCTGAACACCGCCTCGGGCGCCACCTGGGTCTCGCTGCACCATGGCGGCGGAGTCGGGATGGGGTTCAGCCAGCATGCCGGCATGGTCATCGTCGCCGACGGGACCGAGGACGCGGCACGGCGGCTGAAACGCGTGCTGTGGAACGACCCGGCGACCGGCGTCATGCGCCACGCCGATGCGGGGTACGAGACCGCCATCGACTGCGCGCAGGAGCATGGGCTGGACCTGCCCATGATCGGCCGATGATCACCCCCGGCCTCGCCGGCCTCTCCGCGCTGCGCGCCGTCATGGAAGGCGGGCCGCTGGTGCTACCCGCGGACTGGCGGGCACCGGTCGAGGCCTCCGCCGACGCGCTATCGGCGCGGATGGCGCGGGGCGACGCGCTGTATGGGGTCAACACCGGCTTCGGCAAGCTCGCCAGCACGCGCATCCCGGATGCCCAGCTGGCCCAGCTTCAGCTCAACGTGGTGCGCAGCCATGCGGCAGGCACCGGGCCGCTGCTGCCGGCAACCGTCGTCCGGCTGGTGCTCGCGCTGAAGGCGCTGTCGCTGGCGCGCGGCGCCTCGGGCGTTCGGCCGGTGGTGATCGAGGCGCTGCTGGCGCTGCTCGCGGCCGGAATCACCCCGGCCATCCCGGCACGCGGCTCGGTCGGCGCCTCGGGCGATCTGGCGCCGCTGGCGCATATGTCCCTTGTGCTGATCGGGGAAGGCGAGGCGATCGTCGAGGGCACGGCCATGCCCGGCGCCGCGGCGCTGGCGCATGCCGGGATCGCGCCGCTGGTGCTCGGCCCGAAGGAGGGCCTGGCGCTGCTGAACGGCACCCAGGTCAGCACCGCGCTGGCGCTCGCCGCGCTCTATGCCGCCGAGGACCTGTTGCGCACCGCGCTGGTCGCCGGGGCGATGAGCGTGGATGCCGCGCGCGGCAGCGACACGCCCTTCGATGCGCGCATCCACGCGCTGCGTGGCCAGCTGGGCCAGATCCGCGTCGCGGATGCGCTGCGTCGGCTGCTGGACGGCAGCGCCATCCGCGACAGCCACCGCTTCGCTGACCCGCGGGTGCAGGACCCCTATTCGCTGCGCTGCCAGCCGCAGGTCGCCGGCGCCTGCCTCGACCTGATGGCGCATGCGGCGCAGGTGCTGGAGCGAGAGGCCAATGCGGTCACCGACAACCCGCTGGTGATCGAGGGCGAGATTCTCTCGGGTGGGAATTTCCACGCCGAGCCGGTCGCCTTCGCCGCCGACGCCCTGGCGCTGGCGCTGGCCGAGTTGGGCTCGATCTCCGAACGCCGTATCGCCCTGCTGACCGACCCGGCGCTCTCCGGCCTGCCGGCCTTCCTGGTGCGCGACGGCGGGCTGAATTCCGGCTTCATGCTGGCCCAGGTCACCGCCGCCGCGTTGGTCGCCGAGAACCGCGCCCTGGCCACCCCGCGCAGCACCGACAGCCTGCCGACCAGCGCCAACCAGGAGGACCATGTGAGCATGGCGACCGGCGCCGCGCTGCGGCTGCACGACATGGCGGATAATCTGGCGGATATCCTGGCGATCGAGCTGCTGGCCGCGGCGCAGGGCCTCGAATTCCTCCGCCCGCTGCAATCCTCCCCGCCCATCGAGCAGGCGCATGGCCTGGTGCGTGGCGTCGCCGCCGCCTGGGACGCCGACCGCGTCATGGCGCCTGACATCGCCGCGGTGAAGGCGCTGGTCGAGCATGGCCGCTTCGCCGAATTGGTGGATTTCGCCTGATGTTCGATCGCGTCTGGCTGAACGCCAACCTCGCCACGATGGACGGCGACGGGCTCGGCCTCATCGAGGACGGGGCCATCGCCGCGACCGGTGGCCGCATCGCCTGGGTCGGCCCGCGCGCGGCGCTGCCGGGCCCGGCGCGGGAGACCACGGATTGCGCCGGCGCCTGGATCCTGCCGGGCCTGATCGACTGCCACACCCATCTGGTCTTCGGCGGCGACCGCGCCGACGAATTCGAGCGGCGGCTGGCCGGGGAGGACTACGCCGAGATCCTCAAAACCGGCGGCGGCATCCTGTCCACGGTGCGGGCCACCCGCGCGGCGGATGAGGCGACCTTGCTCGCCGCCGCCCTGCCGCGCGCCCGGACGCTGATGGCGGAAGGCGTGACGACGCTGGAGGTGAAGTCCGGCTATGGGCTGGATACCGCGACCGAGCTGCGCCAGCTCCGCGTCGCCCGCCGGCTGGGGGCCGAGCTGCCGCTCTCCGTCGTCACCACGCTGCTCGCGGCGCATGCCGTGCCGCCGGAATATGCCGGGCGACGGGCCGACTACGCCCGGCTGGTCGCGGAGGAAACCGTCCCTGCCGCGGTCGGGCTGGCCGATGCCGTCGATATCTTCCACGACACGCTGGCATTCGACGATACGGAGACCGGCTGGGTGCTGGATGCCGCGCGCCGGCACGGTATCCCGGCCAAGCTGCATGGCGACCAGCATGCCGATGCCGGCAGCGCCGCGCTGGCTGCCCGGTACGGTGTGCTCTCGGTCGACCATCTGGAGCGCGCCAATGCCGCCGGCCTTGCCGCCATGGGCGCCGCCGGCACGGTCGCCGTGCTGCTGCCCGGCGCCTGCTACTTCCTGCGGGAGAGCGCGCGGCCCGACATCGCGGCCATGCGCGCAGCCGGCGTGCGGATGGCGGTCGCCACGGATTTCAACCCCGGCTCCTCCCCCGCGCTGTCCCTGCTGCTGATGCTGAACATGGCCTGCACGCTGTTCCGCCTGACCGTTACCGAATCGCTGCGCGGAGTCACGGTGAACGCCGCCGCGGCCTTGGGCCTGGCGGATCGCGGCCGCCTCGCGCCCGGGTTGCGCTGCGACCTCGCCTTGTACCGGATCGCGCGGCCGGCCGAGCTTTGCTATTGGCTCGGCGGCAATCCCTGCATCGGCCGCGTGCTTGAAGGACGCTGATGACCACCCTGACGACGTCCGAGATCCAGGCCATCATGCGCCGCGGCGTGCCGCTGGCGGCCGAGTGGGAGATCGAGGTTCTGGCAGCCGAGGCCGGGACCGCGCTGGTGCGGCTGCCGGCGAAGCCGGTGCTGTTGCGCCCGGGCAATACCGTCTCCGGCCCCGCGTTGATGGGCCTGGCGGACGTGGCGATGTGGGCCGCGCTGCTTAGCGTCTCCGGCGGGCGGGACGACAGCGTCACCAGTTCCATGACGGTCAACTTCCTCCGCCCCGCCGGCAGCGGCCCGGTGCTGGCGGAGGCGCGGATCGTCAAGCGCGGCAAGCGCATGATCTTCGGCGACATCCTGATCCGCGCGGAAGGGTCGGAGGAGCTGGCGACCCACATCACCACCACCTGGGCGGTGATCGCGCCGGCCGCCGGCTGATTCGCCGCCGGCCGCTCTCGCCGCTGCCTGCACCGGCCGCGGCCTGACGCTGGCGGGCGATCGCTGGGCACTGGAGAGGATCTTCGATCTCGGCTTCTGATCGCGGGACGATACCGCGGGCCCGGCGTCGCGCGGCGGCAACGCCGGATGCCGCCGCACGGGCCTCGCCGCCGCCTGCCTCGTGCTCAGCCTGGTTGCCACGGGTGCTGCTACCACGGGATTCGATGAGTTCCAGGTCTTCGATGGCCGCATCGGTGATCCGGGCAGGCGCGGTCTGAACCTGTACCTGAAGGCCGGGCGGCATGGCATGCGGGACGGGCAGAGGGCATCGGCCTGCGGCTGACCGCCGAGATCGGCTACCTGACCACGCCCTGGCACGAGGTCGCACTCGACCCACCTGTGGCGCCGGAATTCTCCGTCGATGTCTTCCGTGGCGGCTTCAAGTTGCGGAACAGCGGCGTCACGCCGATCGCCGCCGGGCTGGGTGTCGAGCTGTGGCGGCGATCCTGCCGCGTCTCCGCCGCCGACGGGGCGCTGACGCTGCGGCCGGTCCTCCACCTGCGGAGCGGACCCTGGCCGCTGATCCTGAACCCCGGGGTCGAGTTCCCGCTCGGCCACGACGGTCGCAGCTTCGCCCCTGCCGTCAGGCGCGTGCGACGTGTGGCGGAGCGGGTGCGGCTCGGGCTTGAGCATTCTATCGCGTTCGGCCGGCTCGACCGGCCCGAGGCGCCCCGGGGCCAGGCACATCCGCTGTTTGCGGCGACGGATGTCCGGATCGGGGACCGGGTCGGCCTGCAGGTCGGCATCGGGCATGGGCCGCCCCATGCCAGCGACCGTTGGGCGGGCAAGCTGACCCTCGCGATCGACGTCTGAGCGAAGAATCCGCCAATCGAGACGGGTTGGCGTGTCCAAGGGTTGCGTCAAAAAGCAGATCGGGCACAGTCTCGGGGATGCGCAAAGCCGTGTGCGTGGCATTTCTCACTTTTATTTGAGTTCAACAGACGCGGCCTGACATCTTGCATGTTTTGATTTCATTGCGGGGCAGGCGCCGCTGCGAGCGCGTAGCACTTGCAGTTCACGGGCGTCTCTGGATGTTTGGTCTTCATGGCCCAAGCAAGACGCATCCCCGACCTGGCCGCGCGCCGCGGCTACCACCATGGCAATCTGCGGGAAGCCTTGCTGCAGGGCGCCCGGCAATTGGTCGCCGAACGGGGGCCGCAGGGCTTCACCCTGACCGAGGCGGCGCGCCGGGCCGGCGTCTCCCCCAGCGCGCCCTACCGGCACTTCAAGGACCGGGAGGAGGTGCTGGCCGAGCTGTGCCGGCGCGGCTTCGCGCTGTTCGGCCAACGGCTGCAGGCGGCTGCCGCCGGCACCCGCGACGCGGCGGAGGCGCTGCACCGCATGGGCCCGGCCTACCTGGCCTTTGCGCGGGAGGAGCCCGGCTACTACGCGGCCATGTTCGCCTTCCAGCCGCAGGCGGGGGAGGACGTCACGGCCTCGGGCCGCGACCAGCCCTTCGAGACGCTGACCGGAACCATCACCGCGCTGCTGCCGAGCGGCGGCCACAACCCGCGTCTGGTCGCCTTGCAGGTCTGGGCCTTGTCGCATGGCGTGGCGATGCTCGAGCGGGCTGGAATGCCGACGCCGGAAAGCGGTGCGCCGCCGGCCGAGGCGGTGCTGGAGAAGGGCGTGACCGCACTGCTCGGACGCATGTGAATGCGCTTGACTTCGCCGCATCGGCTCAGTATGTAAATGTAAGGTACACTCAAATGGAGGAGCCGATGTCCGCCTTTGCCCTGCCACCCTGCCTCCCCGCCGCCGATGGCCGCATCCATCCGATGTGGCCGATCTTCGCCATGGTGGCCGGGTTCGCCCTGTGGTGGCCGCTCGGCCTT
>JBMOJU010000004.1:0-40107 GCA_049315625.1 Paracraurococcus sp.
CGCCCATCTCCGCCAGATAGTTCTGCATGGTCACGATCACCGCGGCACCGACGACCGGCCCGAACACCGTGCCGAGGCCACCGACCAGGGTCATCAGCACGACCTCTCCCGACATGGACCAGTGCACATCGGTGAGGGTGGCGATGCCGAAGACGATCGACTTGGTGGCACCGGCGACGCCGGCCAGCGTGGCCGAGAGGATGAAGGCCAGCAGCTTGTAGTCGTCCGTCCGGTAGCCGAGCGAGGTGGCGCGCGGCTCGTTCTCGCGGATCGACTTCAGCACCTGGCCGTAGGGCGAATGGATGATGCGGTGGACCAGCAGGAAGCCGGCAAGGAAGACGCCGGCGACCAGCCAGTACATCGCCATGTCGCGGTCGAGCGGGAAGATGCCGAGGAAGCTGCCGCGCGGGATGGCCTGGATGCCGTCCTCACCGCCAGTGAAAGGCGCCTGGACGCAGAAGAAGTAGACCATCTGGGCCAGCGCCAGGGTGATCATGGCGAAGTAGATGCCCTGGCGGCGGATGGCGATCCAGCCGGCGACGACACCGAGCAGGCCGGCCGTCAAGCCGCCGATGATGATGGCGATCTCCGGCGTCAGCCCCCAGGCCTTGGCAGCGTGGCCGGCCAGATACCCGCCCATGCCGAAATACGCCGCATGGCCGAAGCTCAGCAGCCCGACATAGCCGATCAGCAGGTTGAAGGCGCAGGCAAAGAGCGCGAAGCAGAGCAGCTTCATCAGGAAGACGGGGTAGAGGACGAAGGGCGAGATCGCGAGGAACGCGACCAGCACGCCGAGCGCCACGAGTTGCGCGCGGGAGAAGCCCCAGGCGCCGTCGGCTTCCTTGGCGCTGTCCGGAAGCGCGCCGACGGAGATGGTGGTGGTGTCGGCCATGCTCAGGCCCTCCCGAAGAGGCCGGCGGGACGCGCGAGCAGCACGATCGCCATGATGACGAAGATGACGGTGGCCGAGGCTTCCGGCCAGAAGACCTTGGTCAGGCCCTCGACGATGCCAAGCGCGAAGCCGGTGAGGATCGACCCCAGGATCGAGCCCATGCCGCCGATGACGACGACGGCGAAGACCACGATGATCAGGTTCGATCCCATCTGCGGGTTCACCGAGTAGATCGGCGCCGCCAGCACGCCGCCGACCGCGGCGAGCGCCACGCCGAAGCCGTAGGTCAGCGTCACCATGCGCGGGACGTTGACGCCGAAGGCCTGGACCAGCGCGGCGTTCTCGGTCGCGGCCCGGAGATAGGCGCCGAGGCGGGTCTTCTCGATGATCAGCCAGGTGGCGAGGCAGAGGATGAGTGCCGCGACCACGACCCAGCCGCGGTAGATCGGCATGAACATGAAGCCGAGATCCCAGGCGCCCGAGAGTTCGGCCGGGATGCGGTAGGGCAGACCGGAGGAGCCGAACTCGTTCCGGAACACGCCTTCGATGATCAGCGCCAGGCCGAAGGTCAGCAGCAGGCCGTAAAGGTGGTCCAGCTTGTACAGCTTGCTGATGAAGAATTTCTCCAGGATCACCCCGGTGATGCCGACGATGATGGGCGACAGCAGCAGCGCCCACCAATAGCCGATGCCGCCCCAGGCCAGCAGCATCCAGGCGGCGAAGGCGCCCATCATGAACTGCGCGCCGTGCGCCATGTTGACGATGTTGAGCAGGCCGAAGATCACCGCGAGGCCGAGCGAGAGCATCGCATAGAAGGCGCCGTTGATCAGGCCGAGCAGCAGCTGCCCGAAGAGCAGCGGCGCGGGGATGCCGAAGATGTCGTCCATGCGGGTCGTCTCGGTCCTTGGATTATCGGATGGGGATCAGCTGCGGACCAGCGGGCACCCGCCCTCGGCCAGGGGCCGGAAGGCCTCCTCGCCCGGGGTGGTGGCCGCGACCTTGTACAGATCCCAGGGGTTGCGCGATTCGGCGGGCGTCTTCACCTCGAACAGGTAGCCCGGATGGATCTTGCGGCCATCGGCGCGGATATGGCCGGGACCGAAGGCGTCGTCGTCGCAGGGCAGCGCTTTCATCCGCGTCACCGCATCGACGCCGCTGGCCTTGGCGGCGGGCACGCCCATGTCGGCCACCGCCTTCAGGTAGTGCAGCACCGCGCCGTAGCAGCCGGCCGGCACCATGGCCGGCGGGCGGTCCTGGTTCTTGGCCCGCACCCGCTGGGTCAGCGCCCGGGTGCGGTCGTTCAGGTCCCAGTAGAAGCTTTCGGTCAGCAGCAGCCCCTGCCCGCTTTCCAGCCCGAGCGACTTCACGTCGACCACGCCCATCAGCAGGGCGGCGATCTTCATCGAGCGGTGCAGGCCGAACTCCCGCGCGCCCTTGATGCAGTTCACCGTGTCAGTCGAGGCATTGGCCAGGCCGAGCACCTTGGCGCGGCTGGATTGCGCCTGCAACAGGAAGGCGGAGAAGTCGGTGGTCGCCGGGAAGGGGTAGCGGGCGCCACCCACCACGCGGCCGCCCTGCGCCTTGACGAAATTGCCGGTGTCGCGTTCCAGCGCATGGCCGAAGGCGTAGTCGGCGGTGATGAAGAACCAGCTGTCGCCGCCATTCCTGACGATCGCCGCGCCGGTGGATTTCGCCAGCATATAGGTGTCGTAGGTCCAGTGCACCGTGTTCGGGCTGCACTGCGTGCCGGTGAGGTCGGAGGTGGCGGCGCCGGAGTTCAGGTGGACCTTGTTCTTCTCCCGGGCGATCTGGTTGACCGCCAGCGCGACGGAGGAGGTCGGCAGGTCGACCACGGCATCGACGCCCTGGTCGAACCATTGCCGGGCGATGCTGGCGCCGACATCGGGCTTGTTCTGGTGGTCGCCCTGCAGCACCTCCACCGTGAAGCCGCGGCTGCCGAAATCCTGCACCGCCTGCTGGGTCAGCGCGACGCTGCCCGGCCCGGTGGTGTCGCGGTAAGGGCCGGACATGTCGCTGATCACGCCGATGCGGATCACCTGGCTGCCCTGGGCCCGCGCCCGGGGCAGCCCGCCGAGCGCCGTGGCGGCCCCGGCGGCAAGCATTTCGCGCCTGTTCAGCGACATGTTCGTTTCCTCCCGCTTGTTGTTAGGCCTTCACGAGGCTGCACCCGCCTTCGCCGAGCGGCCGGAAGGCTTCCTCGGCCGGCGTCGTGCCAATCAGCTTGTAGTAGTCCCAGGTGGCCTTGCTCTCGGCCGGCGACTTCACCTCGAAGAGGTAGGAGGGGCAGAGCTTGCGCCCATCGATCCGGATCACGCCGGGGCCGAAGGCGTCATCGTCGCAGGGCATCGCCTTCATGCGGTTGATGACGTCGAGGCCGGACACCTTGGAGGCGGCGACGCCCATGTCGGCGATCGCCTTCAGGTAGTGCAGCGCGCCGGAGTAATTGGCGACCGACGCCATGTTCGGCACCTGCTCCTTCAGCCGCGGCTTCAGGCGCTGGGTCAGCGCGCGGGTGCGGTCGTTCAGGTCCCAGTAGAAGCTTTCGGTCAGCACCAGGCCCTGCGCCGTCTGCAGGCCGAGCGCGTGCACGTCCGGCAGGAACATCAGCAGCGCGGCGAGCTTGGCGCCGCGGCGCGTCACGCCGAATTCGACCGCCTGCTTGATGGTGTTGATCAGGTCGGCGCCGGCATTGGCCAGGCCGATGACCTTGGCGCGGGAGGATTGCGCCTGCACCAGGAAGGAGGAGAAGTCGGAGGTCGCCGGGAAGGGATAGCGCACCGCGCCGTTCACCTTGCCGCCCGCAGCCTTGACGAAATTGGACGTGTCGCGTTCCAGCGCGTGGCCGAAGGCGTAGTCGGCGGTGATGAAGAACCAGGAATCGCCGCCCGCCTTCACCATCGCCGCGCCGGTCGACTTGGCCAGCATGTAGGTGTCGTACATCCAGTGCACCGTGTTCGGGCTGCACTGCGTGCCGGTCAGGTCCGAGGTGGCCGAGCCGGTGTTGACGTAGGCCTTGTTCTTCTCCCGCGCGACGTTGTTCACCGCGAGGCCGACCGAGCTGGTCGGGACGTCGATGATCATGTCGACGCCCTGATCGTACCACTGCCGGGCGATGTTGACGCCGACATCCGGCTTGTTCTGGTGGTCGGCGTTGATGACCTCGACATTGAAGCCGCGGTTGCCGAATTCCTGCACCGCCTGCAGCGTGCACTGCACGCCGTAGGGGCCGCTGAGGTCGCGGTAGGGGCCGGACTGGTCGTTCAGCACGCCGATGCGGATGGTATTGGCCGCCTGCGCGCGGGACAGCCGCGGCAGCGCCGGCATCATGGTCGTCCCGACAGACGCGGCAATCAGGCTGCGGCGGGTAAGCGTCATACGAACCACTCCTCGTCAGGCACGGCGCGGGGACCCTTCCCCGCGCCGCCGAATATCGGTCTCAGCTGCGGACCAGCGGGCAGGCGCCCTCGGCGATCGGCCGGAAGGCGTCCTCCGCGGCCGTGGTCTGCAGCAGCTTGTAGTAGTCCCAAGGCCCCTTGCTTTCGCCGGGCGCCTTCACCTCGAACAGGTAGGAGGGGTGGATCTTCCGCCCATCGGCGCGAACCTGACCGGCGCCGAAGCAGTCATCCTCGGTCGGCATCGCCTTCATCCGGGCGACCGCGGCGGCGCCATCCGCCTTGGCCGCCGCCACGCCCATGTCCGCCGCCGCCTTCAGGTAGTGCAGCACGGCGGCATAGCAGCCGGCATGCGACATGGCCGGCATGTTGCCGGCCAAATGCGGCTTGACCTTCGCGGTGAAGGCCCGGGTGCGGTCGTTGAGGTCCCAATAGAAGGTCTCGGTGCAGACCAGCCCCTGCGCTGCCTGCAGGCCGAGGCCGTGGACGTCATTGATGAACATCAGCAGCACGGCCAGCTTGGTGGCGCGCCGGGTCAGGCCGAATTCGGCGGCCTGCTTCACCGCGTTGATGGTATCCGCCCCGGCATTGGCCAGGCCGATCACCTTGGCGCGCGACGCCTGCGCCTGCACCAGGAAGGAGGAGAAATCGGTGTTGCCCAGCGGGTGGCGCACCGCGCCGACCACCCTGCCGTTCTGCGCCTTGACGAAGTTGCTGGTGTCGCGTTCCAGCGCATGGCCGAAGGCATAGTCGGCGGTGATGAAGAACCAGCTGTCGCCCCCGGCCTTCACCATGGCGCCGCCGGTGCTGCGCGCCAGCATCCAGGTGTCGTAGGTCCAGTGTACCGTGTTGGGGGAACAGGCCGGGCCGGTCAGGTCGGCGGTCGCCGCGGTGCTGTTCAGGTAGACCTTGTTCTTCTCCCGCACCACGCCGTTCACCGCCAGCGCCACGGCGCTGTTCGGCACGTCGACGATCACGTCGACGCCGTCGCGGTCGATCCATTGCCGGGCGATGTTGGAGCCGACATCGGGCTTGTTCTGGTGGTCGCCGGCGACGACTTCGACAGTCAGGCCCTGACCGGCGAAATCCTGCACCGCCTGCCGGACGCAGGCGACCGAGGTCGGGCCGGAGATGTCGCGGTAGACGCCCGACTGGTCGTTCAGCACGCCGATCTTGATCGTGTTCGCGGCCTGGGCACGCGCCGCGCGCCCGGGCAGTCCGCCCAGGGCAAGGCTGGAGCCGACGGCGATCAGGCTGCGACGATCAAGGGCCATGCGGGACAACTCCGGGGTGTTAGACTTTGACGAAGGCGCAGCCACCCTCGCCGAGCGGCCGGAAGGCCTCCGCCGAGGCGGTGGTCTGCAGCAGCTTGTAGTAGTCCCACTCGCCGCGGCTTTCCTCCGGCTTCTTCACTTCGAAAAGATAGGCCGGGTGCAGCTTACGGCCATCCTCGCGGATGGTGCCGGCGCCGAAGCAATCATCGTCGCAGGGCATCGCCTTCATGCGGTTCACCGTCTCGATGCCGTTCGCCCTGGCCTGCGCCACGCCCATGTCGGCCACGGCCTTCAGGTAGTGCAGCACCGCGGCATAGCCGCCCGCGTGGTTCATGCAGAGCGGTACGGAAATGTTCGGCCGCATGCGCTTGGTGAAGGCGCGGGTGCGGTCGTTGAGGTCCCAGTAGAAGGTCTCGGTACAGATCAACCCCTGCGCCGTCTGCAGGCCGATGGCATGCACGTCGGGCAGGAACATCAGCAGGGACGCAAGGCGGATGCCGCGCTTGGTCAGGCCGAATTCGGAAGCCTGCTTGATGCAGTTGACGGTGTCGGATCCGGCATTGGCCAGGCCGATCACCTTCGGCTTGGCGGCGGAGGCCTGCAGCAGGAACGAGGAGAAATCCGTAGTGCCGGGAAACGGCGTGCGGACCGCGCCGAGGATCTTGCCGCCGGCACCGCGCACGAAGGTCGAGGTATCGCGTTCCAGCGCATGGCCGAAGGCATAGTCGGCGGTGATGAAGTACCAGCTGTCACCGCCGGCGCGGACCGTCGCGCCGCCGGTCGACTTCGCCAGCATCCAGGTGTCGTAGGTCCAGTGCACCGTGTTCGGCGAACACTTGGCGCCGGTGAGGTCGGAGGTCGCCGAGGAGGTGTTGAGGAAGACCTTGTTCTTTTCCCGCACCACGTCGTTCGCGGCCAGCGCGACGGAGGACGCGCCGCCATCGACGATCACGTCCACGCCGTCGCGGTCGATCCATTGCCGGACGAGGTTGGAGCCGACATCGGGCTTGTTCTGGTTGTCGCCGTACAGCACTTCGACGTTGAAGCCACGGTTGGCGAATTCCGCCGCAGCCTGGCGGATGCAGGCCAGCTCGGTCGGGCCGGTCACGTCGCGGTAGGTGCCGGAGAAGTCGCACAGCAGCGCGATCTTCACCGTGTTCGCCGCCTGCGCCCTGGCGCTGCGCCATGGCAGGCCGCCCATCGCCGGCAGGGCGGCAGCGGTCTTCAGCAGCGTTCTACGGCTCGTCTCGGTCATGATCCCTGATCTCCCAGTCGCGCCGCTTCTGTGGCGACGTCGGTCGCGTTGTCAGACGCCCAGATATTCGTGCAGTTGGTCCATCGAGGCAGCGAGGTCGGCATTCGCCACCTCCGCCACCACCCGACCGTGCTCCATCACGTAGTGCCGGTCCGCCACGGTCTGGGCGAAACGGAAATTCTGCTCGACCAGCACCACTGTGAACCCGCGGCTCTTCAGCTCGCGGATCGTCACGCCGATCTGCTGCACGATGACCGGGGCAAGGCCTTCCGAGGGCTCGTCCAGCAGCAGCAGCTTTGCACCGGTCCGCAGGATCCGGGCGATCGCCAGCATCTGCTGCTCGCCGCCCGACAGCTTCGTCCCCGGGCTGTTCGCGCGTTCCTTCAGGTTGGGAAACAGCTTGTAGATGGTGTCGAGGTCGAGCCCGCCCTGCCGCACCACCGGCGGCAGCATCAGGTTCTCCGTCACCGTCAGGCTGGCGAAGATGCCGCGCTCCTCCGGGCAGTAGCCGATGCCGGCGCGGGCGATCTGGTCGGAGCGGCTGCCGATCGTCTCCTTGCCGTCGAAGCAGATGCTGCCGGCGCGGCGGCCGACCAGCCCCATGATGGCGCGGAGCGTCGTGGTCTTGCCGGCGCCGTTGCGGCCGAGCAGCGTAACCACCTCGCCGGGCCGGACTTCCAGCCCGACGCCGTGCAGGATGTGGCTCTCGCCGTACCAGGCCTCGAGGTTGTTCACCGCGAGGATCGCCTCACCGGCCGCGGCCGGTCGCGGAGCGTCCAGGGTCGTGACCATCAGGCCGGTACTCCCTCGGTCACGGTATGCGCTTCCGAACCCAGATAGGCGGCGACCACATCCGGGTTCTTCGCCACCGTCTGGTAGTCGCCCTCCGCCAGCACCGAACCGCGCGCCAGCACGGTGATGGTGTCGCAGAGGCCGGAGACCACCTTCAGGTTGTGTTCCACCAGCAGCACGGTGCGGCCGATGGCGACGCGCTTCACCAGCGCGACGATGCGGTCCACGTCCTCATGCGTCATGCCCGCGGTCGGCTCGTCGAGCAGCATCATCTGCGGCTCCATCGCCAGCGTGGTGGCGATCTCGAGCGCCCGCTTGCGGCCATAGGGCAGCTCGCCCGCGGCAAGATGCTCGTAGCCGGTCAGCCCGACATCGGCGAGCAGCGCCACGGCGCGGTCGTCGTATTGCCGCAGCAGCGAATCGGAGCGCCAGAAATCGAAGCTGCCGCCGCGCTGCCGCTGCAGCGCCACCCGGACATTCTCCAGCACCGTCAAGTGCGGGAAGACCGCCGAGATCTGGAAGCTGCGCACCAGCCCGAGCCGCGCGACCTCCGCCGGCTTCAGCCGGGTGATGTCGCGGCCGTCATAGGTGATCTTGCCGCGCGTCGGCTGCAGGAACTTGGTCAGCAGGTTGAAGCAGGTGGTCTTGCCGGCGCCGTTCGGGCCGATGACGCCATGGATGCTGCCGCGCCGGACCTTCAGGGACACGTCGCCGACGGCGACGAAGCCCATGAACTCCTTGGTCAGCCCCTCGGTCTCCAGGATGGTGTCGGACACCCGGATCGTTCTCCCCGTTGCGGCAGCCCTCGGCATTCCAGGCACGAAACCTGAGCGGTCCCAAGATTCCGGAATGCGGCTGGGCGGTTTCTGGCGCATCCCGCGTCCCCGGCGCCATGCTGGCGCGACTTGGGTGCGGAATACCGTCCGTCGTTGCGGCAAGGTATGGCCGTATCTCGCCCGCAATGCAAGGGAGGGCGCGGGATACGCGGCGATGCGGCAGCGGCCCGGCAGCGGAATTCCGCGCCGTCAGCGCAGCCCGTCGCGCCCCTCGGCCTGGTCGTGGGTCAGCCCGCCGACCCGGGGCAGCGGCCTTCCGCCATCGGTCAGCGCCAGGCAGACCAGGATCTCGTCCGCCCGCGGCGCATCCGGCACGCGCGCCTCGATGGCATCGAAGTGGCTGCGCACGAAGGCGGCATCCTTGTGCCCCAGCGGCACGTCGATGCCGGTGCCCGGCCCGCCCGATTTCTTGGCGGACGGGATCAGCGCCGGTCCCTTGCCGAGCGCGGCGCGCACCGGTGCGCCCATCTTGGGGTGCAGCAGCGCGGCGGCGTGCTCCAGCTCACCCGCCTCCCCCACCACCGCGGCCTTGCCGAAGCTTTGCACCTGCTCGCCCGGGATGCCGAGCGCCGCGATGCCGCGCGCCGCCAGCAGCGCGCCGAGCTCCTCGCCCTGGGCGATCAGCTCGGACAGATCCTCCACGTAACGGCCGGCACAGGGGTTCTGGATCACCGCGCAGCAGACGACGCGGCGGACCGGCACATCCAGGTCACGGCGCATCTCGCGCCGCGTCTCGTCGAGGATGGTGACCAGCTTGCGGATGATGGCGGGCATGGCGGCGATCCCTGTGGCGGCGGCAGCTTGCCGGGATCAGCCGGTCCCGGCCAGCCGCGAGAGCCGGCTGCCATGCCCGGTGATGGCCCCGATCGAGCCCAGGATGCGCCTATCGGCCAGCGCCTTGAAGGCGGCCAGCGGCCGGCCTTCCCGCATCTGCGCGAAGGCATCGCCGATGGCGACCGGGAAATGCAGCATGATGCTGGCGTCGCGGTAGCAATCCGTGGTGCAGGCCTGGCAGGCATCCCGCATCATCTTGTCCGGCGTGAACTCCCAGACGGAGGAGATCGGTTTGGCCCAGTCCTCGCAGCGCCAGAGGTCGTAGTTCCAGTCCATGTAGAAATATTTGTAGCCGGCATGGCAGGTAAAGCGCTCGCCCTGCCCGGTCAGCCGCCGCCGCATGTCGGCCAGACCCGCGCGCGGGTTGTGCACGGGGATGATGTTGCGGGCCGATTCGGCGCCGTCGAAAGCGGCCAGCAGCTCGGCGGTCGACATGTCGACCAGCTCGGAATCCTCGGACCAAACCAGGGAGTTCGACCCCAGCGCCGCCCGGCGCGGGTAGGAGAAGGTGATGGCGGAAAAGCCCAGCGACTTCACGAAGCGGGCCAGCGCCAGGTAGTCCGGGATCAGCCGGGTCATCGCCACCGAGGCGATGACGGTGACGCCGCGCGCGGTCAGCTGCGTCGTCGCCTCCCGGATCCGCTCGCACACGCCCTTCAGGCCGCGGTTCTTCTCATGCACCAGCGGGTCGGCGGCATCGATCGAGATGAACAGCGTGGTGATGCCGGCATCGGCCAGCGCGTCCACCTTGGGTGGCAGCAGCCAGCCATTGGTCACCATGGTGGGCTGCACGCCCATGTCGGTCGCGGTCTGCACCATCTCGACGATGTTCTTGTGCAGCAATGGCTCGCCGCCCATGAAGGTGACGAAGCGAACCCCGGCCTCCGCCTTCAGCCGGGCCAGCGAATCGGCGAAGCGGCTGGCATCCAGGCTGCGGCGGTCGGTCACGAAGCCCTTGTCGTGGGCGAAATTGCAGAAGTCGCAGGTGGCGTTGCACATATTCGTGACAGAGACATTGCAGATCGCCGGCCCACCCTGCGGCACCAGCCGCAGCAGGTCCATCACCCCGGAACGCGACGTACCCATACCTCTAATCCCCCGGCCCGGGGCGGATATGGCCCCCGGCGCCCCGCATAGCCATGCCTTCGGCCCGCTGCCAAGCCAGAAGCCCCGGGAGGCTGAGCAACACCTCCCGCGCCCGGCGGGCCAGCGCCATCCCGAGTGCCAACCCGGGCGGGACGCCCACCAGCGCCGCGGCGCCGATGATCGCGCCTTCCTGCACCGCCAGCGCCCCCGGCAGCATGAAGCCGGCATTGCGCAGCGCCTGGGCCAGGCTCTCGATCACCATCGCCTCGGCCAGCGTCACCGGGCTGCCCATCAGCCAGAGAATGCCGGCGACCTCGATCACGCCCGACAGCCAGGCCGCGGTATGCCACAGCGTGGCGCCGACCAGCCGGGGCCAGTCGGCATGCAAAGCGAGGATCGCCGCCTGCAATTCGCGGATCCATTCCGGCCGCAGCGCCGGCCAGCGCCGGGCCAGCCGCATCAGGCCGCGTTCCAGCAGCGCCAAGGGCAGGTTGCGCTGGAAGACCAGCATGGCGCCGGCGCCGCCCAGCGCGATGGCGAAGCCGGCCGCAGCGAAGCCCAGCAGCCCCTCCCCCTCCCCCGCGCCCAGCAGCAGCGCGACGCCGGCGAGGGTGAAGAACAATTGAGAGACCGCCTCCAAGGTCAGGTCGACGGTGGCGGTTGCGCCGGCCATCTCGCCGGGAATGCCGCGGCGGGACAGCAGCCGCGCCGCCGCCGCCTGGCCGACGAGCGCGCCGGCCGGCAGCAGTGCATTGGCGGATTCGCGGTACCAGCGCAGCAGCATCATGTCGGGGATGGGCGGGCGCCGGTCCGGTGGCAGCAGCGTCCGCCAGGACAGCGAGGTCAGCAGGATCTGCGGCACATGGACGGCGACCGAGATGGCGATGGCGAAGGGCGCCTCGGCCAGCATGCGCCGCAGCGCCGGGATGTCGTCCCAATTGAAGGCGATGGCGGCCAGCAGCACGAAGCCGCCGAGCAGCAGCCCGTTGCGGATGCCGCTGCGCCAGCCGGGCGCGGTGGAGCCTTGGGTCAGTGGCCCAGCACCTCGGGCACCCGCTCGGCCGGCGGGGTGTTGCGGCTGCGGCCGCACCGCATCGCGCCGTCGATCATCACCCCGCCGATGCCGGGGATGTCGCCCAGTTCGACGCTGTGCAGCATGTCCCGGCCGGCGCTGTGCTGGGCGCGGTCGAGGAAGACCAGGTCGGCGGCGCGGCCTAACTCGATCAGCCCGGCATCGAGCGCGCGGATGCGGGCGGTGTTGCCGGTGGCCATGGCGAAGGCCTGCGCCGCCGGGATGCCGCCGAGCGAGGAGAGCAGCGAAATCATCCGCAGGATGCCGAGCGGCTGCACCCCGGACCCCGCCGGGCTGTCGGTGCCAAGGATGACGCGGTGCAGCTGGCCGAGGTCGCGCGCCGCCTGCACCGCGGCGATCGCCACCCGCTCGTTGCCGTTATGCACCAGCTCGATGGCGCGGGAGGAGCGCTCGCAGAGCTCGCAGACATGCGCCTCCGGCAGGGAAGTATGGCCGCCATTGATGTGGCCGATGATGTCGGCATCGGCCTCCAGCACCGTGTCGCGGTCGATCATGCTGCTGCCGGGGACCGAGGGGCCGCCGGTGTGGATGGTGCTCTGGATGCCGTATTTGCGCGCCCAGGCCACCATCTCCCGCGCCTGGTAGCCGGTCTTGACCGAGCCCAGCCCGACCTCGCCGAGCAGGGTGACGCCGGCGGCGGCGAGTTCGGCGAAGTCGTGCTCCTCCATGCCGAGTTCCAGTACCGGCGCGCCGGCCAGAACCTTCACCCCGGCCGGGCGGGCATTGAAGAAGGCGCGCTGCGCGGTGATGGCGAGCGCCTTCAGGCCGACGATGTCCTTTGGCCGGCCGGGCAGATGGACCTCGCCGGCCGAGATCATCGTGGTGACGCCGCCGTTGAGGAAGGATTCCACCCAGCCGATCTGGTTCTGGCGGGGCGTCCAGTCGCCGAAGACCGGGTGGACATGGCTGTCCACCAGGCCGGGGGAGACGGCGCAGCCATGCGCGTCGATCACGCCGTCGACCGGGCCGCGCCCGGCGAGTTCGGCGCCGCGGCCGATGGCGGCGATCTTCCCGTCCTCGATCAGGATGGCGTCGGCATCCAGCACCGGCAGGGCCAGGTCGCCCGAGAGCAGCAGGCCGATGTTGCGCACCAGGGTCCGGCCCTTCGCGGGTCCCGCCGCCTGCTCCACCGCCATCGCCGAACCCCCTGCTGCGCGCCGGCGAAGCCTAGCGAGAGGGCGGCCTGGAGGATAGCCCGGCACCCCGGTCCGTGGTTTGCTGCAACCGATACGAAGGCGCCGCCCGGCGGCGCCGGCCGACGATCCCGGAGCTGCATGACCGCTTATCGCCGCCCGACGCAATTGAACGAGGCGCTGGCCCTGCTGTCAGCGGCGCCGGCGCCGCCGCTGCTGCTGGCTGGCGGCACCGACATCTACCCGGCGCGGGCGGCGGCCGAGGCCTGGATGCGGCCGGTGGAGCGGCCGCTGCTCGACCTCTCGGCGCTGCCCGAGCTGGCCGGCATCGAGGACCGGGGCGACCACCACCGCATCGGCGCGCTGGTGACCTGGGCGGCGCTGCGGGAGGCAGCCCTGCCGCCCTGGTTCGACGCGCTGCGCCAGGCGGCGGCCCAGGTCGGCGGGGCGCAGGTGCAGAATCGCGCGACGCTGGTCGGCAACCTCTGCAACGCCTCCCCGGCCGCGGATGGCGTGCCGCCGCTGCTGGCCCTGGATGCGGCGATCGAGCTGGCCAGCCTGCGCGGGGTGCGGCGGCTGGCGCTGGGCGCGTTCCTCCGCGGCAACCGGCAGACCGCGCTGGCGCCGGATGAGATCGCCACCGCGGTGCTGGTGCCGAAGGCGGCGGCGGGCTCGGTCGCCCGCTTCGAGAAGCTGGGCGCGCGGGCCTATCTGGTGATCTCGATCGCCATGGTCGCCGTGGTGATCGAGGCGGAGGCCGGCCGCATCGCCCGGGCGCGCATCGCCATCGGCGCGTGTTCCGCCGTGGCGCAGCGGCTGCCGGGGCTGGAGGCGGCGCTGCTGAACCAGCCCCTGGCCGTGGCGGCGACCATCCCGACCGCGGCGCACCTGGCCGCACTCTCGCCGATCGACGACGTGCGGGCCACGGCGGCGTATCGCCGCCACGCGGCGCTGGTGCTGCTGCGCCGCGCCCTGGGGCCGGCGGCCGAGGCACGCGCGGCATGACCGGCCAGGCGATCCTGCTGACGGTGAACGGCACCGCCCAGGCAGTCACGGCGCCGCCCGCCACCCGGTTGAGCACCGCTTTGCGGGACCATCTCGGCCTGACCGGCACCAAGGTGGGCTGCGATGCCGGCGATTGCGGCGCCTGCACGGTGCTGCTGGATGGCGCCCAGGCCTGCGCCTGCCTTGTCCCGCTGGCCCAGGCGGCAGGGCGCAGCGTGACCACGGTGGAGGGGCTGGCGGCGACGCCGATGGGCGCCGCGCTGCAGCGCGCCTTCCTGCATCACGGCGCGGCGCAATGCGGCATCTGCTCGCCGGGGATGCTGCTGGCGGCGAGCGAATTGCTGGCGGCGACGCCGCGGCCGGACGAGCGCCAGGCGATGGATGCGCTGGGCGGCGTGCTGTGCCGCTGCACCGGCTACCGCAAGATCCTCGACGCGGTGCTGGACGCGCATGCCTTCCAGGATGGCGGGCCGTTGCCGACGGCGCCCGACGCCGGCTGCGCCGTGGGCGCCCGCCTGCCGCGCGCCGATGGCGCGGCGAAGCTGACCGGCGCCGATGTCTTCGGCGCGGATGCGGCGCCGGCGGATGCGCTGTGGCTGCGGGCGGTGCGCAGCCCGCATGCGCGCGCCCGCTTCGCCTTCGGCGACTGGGCAGCCTTCCTGGCGCGGCATCCCGGGCTGGTGCGGGTGCTGACCGCAGCTGACGTGCCGGGGCGGAACGGCTTCGGCATCTACCCTGACATCAAGGACCAGCCGGTCTTCTCCACCGGGGAGCTACGCTACCGCGGCGACGTGGTCTGCGCCCTGGTCGGCGACCGCGCGACCTTGGAGGCGATCCGGCTGGAGGATCTGCCGATCGCCTTCGAGGAGCTGGAGCCGGTGACGCTGGCCGGCGGCGACGCGCTGCACGAACGCTGGCCGGACAACGTGCTGACCACCGGCCGCGTCGCCTCCGGCGATGCCGGGGCGGCGCTCGCGACCAGCGTTCATGTCGCCGGGATCGAGATCGAGACCGGCTTCGTCGAGCACGCCTATATCGAGCCGGAAGCCGGCTGGGCGCAGCGGGTCGGGGACCGCATCGAGGTCTTCGCCTGCACCCAGGCGCCCTACATGGATCTGGAGGAGGTGGCGGGCGTGCTCGGCATCCCGCTCGCCGACGTGCGGATCATCCCCTCGGCCTGCGGCGGCGGCTTCGGCGGCAAGCTGGATGTCTCGATCCAGCCGATGCTGGCGATCGCCGCGTGGCTGCTCGGGCGGCCGGTGCGGGCGGTGCTGCCGCGGTCGGAAAGCATGGCGTCCAGCACCAAGCGGCACCCGGCGCGGATCGCCGCGCGGGCCGGCTGTGATGCGGCGGGGCGGCTGACCGGCTTCGCCTTCGAGGGCGCCTTCGACACTGGCGCCTATGCGAGCTGGGGCCCGACGGTCGCCGGCCGCGTGCCGGTGCATTGCATGGGGCCGTACCGGGTGCCGGCGGTGGCGGCGCGGGCGCGGGCGATTCTCACCAACAACCCGCCCTCCGGCGCCTTCCGCGGCTTCGGCGTGCCGCAGGCGGCGATCGCGCAGGAGGCGCTGTGGGACCGGCTGGCCGATGCGGCGGGGCTGGACCGGCTGGAATTCCGGGTGCTGAACGCGCTGCATGCCGGCGACCGGACGGCGACCGGCCAGGTGCTGGAGCATTCGGTCGGCCTCGCCGCCTGCCTGGAGGCGCTGCGGCCGCGCTGGCAGGCGCTGCGCGATGACGCCGCGAAGGCGAACGCATGTGGCGGGCCGCGCCGCTACGGCGTGGGCATCGCCTGCATGTGGTACGGCATCGGCAATACCGGAATGTCCAACCCCTCCACGATGCGGTTGACGCTGGGGCCGGAAGGGCTGGTCTTCCACAACGGCGCGGTCGATATCGGCCAGGGCAGCACCACAGTGCTGCTGCAGATCGCCGCCGATGCGCTGGGGCTGCCGGTGGACGCCTTTCGCCTGGTGCTGGGCGATACCGACCTGACGGCGGATGCCGGCAAGACCAGCGCCTCCCGCCAGACCTTCGTCAGCGGCCGCGCGGCGCAGGCGGCGGGCGCGGCGCTGCGCGATGCCATCCTGCTGCGCGCCAATGCGGGCCCGGAAGCGCGGCTGGCGCTGCGCGGCGGCACGCTGCTGGTGGATGGAAGGCCGCTGGCGCTGGCGGCGCCGCTGGAAGGCGTCGGCCGCTTCGACCCGCCGACCGTGCCGCTGGATGCGGCAGGCCAGGGCATCCCCTACGCCACCTATGGCTTCGCGGCGCAGATCGCGGCCCTGTCGGTGGACATGGAGCTCGGCACCGTGCACCTCTCCCGCATCGTCGCGGCGCATGATGTCGGCCGCGCCATCAACCCGACGCTGGTCGAGGGCCAGATCCATGGCGGCGTCGCGCAGGGGATCGGCCTCGCCTTGATGGAGGAATACCTGCCCGGCCGGACCGAGAACCTGCACGACTACCTGATCCCGACCGTGGGCGACGTGCCGGCGATCGAGTGCATCCTGGTGGAGGACCGCGAGCCGCTGGGTCCCTATGGCGCCAAGGGGATCGGCGAGCCGGCGCTGGTGCCGACCGCGCCGGCGATCTTCTCGGCGATCCGCGACGCCACCGGCGCGAGCATCACGAAGATCCCTGCCCTGCCGCACCGGGTACTGGAGGCGATCGGCCGATGAGCACCGACCGCACCGCCATCTTCGGCGCGCGCGAGGGCAACGAGGGGATCGTCCGCTGCGATGCCTGCCCGGTGCTCTGCCGCATCCGCCCCGGCCGCGCCGGCGCCTGCAGCCGCTACGCCAACCAGGACGGCGCGCTGGTCCGCACCGACCCGCTGGTGCTGATGACGCGGACGGTTGCCGACGGCGGTGAGACGGTGCCGTTCCTGGAAGGTGCGGAGGATTGGGCCGGTGGCCTCGCGCCGCGCGAGGAGACCTTCGTCACCGCCATCGGCGCCGGCACCACCTACCCGGACTACAAGCCGGCGCCCTTCATCGTCGGCTCGCGGCATGACGGCGTCGATACCGTCACCGTCGTGACCGAGGGGATCTTCAGCTATTGCGGGCTGAAGGTGAAAATCGACACCGACCGGCACCTGGGCGCCGAGACCGCCGCGGTACGGGTCGATGGCGAGCAGATCGGCCATGTCACCACCGCCGAATACGGCAGCCAGATGCTGTCGCTGGGCGGGGTGCGGCACCTGACGGGCGGGTCCAAGCGGGAGGGCAACGTCACCTGCGCTGCCATGCTGAAGCTCTGCGGCAAGCAGGCGGTGGAGGTGGCGATCGATGGCGGCGCCAGGGTCGTGCTGCAGGCCGGCATTGCGCCGATCGTCAACGGCGTGCCGGAAGCGCGCATGCGGGTCGGCTGCGGCAGTGCCGCGATCGGCATATTCGCCCAGCAATGGCATGGCCATGTCGATGAGGTGATCGTGGTCGATGACCACATCACCGGCGTGCTGTCGGAACACCAGGCGGGCAAATGCCTCGACGTGCCTCCCACCGGCATCCGCGTCCGCGGCCGGCGTTCGACTCCGGGGCGGTATTTCCAGGTCGCGCATCCCGGCACCGGCTGGGGCGGGACGGACATCACCGACCCGCTCAGCGTCATCGAGAGCATCGACCCGAAGACCGCCTGGCCCGGCCTGCGGCTGCTGCTGACCAGCACCACGGGCGAGGATTTCCTCTACGTCGAGCTCGACGAGAATCTGCACCCCGTGCCGGCCCAGGCACCGCGCGCCGTGGTGCAGACCGTCGAGCGCATCGGTGAGAATTGCGAGCCGGCGCTGACCTCCATCCTGTTCATGGCCGGCGCCGGCGGCAGCCTGCGCGCCGGTGTCACCGAGAACCCGGTGCTGCTGACGCGGGAGGTGCAGAGATCCCTGGTCCGCGTGACCATCGGCGGCGCGCCCTGCACGCTTTGGCCGGGCGGCGGCATCACCATCATGGCGGATGTGCTGCGGGTGCCGGACGGCGCCTTCGGCTATGTCCCGACGCCGGCGCTGGTGGCGCCGATCGAGTTCACCCTGCGCGCCGACCTCTATGCCCGGCTCGGCGGTCATGTGGGCCATGCAGTGCCGCTGGAACGCCTGCTGGCCGAATACGGCGACGCGGCGCGGCAGGATGCCTGGATGACGGCCAACCCATGGCCGGCGCCCTGATCGCCGCGCTGCCCGATGGGCGGCTGCACCTGCAGGAGGGGCCGATCGACCTGGTGATCGGGCTCGATGGCACGCGCGCGGCGATGGCCGAGGCCGCGCGTACCGCGGCAGCGACCTTTGAGGGGCTGCTCGCCGGGCTTGCCGCCGAATTGCCGCTGCTGCGCCTGCCGCTCGGCGTCGATCCGCCGGCGCTCAGCGGCCGCGTCGCACGCCGCATGGCCGACGCGGTCTGGCCCTTCCGCCGCGGCTTCATCACGCCGATGGCCGCCGTCGCCGGCGCGGTGGCGGAGGAGGTGCTTGGTGCAATCGCCGGCATCCCCGGCCTGCTCTCGGCGCATGTGAACAATGGCGGCGACATCGCGCTGTTCCTCGCCCCCGGGCAGGTGCTGCGGATCGGGCTCGTGCCGTGCCTGGAACGCGCCGCGCCGGAGGGGCTGGTGCGAATCACCGCCGCCGATACGGTGCGCGGCGTGGCGACGTCCGGCTGGCCGGGCCGCAGCTTCTCCCGCGGCATCGCCGATGCGGTGACGGTGCTGGCAGCGACCGCGGCGCAGGCGGATGCGGCGGCGACGGTGATCGCCAATGCGGTCGATGTCGTGCACCCGGCGGTGGAACGGGCGCCGGCCGATTCGCTCGATCCGGACAGCGATCTCGGCGGGTTGCCGGTGACGGTCGCGGTCGGCGCGTTGCCGGCGGCGATGATCGAGGCGGCGCTGGATGCCGGGGAGGCGGTGGCGGAGACGCTGCTGCAGCGCGGGCTGATCGAGGGGGCGCTGCTGGTGGTGCAGGGCGCGATGCGCACCGTGGGAGCGCCGAGGATGTTGGAGGGTGTGCCGCCGGCACGAGCGTAGACACCCCCACGAAAAGCCCCGGCTTGGGGCGCACCCCACCCGCTACACCGACAGATACTGCTCCCGCACCGCATCCGCCGCCATCAGCGCTGCGATCGTCCCGCTCCAGCGGATCCGCCCCTTCTCGATGATCGTCGCGCGGTCGCTGACCACGCGGGCGAAATGCAGGTTCTGCTCCGACAGCAGGATCGACAACCCCTCCCCCTTCAGCGCGCGGATGGCGTCGGCCATGCGCTCCACCACCACCGGCGCCAGCCCCTCGCTGGGTTCGTCGAGCAGCACCAGCCGCGGGTTGCCCATCAGCGTGCGGGCGATGGTCAGCATCTGCTGCTCGCCGCCGCTCATCCGCCCGCCGGGCCGGTCGCGCATGCCGCCCAGGCTGGGGAAGAGCGCAAACAGCCGCTCCGGCGTCCAGGGCGCCAGGCCCGGCGGCGGCGCGCGGCGGCCGACTTCCAGATTCTCCATCACCGTCAGTTCGGAAAAGATCCGCCGCTCCTCCGGGACGTAGCCGAGGCCGAGACGGGCGATCTCGAAGGGCTCGCGCCCGGCGATCTCGGCGCCCATGAAGCGCACGCTGCCGCCGCTCGGCGGCACCAGCCCCATGATCGCCTTCATCGTGGTCGACTTGCCGGCGCCGTTGCGGCCGAGCAGGACGACCACCTCGCCGGCGCCGACCTCCAGCGCCACCTCGTCCAGGATATGCGCGCGGCCGTAATGCGCGAAAAGCCCGCTGACGCTGAGCATCAACGCCCGCCCTGCACATGGCCGCTGCCGAGATAGACCTCCCGCACCCGCGGATCGGCCCGCACCGAAGCCGGCGCGCCCTCGGCGATCAGCGCGCCGCGGTCGAGCACCAGGATGCGGTCGGCATGGCCGAAGACGACATCCATGTCGTGCTCGGTGAACAGCACGGCGATGCCACGTTCGCGGGCGATGCCGGCGGTCAGCGCCATCAGCCCGACGCGCTCCTGCGGTGCCATGCCGGCGGTCGGTTCGTCCATCAGCAGCAGTTTCGGGTCGTTGGCCAGCGCGATCGCCAATTCCACCCGCTTGAGGTCGCCATAGGCGAGGATGCCGCAGGGCCGCGCCGCCTGCTCGGCCATGCCGAGCCGCGCCAGCAGCGCCACGGCCGGCGCGCGGTCCATGCGGGAGACCGGGGTCCAGAGCTGGCCGAGCCGCCGATGATGCGACAGCAGCGCCATCTGCACGTTCTCCAGCACCGTCATCGAGCCGAAGGTGGCAGTGATCTGGAAGGTGCGGCCGACGCCGAGCCGCCAGACGCGGCGCGGCGCCAGGCCGGTGATGTCCTGGCCGAGCAGCCGCACCCGCCCGGCATCGGGACGCAACTGCCCGTTCAGCATGTTGAAGCAGGTGGACTTGCCGGCGCCGTTCGGGCCGATCAGCGCGAGCATCTCGCCCGGCTGTACGGCGAAGGAGACGCCGCGGACGGCCTGGACGCCACCGAAGCTTTTCTGCAGCGCTTCGACCTCAAGCGTCGCCACGCGATGCCTCCCACCGCGCCCGCGCTGCCCCGGCCAGGCCCTGCGGGAAGAACAGCACCAGCGCGACGATGATGGCGCCGAGGATCAGCCGCCAGAGGTCGGTGAGCCGCACGAGTTGTTCCTGCAGCCCGGTATAGGCCAGCGCGCCGATGATCGGGCCGCTGAGGGTCTGCACTCCGCCCAGGAGCACCATCAGCAGCGCATCGACGCTGCGCGGGATGCCGAGGAAGGTCGGGAAGACGCTGCCCTTGGCGTAGGCGAAGAGCCCGCCCGCCACGCCGGCCATGACGGCGGCAAGGCCGAAGGCCAGCCAGCGGGTACGGAAGGCATCGATGCCGATGGCTTCTGCCCGCAGCACGCTGTCCCGCTGGGCGCGCAGCGCGTAGCCGAAGGGCGCGTGGATGATCCGCCGCAGCAACAGCGTGGCGCCGAGGCAGAGCGCCAGGCTCATGTAGTAGTAGACCAGCTTCGGCGCCGCCCAGGCATCCGGCCAGACGCCGAGGATGCCGTTGTCGCCGCCGGTGACCTCGACCCATTGGAAGGCAACCGACCAGGCGATCTGCGCGAAGGCGAGCGTCAGCATGGCGGAATAGACGCCGGAGAGCCGCACGCAGAACCAGCCGAAGAGCAGCCCGAACAGCCCGGCGGCGAAGGGCGCCATGGCGAGGCCCAGCAGCATCGGCGCCGCCAGCCACTTCGCCGCCAGCGCCGCGCCATAGGCGCCGAGGCCGAAATAGGCGGCGTGGCCGAAGCTCGCCATGCCGCCCGGCCCCATGATGAGGTGCAGGCTGGCGGCGAAGAGCACGAAGATGGCGAGTTCCGTCAGGACGGAGAGCGCGTAGTCGCCGGCCAGCACCGGCAGCAGCAGCGCGGCCATCAGCGCGGCGGCGCCGAGCCATAGCAAGGGCCGCGGGGCCGGACCGATCAGCGGCTCCGCCGCCCCTGCCCCGCCATGCGTCGGGCCCGGCGCCTTGCCGAGCAGCCCGTGCGGCCGCACCACCAGCACCGCAGCCATCACCAGGAAGACCAGCACCAACGTGATCTTCGGCAGCACCAGGATGCCGAAGGCGTGCAGCTCGCCGATCAGCAGCGCCGCCAGCGCCGCGCCGCCCAGGCTGCCGAGCCCGCCCACCACCACCACCACGAAGGCCTCCGTGATGATCGACAGGTCCATGTGCAGGTTCACGCTCTCCCGCGGCAATTGCAGCGCGCCGCCGAGCCCGGCGAGGACGCTGCCGAGGAAGAAGACGCTGGTGAAGAGCATGCGCTGGTTGACGCCGAGCGCACCCACCATCTCCCGGTCCAGCGTCGCCGCGCGCACCAGCGTGCCCCAGCGGGTGCGGTGGAACAGCAGCAGCAGCAGCCCGAGTACGACCGGCCCGACGACGATCAGGAACAACTCGTAATCCGGGAAGCGCAGGCCGAGGATCTCGGTGCCGCCGCGCAGCCCCGGCGCCCGCGGGCCGAGAAGGTCCTGCGCCCCCCAGGTCAGCAGCGCGAGGTCCTGCACGATCAGCACCACGCCGAAGGTCGCCAGCAGCTGGAACAACTCCGGCGCGCGGTAGATGCGGCGCAGCAGCAGCACCTCCACCACCACGCCGATCAGCCCGACCGCCAGCGCCGCGGCGAGGACACCGCCCCAGAAGCCGAGATGGCCGCGCGGCAGGGTGGTGACCAGCGTCCAGGCCAGGTAGGCGCCCAGCATGTAGAAGGAGCCATGCGCGAAATTGACGATGCGGCTGACGCCGAAGATCACCGTCAGCCCGCTCGCCACCAGGAAGAGGGACGAAGCGCTGGCCAGGCCGCTGAGCGCCTGGAGGACCAGGTTCTCCAAGGCGCCCCGTTCAGCTCTGCGGGCGCAGGGCGCGCACCACGTCGTCCGGCGGCAGGTAATCCTTGCCGTCAGCGTAGTGCCAATCCGCCATGGTGCCGCGCCCGTTCTTCAGTACGGTACGGCCGACGAAGGCGCCCATGGTGGATTGGTGGTCGATGGCGCGGAATTCCACCGGGCCGAAGACCGAGCCGAATTGCAGCCCGGCCATGGCATCCACCATCGCCTCGGTCTCCACCGCCGTCGTCTTCCGCAGCATCGCCGCGATCGCCATGACGGTGTCGTACCCGACCACGCTGCCGAGCCGCGGGGTGTCGTTCCAGCGCTTGCGGTAGGCGTCGCGGAAAGCGGTGTGCTCCGGGGTGCTGATCTGCTCCCAGGGATAGCCGGTGACGATCCAATTCTCCGGCGCCTCGTCCTGCAGCGGGTCGAGGTATTCGGGCTCCCCGGTCAGCAGGGAGACGACGCGCCGCCGCTCGAACAGCCCGCGGGTCAGGCCCTGGCGGACGAAATTGGTGAGATCGGCGCCGAATGTGACGTTGAAGATCGCCTCCGGATTCGCTGCCGCCAGGGCCTGGACGGTGGCGCCGGCATCGATGCGGCCGAGCGCGGGAAATTGCTCGGCGACGAAGGTCACGTCGGGCCGGGCGCGGGTGAGCAATTCCTTGAACCAGCGCACTGCCGACTGGCCGTATTCGTAATTCGGCGCGACGGTCGCCCAGCGCTTGGCCGGCAGCTTGGCCGCTTCCTTCACCAGCATCGCCGACTGCATGTAGGTGCTGGCGCGCAGGCGGAAGGTGTAGCGGTTGCCGCGCGACCAGACGAGCGCATCGGTCAGCGGCTCCGACGCCACATAGAGCATGCGGTTCTGGTTGGCGTAGTCGGAAATCGCCAGGCCGACATTGGACAGGAAGCCGCCCGAGAGCAGCGCCACCTTCTCGGCGTTCACCAACTCCCCGGCCAGACGCACGGCGTCCTCCGGCTTGCCGGCATCGTCGCGGTGCAGGGTTTCCAGGCTACGGCCGTTGATGCCGCCGGCGGCGTTCACCTGCTCCACCGCCATCGCCCAGCCATAACGGTAGGGCTGCAGGAAGGCCGGCTGGGCGGTGTAGCTGTTGATCTCGCCGATGCGGATGGCGCCGGCCTGCGCCCGACCGATGGCGGGCACCGCCAATGCTGCGCCGGCGCCCGCCAGGATCTGGCGGCGCCCGAACACCCAACCCGTCATACTACCCCCGGTCGCGTCGTTTGCTGCGATGCACCCATGCAACCGCAACGCACCCGGGGGCGCAAGGGCGGAAACGACCTCAGGCGGCGGCGACCAGGCCGCCGCTGTTCGCGAGGAAGCGGACCCAGTAATCGGCATCGCCGAACATGGCGTCGTTCACCGTCAGCCGCTTGAAGTAGTGGCCGCAGGCATATTCCACCGTCATGGCGATGCCGCCATGCAGCTGGATCGATTGCTGGCCAACGAAGCGGGCGGAGCGGCCGATCTGCGCCTTGACCGAGGCCATGTTCTTGCGGCGTTCGACCGGGTCGCGCTCCTCCACCCCCATGGCGGCGAAGTAGGACATGCTGCGCGCCTGTTCGAGCTGCACCAGCATGTCGGCGGCGCGGTGCTGCAGCGCCTGGAAGGACCCGATCGGCCGGTCGAACTGCTTGCGGGTCTTCATGTAGTCGATGGTCATGTCATGCGCGACCTGCATGCAGCCCACCGCCTCCGCGGCCAGGGCCACGATGGTCTCGTCCACCACCTGATCGACCAGCGGCAGCCCGTCCTCCGGGTTGCCGAGCACGGCCTCGGCCCGGGCATTGGCGAACTCGACCTCCGCCGCGCGCTGGCCGTCCACGGTGCGGTAGCCACGGCGGGTGACGCCGGGGGCGGTCGCATCCACCAGGAAGACGCCAATGCCCTTCAGGTCCCGCTGGCCGCCTGCGGTGCGCGCCGTGACCACCAGCTTCCCGGCGCTGTCGCCATGGATGACCATGCCCTTGCGGCCGCTGATCACCCAGCCCGACCCATCCTTCTTCGCCGTCGTCGCCACGTCGTGCAGGTCGTAGCGCGACTGCCGCTCGGTCTGGGCAAAGGCCAGCATCAGCTCGCCGGCGGCGATCTGCGGCACCAGCTCGGCGCGCAGCGCGGCCGACGCGCCGTTGCGCAGGAAGCCGCCGCCGATGACGACGGTGGGGATCCAGGGCTCCAGCGCGATCGACTTGCCGAGCTGCTCGGCGACCAGCATCGTTTCCACATGGCCGCCGCCGAAGCCGCCCTCATCCTCGGCGAAGGGCAGGCCGAGCAGGCCGAGCTCGGCATACTGCGCCCAAATCTCCTTGCTCCAGCCCTCGGGCGACTTGAGGTAGCCCTTGCGCTGCTCGAAGCCGTATTTGTCGCCCAGCAGGCGGGCGACGCTGTCCTGGAGGAGGCGCTGCTCTTCCGTCAGATCGAAGTCCATTGTCTCACAATCCCAGGAAGGCTTTGGCCATGATGTTCCGCTGGATCTCGTTGGACCCACCGTAGATCGACTGCTTGCGCCAGTTGAAATAGACGCCGGCCAGGCCAAAGGCCCAGTCGGGCGCCACGTCGATGTCGTTGCTGCCCTCGGCCTCCGGGTCGCCGTCGATCCAGGCATAGGGGCCGGCTGCCTTCATCAGCAGCTCGGAGCACATCTGCTGGATCTCGGTGCCCTTGATCTTCAGCACGCTGGTGGCGGGATCGGGCTTCTTGTCCTTGCGCTTCGATTCCGTGGCGATGACGCGCATCACCGTCATCTCCAGCGCCTTCAGCTCGATCTCGATCTCCGTCACCTTGCGGGCGAAGTCGGGGTCCTGCATCAGCGGCTGGCCACCATCCATGCTCTCGGTGGAGGCGATGGCCTTCAGCCGGCGGATGCGCTCGCGGCTGGCGCCGACCCGGGCCTGGCCGAAGCGCTCATTGCCCAGCAGGAATTTGGCGCAGTCCCAGCCCTTGTTCTCCTCGCCGACCAGGTTCTCGACCGGCACCTTCACGTCGTCGAAGAAGACCTCGTTGACCTCGTGCCCGCCCTCGATGGTGATGATGGGGCGGACGGTGATGCCCGGCGTCTTCATGTCGCACAGCAGGAAGGAGATGCCCTCCTGCTTCTTGGCAACAGGGTCGGTGCGGACCAGCAGGAAGATCCAGTCGGCGTGCTGCGCCAGCGTGGTCCAGGTCTTCTGGCCGTTGACGACGTAGTGGTCGCCTTCCTTCACCGCGCGGGTCTTGAGGCCGGCGAGGTCGGACCCCGCGCCAGGCTCAGAGAAGCCCTGGCACCACCAATCGTCGAGGTTCGCCATGCGCGGCAGGAAGCGCCGCTTCTGCTCCTCGGTGCCGAATTCGGCGATCACCGGGCCGCACATGTTGGTGTTGAAGGCCAGCGGCTGCGGCGCCGGGGCCTGTTGCAACTCCTCGCGGAAGATGTAGCGCTGGCCGAGCGTCCAGCCCGGGCCGCCCCATTCCACCGGCCATTCCGGCACCGCCCAGCCCTTGGCGTTCAGCTTGCGCTGCCAGTCGATGACCATCTGCTTGGTCGGCGACTTGCCGGAGAGCATGCGCTCATGCGTCTCCTTCGGCAGTTCCCTGGCGATGAAATCGCGAACTTCCTGGCGGAAGGCGATCTCGGCCTCGTCGAAGCGCAATTCCATGGGTCTCTCCCCGTCGGTTCAGGCGGCGCTGTGGCCGCGTTCTTCCTCGATCAATACCAGCTTCGCCAGCTTGCCGACCGGCGTGCGCGGCAGGGCGTCGCGGAACTCCAGCGCTGCCGGCAGTTCGTGCCTGCCAAGTCGGTCGGCGAGGAAAAGCCGCAACCCCTCCAGCGTGAAGGGCGGGGCGCCAGGCCGCAGCGTGACGAAAACCTTGGCCGCCTGGCCACGGTATTCGTCCGGCACGCCGATCACCGCGCAGTCCAGCACGTCGGGGTGTTCGTGCACCGCATCCTCGATCATCCGCGGATAGACGTTGAAGCCGCCGGAGAGGATCATGTCCTTCTTCCGGTCGGTCAGGAAGAAGAACCCGTCCGGTTCCACCCGGCCGATGTCGCCAGTCAGGAAGAAGCCGTCGACGACGCCCTGCGCGCTCTCCTCCGGCCGGTTCCAGTAGCCCTGGAAGACGTTCGGGCCGCGGATCGCGATCTCCCCCGTCTCCCCCAGCGGCACCGGCCGCGTCGGGTCGTCGAGCGCGACGATCCGCATCTCGATGCCTGGGACGGGCACTCCGACACTGCCGGGCCGGACCGGCGCGCCCTCCCAATTCGGCTGGCTGGTGCCGGCCGGGCAGGTCTCGGTCATGCCCCAGCCGGCCCCGATCCGCTTGCCGGTCAGCCGCTGGAAACGCGCCGCGACCTCCGTCGGCAGCGCCGCGCCGCCGGAGGCGGCCGAGTACAAGGACGACAGGTCGGCCTGGTCGATCCGCGGATGGTTGGCCAGCGCGATCCACATGGTCGGCACGCCGCACATGTCGGTCGCCCGCTTCACCTCGATGTCGTGCAGCACGGCGTCGGCGTCGAAGCGGGCGTGCAGCAGCATCTCGTCGCCGCGCTTCAGCGACATCAGCAGGTCGCAGGTGAAGGCGAAGATGTGGAACAGCGGCAGGACGACGATGACCCGCCGCGGCCGCGGCACCGCATCCGGCCCACGCCCGCCATTCCAAAGCTGGTACTGCGCGCAGGCGGCCGTCAGGTTGCCATGCGTCAGCATGGCGCCCTTGGGCAGGCCGGTGGTGCCGCCGGTGTATTGCAGCAACATGATCGTGTCGGGCCGGACGTCCAGCAGCGCGGCCGGCTCGGGCGCCGCCAGCCAATCCTCGATCCGCAGCGCGCCGGGCGGCGCCGGCGGCGCGGCGGGGCCGGCGCCCCAATGTGCATCGTCGCCGACCGCCAGCGTCTCCACCAGCCCCTGCGCCTGGAGCGCCGCGGCCAGCTTGAGCAACCCGTCATGCGCGAGGGTCACCAGCACGCGCGCGCCGCTGTCACGCAGCTTGTGGATAATGGTGCGCGGCGCGTCGATCGGCGAAAGCTGGGTCACCCGCAGCCCGGCCAACGCCGCGCCGAAGATGAGCGGCGGGTGGAAGGCGGTGTTGCCGAGCAGCAGGGCGATCCCGTCCTGCGCCGCCGGCAACGCCAGCAGCGCACCCGCCACCCGCCGCGCCATCGCCTGCAAGTCGCCGTAGGTGACAGTGCTGTCGCGGTAGCGCAACGCCACACGCGGCCCGAACTGGACCGCGCTGCGGGTCAGCAGCCCGCCCAGCGTCCCGGTCTCGATGGGCGCGCCCCAGTCGAGCCCGGGGGGGTAGACCGCCTCCCAGGGGAAGGGACGGCCCAGGGGCATCAGATCTTGCCCGGCCCTTTCAGCGTGGCGAAGCTGCCGCCATCCTTCGCCAGTTGCTCGATCAGCGCCGCCGGCTGGAGGTTACGGTCGCCGGTGACCTCGGCGTAGTGCGCCAGCTTGTCGCGCACCGCCTTCAGGCCGAGCCGGTCGGCGAAGAACATCGGGCCGCCGCGGAAGGCCGGCCAGCCGAAGCCATTGGCGAAGATGACGTCGATGTCGATGGCGCGGTAGGCGATGCCTTCCTCCAGGATGCGCGCGCCCTCGTTCACCATCGGCAGCAGCACGCGCTCCAGGATCTCCTGGTCCTCGATCTTCCGCCGGCGCACCTGCATCTTCTCGGCAAGGTCGAGGATCAGTGCCTCGACCTCCTTCGACGGGATGCGCTTGCGGGTCTCGTCGTAGTCGTAATAGCCCTTGCTGGTCTTCTGGCCGAGCCGCCCGGCGGCGACCACCGCGTCGGCCACCGGCGCCACCGTGCCGCGCGCCTTGCGCACCGCCGCGCCGATGTCGAGCCCGGCCAGGTCGCCGGTGGCCAGCGGCCCCATCGCCATGCCGTAGCCTTCCATGACTCGGTCGATGTCCTGCGGCAGGCAGCCTTCCAGCAGCAGCTTCTCGATCTGCGGGCCGCGCTTGCCGGTCATCCGGTTGCCGACGAAGCCGTCGCAATTGCCGACCAGCACCGGCAGCTTGCCGATCCGCTTGCCCACCTCGGTGGCAGTGGCGATGGCAGTCGGGTTGGACTTCGATCCCTTCACGTTCTCCAGCAGCCGCATCACGTTGGCCGGGCTGAAGAAGTGCATGCCAACGACCAGCTCGGGCCGCGACGTGGCGGAGGCGATCTCGTCGATCGACAGGGTGGAGGTATTGGAGGCAAGGACGACACCCGGCCGGGCGGCCTTGTCCAGTCTCGTGAAAATCTCCTTCTTCACCGCCATGTTCTCGTAGACCGCCTCGATCACCAGATCGGCCTGGCCGACGGCGGCGTCGAAATCGGTGGTGCCGGTCAGCAGCGCGCGGCGTTTCTCATACTCCGCCTGGGACAGCCGGCCGCTGCTGACGGTGCGCTGCCAGTTGGCCTCGCAACGCGCCAGGCCCTTCTGCAGCGCCTCCTCCGAGGTCTCGACGATGGTCACCGGCAGGCCGTTATTCGCCGCCGACATGGCGATGCCGCCGCCCATGGTGCCACCGCCGATGACGACCAGCTTGTTGACCGTCGCCGCCTTCGCGTCGGCGGGCAGATCGGGGATGCGCACCGCCTCGCGCTCGCCGAAGAAGATGTGCCGCAGCGCGTGGCTTTGCTCGCCCTGCACCAGCCGGGTGAACTGCTCGCGCTCTACATTCAGCCCATCCTCAAAGGGCTGGGTGAAGGCGGCGCGGACGGATTCGACGCAGCCCTTGGGGCTGTCCTGGCCGCGGCTGCGGGCGGTCAGCTTCTTCGCCGCCTCGTCGAATTTCGCCGCGTCATAGCCGGCGATCCGATCGGTCCGGTGCTTCGCCAAGACGAATTTGTCGCCGGCATGCTGGCGCGCCCAGGCGATCGCCGCGTGTTCGAGATCCCCCGGCAGCACGGCATCGACGAAGCCGAGCTTCACCGCCTCCTCCGCGCTCACCGGGTCGCCGGAGACGATGATGCGCAGCGCCTCCATCCCGATCAGCCGCGGCAGCCGCTGCGTCCCGCCGGCGCCCGGCACGAAGCCGCGCTTCACCTCCGGTAGGCCGACCTGCGCGCCCGGGGCGCCGACCCGCGCATGGCAGGCCAGCGCCAATTCAAGCCCGCCGCCCAGCGCATTGGCATGGATCGCGGCCACGACCGGAACCTTCGACTGCTCGATGGCCTCGAACACCTCCGGCAGGGAGGGCGGCTTCCGCGGCTTGCCGAATTCGGTCATCTCGGCGCCCGCGGAGAAATTGCGGCCGGAGCCGATCAGCACGATGGCCCGCGCGCCCTCGCGCTGCGCCGCCTGGATGCCGTCCAGCAGGCCCGCCCGCACCTCGGTCCGCAGCGTGTTCACCGGGGGATTGGCCAGGCGCAGCACATGCACATCCCCATCGCGGGCGTGCTCGACGAATTGCGGCTCTGCGGCCATGGAATCCCCTCCGACAGCGTCATGATTTCGGGTGCGGCGTTGGGCGCAGTCTCAGGCGGCGCCCCGGTCGCGTCAACCGCTGCCGCCGATCACACCCACCTGCTGCAACCCGGCATAGAATACCGCCACGGCCAGCATCACCAGATAGGGGCTGGCGCCCCGCATCAGCGCCACGGCGCAGGCGGCCAGCGTCGCGACCTCCAGCCAGCCGGCGCCATCGGCCCGCAGCAGCGTCAGCACGCCGGCGAAGATCAGCCCCACCGCCAGCGGCGCCAGCCCGCGCTCGATCACCCGGCGGGCCGGGCTGTCGCCGCGCCGCCGCCACCAATGCCCGACCGCCAGCAGGACCAGGGAGCTCGGCAGGTACAGCGCCAGCGCCGCCGCCAGCGCCCCGGCGAAGCCCGCCGCCTGCCAGCCGACCAGCGCGCCGATCAGCGACCCGGGCCCCGGCGCGGCGCGCGAGATGGCGAACAGGTCGGTGAATTCCGCCGCCGTCATCCAGTGGTGCACATCCACCGCCTGGCGCTGCATCTCGGCGAAGATCGACGGCCCGCCGCCGAGCGAGACCAGCGACAGCGGCGCGAAAACCAGGATGAGTGCGAGCAGCCGGTCAGGCATGCCGCGCGCTCCACCAGGCCAGCGCGATGCTGGCGGGGGCGAGCACCAGTACCACCGGGATCATCGGCAGCCGCAGCAGCCCGACGGCGACGAAGGTCACGACGACGATCGCCCACGGCCAGGCGCCCCGCATCCGCCGCGCCGTGCGCAGCCCGACAGTCAACGAATTCGCCAGCCCGGCCACCGCGACGCCGCCCAGCACCGCGCCCATCCCGGCCACGCTGCCGCCCCAGCCATAGAGTAGCGCCAGCCCGAGGATGAACAGGAAGGGCGGGCCGAGGATGCCGAGGAACGCCATCGCCGCGCCCGGCCAGCCGCGCAATTGCTGGCCGATATAGAGCGCGAGGTTGACGCTGTTTGGCCCCGGCAGCACCTGGCCCAGCGCGATGCCGGCGAGGAAGCTTTCCTCCGACATCCAGTTACGCTTCTGCACGACCTCGCGGTGCATCCAGCCGGGCAGGCCACCGCCGAAGCTCGCCATGCCCAGCGTGGTGAAGACGCGGAGGATATCCGCCAGGCCGGCCTGCGGCCGCTGGATGTCCAACACCGACGAATCCTGTGCTGCTGCGCGAGCCGATGCTCCCCCGCCCGACCGGGCGTGTCGAGAGCGCCCGCCCTTGGCGGCACGCGCCGGGGCGGGCCATCATGCTCGCCGAACGGATGGAGGAAACGCCATGCGCGCCATACTGGCAGCGATGGCCCTTTGGGTGCTGGCCGGCGCGGCGCAGGCGCAGGGCGTGCGGCTGGTGATTCCCTTCGCAGCCGGCGGCCCGGCCGACCAGCTCGCCCGGCTGGTCGCGCCCGGCATGGCGCAGGCGCTGGGCGGGCCGGTGGTGGTGGATAATCGCGGTGGCGCGGGCGGCGTGCTGGCCGCCGAGATCGTCGCCAAGTCGCCGCCGGATGGGCAGACCCTGCTGGTCGGCAGCCTCGGCGTGGTGGTGCTGGGCGCCAGCCTGCAACCGAAGCTGCCCTATGACCCGCAGCGGGATCTGGAGCCGGTCGCGCTGTTCGGCCGGGTGCCGAGTCTGCTGGTCGTGCAGCCGGGCCTGACGGAGACGCTGGGCGGGCTGGCCGAGGCGCAGCGCCGCCTGGGGCGGCCGCTCACCTATGGCTCGGCCGGGCCAGGCACCACCATGCACATCGCCGGAGAG
The DNA here is from genome assembly GCA_049315625.1 of Paracraurococcus sp. Taxonomy (GTDB): domain Bacteria; phylum Pseudomonadota; class Alphaproteobacteria; order Acetobacterales; family Acetobacteraceae; genus Paracraurococcus. The sequence goes on from JBMOJU010000004.1 coordinate 31,153, forward strand.
ATGGTGCGGCTGGCGACCGGCCTGCCGATGACCCACATCCCCTATCGCGGCGCCGGGCCGGCGGTGGCGGATTTCCTCGCCGGCAATATCGACCTGATGATCGCCGACACGCCGGTGCTGGTGCCGCAGGTGACGGCCGGGAAGATGCGCGCAGTCGGCGTCTTCGGCAGCGCCCGCACACCGCTGCTGCCCGATGTGGCGACCGCGCCCGAGCAGGGCCAGGCCTCGCTGGTGATGGAGAATTGGTACGGCGTGCTGGCGCCCACCGGCGTGCCGGCCGAGCGCCGGGCGGTGCTGGAACGCGCCATCCTGGCCGCCATGGCGGCGCCGGAGGTGGCGGCGCGCTTCACCGCGGCCGGGATGCAGGGCGGCACCGGCGCCGTCGGCTTCCGCGCCCAGCTCGACCGCGACCAGGCGCAATGGCCGGCGCTGCTGAAGCAGCTCGACATCCGGCTCGATTGAGGAGCACCCCGATGCAGCGACGCATGATCCTCGGCGCCCTGGCCGGCCTGCCAGCCGCCCGCGCCGCGGCCCAGGGCGGCTGGCCGACCCGGCCGGTCCGCACCATCGTCCCCTACCCGCCGGGCGGGCCGAACGACATCATCGCCCGGCTCTATGCCCCGGCGCTGACCACGGCGCTCGGCCAGACCGTGCTGGTCGAGAACCGCGCCGGCGGCTCCGGCGTGATCGGCGCCGACTACGTGCTGAAATCGCCGGCGGATGGCTACACGCTCGGCACCATCGATGGCGGCTCGCTGGTGATCGCGCCGCACACCCAGCCGACCATGCCCTACCGCGTGCCGGAGGAGGTGACGCTGCTGAGCGTCGTGGCCCGGGTGCCGGAGGCGCTGGTGGCACATCCCGGGCTGGGCGTGAAAACCCTGCCCGAATTGCTGGAACTGGCGCGGCGGCGGCCCGGGGCACTGAACATCGCCACCGCCGGCGCCGCCGGGATCAGCCACCTGACCGCCCATTTGTTCCGCCAGCAGACCGGGGCGCAGGTGGAGGTGGTGCCCTATCGCGGCGCCGCCCCGGCGGTGACCGACCTCGTCGCCGGCCAGGTGCAGTTGCTGTTCGCCGATCTGCCGGTGATCTTGCCGCACATCAAGGCCGGCGCGCTGACCGCCCTGGCGCTGGCGGCGCGGCAGCGCAGCCCGTCCCTGCCCGAGCTGCGGACCACGGTGGAATACGGTTTCCCCCGGCTGCTGGCAGAGAATTGGTACTGCACCGTCGGCCCGCGCGGCCTGCCGGCCCCGGTCGTCCAGCGCCTGACCGAGGCGTTGAAGGCCGCCAGCGAGGCGGCCGCGGTGCGCGACGGCCTGGCGGCGCAGGGCGCCGAGGCGACCTGGACCGCGCCGGAAGAATTCGCCGCGCTGGTGCGCGAGCAATCGGAGACCTGGCGCCAGGTGGTGGCGGCGTCCGGCGTCAGGGCCGAATAGGCGCAGGCCGCGGCCATCGCCGCGGCAAGCGGGCGGGTCCTTCCCCGGACCGCACCTCGGGAAGGCCTGCGTCTTGGCACCATCGGGACCGGCACGATCCGCAAGGTCATGTGGCGGCTGATGCCATTCCTCTTCGTCTGCCACGTCGCCGCCGCCCTGGACCGGAAGGCTGTCGGCTTCGCCAGGCTGCCGAGGAACAGCGCGATCGGGCTGTCGGAGGCCGCCGACGGGCCCGGGGCCGGGCAGTGCTTCATCGCCTGCTGCCTGCTCGAAATGCCATCGACGCTGGCGCTCGACCGCTTCGCCGCACCGTGCGCGCTGGCCCGGGGCGGCGCCGACTGAGCAGGACTCAGGCCTCGTCGTCGAGGATCTCGATATGCCCGTCGAGCGCCTCGCGCAGGTCCTCGACGGTCAGCCCGTCCTCCGCCTCGCCGAAGACGCGGCTGTCGAGTGTCCGCCCGGCGCGGGTGAGCACCGTGAGTTCGACGCCCTCCCCGCCTGCGGCGAGCCGGGCGACGATCTCCGCGCCGCCCGCTTCCTCCCGCGCCGCCTCGACGAAATCGAGGATCTCCTCGATGTCCGGGCCGGCCCCGTCGAGCAATTCGTGGATCTGGTCGGCCAGCTCCGAGGGCGCGCAGGGTGAGAGGATGAGCGCGCCACCGGTGAGTTCGGGCGGCAGCGCATCGCGCCAGGTCTCGAAGGCCTCCGCACGCGCATCGGCCGCCTCGGCCTCCCGCTCGAGCAGCGCTTCGGACTCGCTCTCCAACTCCTCGGCGGTCGGCGCGTCGCGGAAGATGGCGGCACCCAGCAACACCGCGACGGTGCCCTGCGACGCCGCGTCGCCGGCAAGGACCGGCAGGTCGGCGGGCGGGCGGCCCGCTACCAGATCCAGCAGCAGCCGGCGCAACGCCGCCGGCGACAGGCCACCGATCGCCTCCGCCGCATACCAGTCGGCGAGGAAGCGCATCTCGGCCTCCGGCGGGAAGCCACCCGAGCCGAGCAGCCCGCTGGCGAGCGGCCCCGGATCGGGGAGGGCCTGGGCCGCGACCACCGGGAGCAGCACGAGCTCAGCGATGTCGAACGCCGGCGCACCATCCGCCATCTCGCCGATTTCCGTCAGCGCCAGGCCGAACTCCTCGACCGCATCCGGCTCGTAGCGGTCGGAGAGCTTGCGGATGGCGGTGGCCAGCACGCCGTCCCGGCCGCCGGCGATCAATTCCTCGGCCAGCTCGGCGAAGGCCTCGTCATCCTGGTCGATCCAGGCCCGGATCAGCCGGTCGGCCGGCGTGCCGGCGCCCGATCGGCGATCGGCCTGGCGCCGCGGGGCGGGCTGCTTGGTCTTGCGCGGCATGGGCGGGCTCCTCCGACGCGGCTTCGGTAGCAGAACCGCGCGCCGCGGCAAGGCACAGGGCCGCCGGATCGCCCCGCTACTCCGCCGTGGCGCCCGAGCGTTGCACCAGCGCACCCCAGCGCACCTGCTCCCGTGCGATGAAAGCGGCGAAATCGACGGGGCTGGCGCTGCCGACCGGCTCGGTCGCCGCCTGCGCGAAACGGCGCTTCACCTCCGCCAACTGCAGCACCTGGCCGAGCACGGCATGCCAGCGCGCGACGACCGCCGGCGGCGCACCCGCCGGCAGCAGCATCCCCTGCCAGGAGCTGGCGACGAAATCCCGGAAGCCGCTCTCGACCATGGTCGGCACCTCCGGCAGCACGGCGGCACGGGTCGCGGTGGTGACCGCCAACGCCTTCAGCCGGCCGCCCTGCACCTGGCCGACGGCGGAGGAGAGGGTGACGAACAGGCAATGCACGTCGCCGGCGACCGCCGCCGTCACCGCCGGCCCGGCGCCGCCCGGATACGGCACATGCACCATGTCGAGCCCGCCGGCGAGCTCGCGCAACAGCTCCATCTCCAGCCGGTTCAGGCTGCCGGCGCCGGGCGAGCCGTAATTCACCTTCCCCGGATTGGCCCGGGCATAGGCCACCAGCTCCGCCACCGTGCCGAAGGGCGCGGAGGGGTGCGCCACCAGCCCGTCCGGCGTGTCGGAGACCAGCGAGATGGCGGCGAAATCCTCGGTTGGCCGCAGCTTCATGGTGCGGGCGAAGACGCCGGGGTTGACCGCCAGGGTGCCGACATTGCCGAGGAACAGCGTGTATCCGTCCGGGACCGCGCGGGAAGCGACCTCCATGCCGACATTGCCGGCGGCGCCGGTACGGTTCTCGATCACGATCGGCTGGCCGAAAGCCTCCTGCAGGTGCGGCTGGAGGATGCGGGCGGCGAGATCGGTGGCGCCGCCCGGGGCGAAGGGGACGATGACGCGGATCGGCCGGTCCGGGTAGGATTGCGCCCGTGCCAGGCCGGGCAGCAGGAACGGTGCGGCAAGCAGCGCGCGGCGGTCGAGCTTCGCCCGCTTCATGGTGATCCTCCCGGATTGGTTGGCCGCAGGCTGGCTCAGCCCCGCCAGCGTTGCAACGCCAGCATCGCCCCGCCCGCCAGCAGCCCCCAGAAGGCGCCGCTGATGCCGAGCACCGTGAGGCCGGAGGCGGTGACGAGGAAGGTGATCACCGCCGCCTCGCGCAGCGCCGGCACCGCCAGCGCCGCCTGCATCGCCCCGGCGAAGGCGCCCAGCAGGGCGAGGCCGGCGACCGCCTGGATCAGGATCGGCGGCGCGGCGCCGACGAAGGCGGTGGCGGTGCCGGCCAGCAGGCCGAACAGCACGTAGACCGCGCCGGCGACGACCGCGGCCTGCCAACGGCGGGCCGGATCGGGCTCGGCATCCGGATCGGCGCAGAGCGCAGCGGTGATGGCGGCAAGGTTGACCGCATGGCCGCCGAAGGGCGCGGCGGCCATGCTGAACAGGCCGGTCACGGTGAACAGCGGCCCGGCGGCCGGCCGGTAGCCATTGCCGTTCAGCACCGCCATGCCGGGGATGTTCTGCCCGGCCATGGTCGCCAGGAACAGCGGCAGACCGATGCCGATGATCGCGGCGAGCGAGAATTCCGGCAGCACCAGAACCGGCGCCGGCCCGGCGGAGGCCAGCAGGCCGGATGGCAGATCCACGGTCAGTGCGATGGTCGCCACCGCCGCCAGCACCGCCGCCGGCACCGCCATCAACCGGTTGAGCCGGCCGACCAGCGCCCAGGCCAATACGATGACCAGCCCCGCCGCCGGCGCCTGCGCCACCGCCTTCACCGGCGCCAGGCAGAGGCCGAGCAGCACGCCGGCCAGCATGGCGCTGGCCAGCGGCGCCGGGATGGTGGCGACGCCGCGGCCGAGCGGCTTCCACAGCCCGGCCAGCACGATCAGCGCGCCGGAGACGAGGAAGGCGCCGACTGCCACGGAGAAGCCGCCCGCCGGCAGCGCCGAGGACGCCAACAGCGCCGCGCCCGGCGTCGACCAGGCGATGCTGATCGGCATCCGCCGCCACAGGCTGAGCACGATGCCGCAGAGCCCCATGGCGATGGAGAGCGCCATCAGGCCGGAGGCCGCCTGGGCCGGGCTGGCGCCCATGGCCGTCAGCCCATGCAGCACCACGGCGAAGGAGGAGGCGAAGCCGACGAAGCCGGCCAGCAGCCCGGCGGCGAGCGCCGGGGCCGAAAGGGAGGCGATCATGCGGAGGCGTGTAGAGCGGATCGCCGCCGGGCGGCATCGTCCGACGGCGTGAATCTGCGCCGCGGGACAGGATGGAGCGGGTCGGCCCGATACGGCGCAGGCGGCCAAGCCTATCCCGCGGTGGCGAGCAGCGCCGGGTCGATCTGCAGCCCCAGGCCCGGCGCCTGCGGCACCGCGACGAAGCCGTCGCGCGGGATCAGCGCCGGATAGGGCGGCGCCTGGAGATCGGCGAAGTAGTATTCCAGCGGCTCCTCCACCGCGACGGTGGCCAGCACATGCAGCGAGGCCAGCAGGCCGGGCCCGTAATAGGGGCAATGCGGCACCAGCGCGGCACCGTGCTTCGCCGCCAGGTCGCGCACCGCCAGCATGCCGGTGACGCCGCCCATCTTGGTGATACTCGGCTGCACGACGTCGACCGCGCCGGCCGCCAGCATCCCGCCCAGGCTTTCCGGGCTGCCGAGGCATTCGCCGGCGGCGATGCCGACGCCGGCCGCACGGCGCACATCGGCGATCCCGGCGAAATCCTCGGGCGGCCAGATCGGCTCCTCCACCCAGCGCACATTCATCCCGTGCACCGCGTGGCAAAAGGCGATGCCCTGTTCGACCGTGTCCCAGGCGCAGTTGATGTCGAGCATCAGCGGCACCTCGGGCGGCGCCGCCGCGCGCGCGGCGCGGATGCAGGCCAGGTCGATCTCGTGCAGCTTGATGCGGCGGTAGCCGCGGGCGATGGCGTCCGCCGTGTTGCGCGCCACCAGCGCCGGGTCGCCGTAGCGCAGCAGGCTGGCATAGGCCGGCACGCGGTCCCGCTTCGCCCCGCCCAGCAGCGCATGCAGCGGCTTGCCGGCCGCCCTGGCGGCGATGTCCCACAGCGCGATATCGAGGCCCGAGAGCGCGAAGGTCACCGCGCCGTTGCGGCCGAAATTGTGGAAGCGCCGTTCCAGCTTCCGCATCAGCCCGGGCGTGTCGCCCAACTCCTCGCCAATGCAGACCGGGGCGATCAGCTCGACCAGCGCCTGCCGCGTGGTGCGGACCAGGTTGAAGCCGAAGCCCTCCCCCCAGCCGGTGATGCCGGCATCGGTCTCCACCCGCACCAGCAGCGTGTCCATGTTGCGCAGATGCAGGTTGCCGCCCGGCCCCGCCGGGTTGCCATAGGTGAAGGCGCTGCTGAGGACATGGCCGGTGACGGCGGTGATGCGCATGGACGGGTTCCTTCCCTTGCCGCGATACTCCCACCCAAGCAGGGGCCGCGAAAGGCCCGCACCGGAGGAGACATGACCATCCACCGCCGCATGCTGCTGGCGCTGCCCGGCCTCGCCGCCTTGTCCGCCCCCTGGGCCGCCGCAGCGCAGGACGGCTTCCCCAACCGCCCCGTCCGGCTGATCGTCCCCTTCGCCACCGGCGGGCCCAGCGACATCGTCGCCCGACTGCTGGCGCCGAAGATGTCGGCGGTGCTCGGCCAGCCGGTGATCGTCGAGTCGCGGCCCGGCGCTGGCGGCGTCACCGGCCTTGACGCCGTGGCGAAGGCGGCACCGGATGGCCACACCATCGGCCTCGGCAGCGCCGGCGGGTTGGCGATCTCGCCCGGCCTGCCGCAGACCATGCCCTATGACGTCGCCCGCGACTTCGCGCCGCTGACCCTGGCGGTCTCGGTGCCGGAGCCGCTGGTGGTCGCCGGCGCGCGGCCCTGGCGCAGCATGGCGGAGCTGATCGCCGCGGCGAAGGCGGCGCCGGGAAAGCTGAACTACGGCTCGACCGGGCCAGGCAGCATGCCGCACCTGGCGGGCGAATTGCTCAAGCTGGCGGCGGGCATCGACATCGCGCATGTGCCCTATCGTGGCGGCGCCCCGCTGGCCCTCGCGCTGCTCGCCGGGGAGGTGGATATCGGCTTCGCCGACCAGCCGATCCTGCTGCCGCACCTGCGCTCGGGCGGCATCCGCGCCCTGGCGATCGGCACCCGCACGCGCGACCCGCTGCTGCCGGAGGTGCCGACCATGGCGGAGGCCGGGCTGCCGCAGGTGATGACCGACAATTGGCACGGGCTGGTGGCGCCGGCGCGGACCCCGCCGGGGGCACAGGCGGCGCTGCACCGGGCGGCGATCGCGGCGCTGACCGACCCGGAGGTGATGCGGCTGCTGCGCGACCAGGGCGCGTTCCCGGCCGCGCAGGACCAGGCGGAATTCGCCGCCTTCATCGTGCGGGAGACGGCGCGCTGGGGCGAGGTGATCCGCCGGGCGGGGGTCCGGGCGGAATAGGCGCGCGGGGCGGCGTACTCCCTCCCCCGTCCTGCGGGGGAGGGTTGGGGTGGGGTGCATCCCGCGCCCCAATTGCCCACCCTCGAACGATCCGCCTACCCTCCCCCGCAACGGGCCGCCACCACGGGCCCGAAAGAGGGAACCATCCATGCACCGCAGACACCTCCTCGGCGCGGCCGCCGCGCTGCCGCTCTTCCACATCCTGCCGGGCCGGGCCCAGGGCGCGATCTCCGACGGCGTGGTCAGGATCGGCGTGCTGAACGACATGACCGGCGTCTTCGCCGACCAGCAGGGCATGGGCGAGGTCGTCGCCGCCCGGCTGGCGGCCGAGGAGTTCGGCAACAAGGTGCTCGGCGCGCCGATCGAGATCGTCCCCGGCGACCTGCTGAACCGCGCCGATATCGGCATGGGCGTCGCCCGCCGGTGGTTCGACCAGGAGAAGGTCGACATGATCAGCGGGCTCGGCAACTCGGCGGTGGCGCTGGCGGTGCAGACGCTGTCGAAGGAGAAGCAGAAGATCGTCATCCCGATGTCGGCCGGCACCACCGACCTGACCGGCAAGGATTGCGGCCCCTGGACCGCGCATTGGGTCTACGACAACTACTCCGCCGCCAAGGGGCCGGTCACCGCGCTGGTGCGCGGCGGCAAGACCAAGTGGTTCTTCGTCGTCTCCGACTACGCCTTCGGCCATTCGCTGGAGGCCAATGCCACCGCCATCCTGAAGGGCCTGGGCGGCGAGGTGACGGGCAGCGTCCGCGCGCCGCTGGGCGAGACCGACTATTCCTCCTACCTGATCCGCGCCGCGGCCTCCGGCGCGCAGGCAGTCGGCATCTGCGCCGGCGGTGCCGACATGATCAACATCGCCAAGCAGATGGGCGAGTTCGGCCTGATCAAGCGCGGCATCGTGCCGGCGGCGCTGAATTGCTCGCTGACCAATATCCGCTCGATCGGGCTCGAGACCGGCCAGGGCATGGTCTATGCCGAGAGCTACTACTGGGACCAGACGGAGGCCACCCGCGCCTTCTCCGCCCGCTTCGCCAAGGCGCATGGCCGCCCGCCGACGGCGTTCCAGGCCGGCTCCTACGGCGCGATCATGCACTACCTCAAGGCGGTGGAAGCGGCCGGGACGGATGCGACCGCGCCGGTGATGGCGAAGATGCGCGAGACGCCGATCAACGACTTCATGACCAAGGGCGGTGTACTGCGCGCGGATGGCCGCGTGGTACGCGACGTCTACCTGATGCGGGTGAAGGCACCGAAGGAGTCCAAGGGCGAGTGGGACCTGCTGCAGGTCGGCGAGGCGATCAGCGGCGCCGATGCCTTCCGGCCGATGGACCAGGGCGGCTGCCCGCTGGTGCGGAGCTGAAAAAAGGATTGGGGAGGAAAAAGCATTTCCTCCCCAATCCCCACCTTTGCTTTTTGTGAGTCTGGCGTTCGCCGCGCGACGAGTGCCGACTCACAGAAATAGATGAGGGGTTGGACGTATACGTCCAACGGGGGAGAATACTTTCTCCCCCAGCCTTCTTCTCACACCAGCGGCACGCCCTCCAGCGTGATCCGATGCATCAGCCGCCGCTCGCCCTGGTAGTCATTCGCCGCGTAGTGCCAGGTGGCGCGGTTGTCCCAGAAGGCGATGGAGCCTTCCCGCCACTGG
>JBMOJU010000166.1:0-10928 GCA_049315625.1 Paracraurococcus sp.
ACTCGCGCTGCGTCTTCTCCATCTGCCGCTTGACGCGGTTGCGGATGCGCTTTTCCACCTGAAGGACGCCGATCTCGCTCTCCATATGGGCGAAGACGCGCTCGAGCCGCGCGGCGGTGCCGGCGGTCTCCAGCAGCTCCTGCTTCTCGGGGATCTTGAGCGAGAGATGCGCGGCGACGGTGTCGGCCAGCTTGTTCGGATCGTCGATCTGGTTGATCGAGACCAGCACCTCCGGCGCGATCTTCTTGTTCAGCTTGATGTACTGCTCGAACTGCCCGACCACGGTGCGGGCCAGCGCCTCCGACTCGGGCGCGGTACCGGCCGGCTCCTCGAGCGCCTCGGCGAAGGCCTCGAAATGCGACTGGGTTTCCTTGAAGCCGGTGATCCGCGCGCGCCGACCGCCCTCGACCAGCACTTTCACGGTGCCGTCCGGCAGCTTCAGCAATTGCAGAACGGTGGAGACGGTGCCGACGACATAGAGATCCTCGGCGCCGGGATCGTCCTGCGCCGCATTCTTCTGTGCGACCAGCAGGATCTGCTTGTCGTCGCGCATCACCGCTTCCAGCGCGCGCACGGATTTCTCGCGGCCGACAAACAGCGGCACGATCATGTGCGGGAAGACGACGATGTCGCGGAGCGGCAGGACCGGGAGCAATTCGCCCCGGGTGAGTTCGGGCATATCCGCCATGATGGACCTCGCTAAAGGACAGTCGACGCCTGGGGCACCCGGAAGCGGCATGACCCGTGGCGTCACGGGATTGCAAACAAAGATGGGGGCCGCCGATTGGCCTCACAACCCCTTGAAATGGGCGCGGCCCGCAACGGCCGCGCCGGGGGTGCTCAGGCGGAGCTCTGCTCCGCGGCCCGCTCGCCGTAGATGAACAGCGGGCTGGCCCGGCTCTCGGCCACCTCGCGGTTCACCACCACCTCATCGACGTCGTCGAGGCCCGGCAGGTCGAACATGGTCGACAGCAGGATCTGTTCCATGATCGAGCGCAGGCCACGCGCGCCGGTCTTTCGCTGGATGGCACGGGTGGCGACGGAGCGCAGCGCGTCCTCGGTGAAGGTGAGCTTCGTCCCCTCCATCTCGAAGAGCCGCTGGTACTGCTTCACCAGCGCATTCTTCGGCTTGGTCAGGATCTCGATCAGGGCCTTCTCGTCGAGGTCCTCCAGCGTCGCCACCACGGGGAGACGGCCGATGAATTCCGGGATCAGCCCGAATTTCAGCAGATCCTCCGGCTCCACCTCGCGCAGCACGGCGCCGGCGCGGCGCTCATCCGGCGAACGCACCTCGGCACCGAAGCCGATGCCCGAGCCCTTGCCGCGGGCGCCGATGATGCGTTCGAGGCCCGCGAAGGCGCCGCCGCAGATGAACAGGATGTTGGAGGTATCGACCTGCAGGAATTCCTGCTGCGGATGCTTGCGCCCGCCCTGCGGCGGCACGGAGGCAACGGTGCCTTCCATGATCTTCAGCAGCGCCTGCTGCACGCCTTCGCCCGACACGTCGCGCGTGATGCTCGGGTTGTCCGACTTGCGGCTGATCTTGTCGACCTCGTCGATGTAGACGATGCCGCGCTGGGCCCGCTCGACGTTGTAGTCGGCCGACTGCAGCAGCTTGAGGATGATGTTCTCGACATCCTCGCCGACGTAGCCGGCCTCGGTCAGCGTCGTCGCATCCGCCATGGTGAAGGGGACATCGAGGATGCGCGCCAGGGTCTGCGCCAGCAGCGTCTTGCCCGAACCCGTCGGGCCCAGCAGCAGGATGTTCGACTTGGCAATCTCGACGTCGTTGTTCTTCGCGCCGTGCGCCAGTCGCTTGTAGTGGTTGTGCACCGCGACCGAGAGGACCTTCTTCGCATGGTCCTGCCCGATGACGTAGTCGTCGAGGACCTTGCAGATCTCCTTCGGCGTCGGCACCCCGTCGCGCGACTTCACGAGATGCGTCTTGTGCTCCTCGCGGATGATATCCATGCACAACTCGACGCATTCGTCGCAGATGAACACGGTGGGCCCGGCGATGAGCTTCCGGACCTCGTGCTGCGACTTCCCGCAGAACGAGCAGTAAAGGGTGTTCTTCGAGTCGCCGGACTTGCTCATGGGCACTCCGCCTGGATGGGCCGGCCAGGACCGCCGGCGCCTTCTCGGTCGGGAAGGCGCGGACCGCCCGGGCCCCGGCCCCCGGTAGCAAGGGGGGGCCTGAGGTGGGACTGTAGCCCCCCTGTCATCAGGGGGGAAGCATATCGGATCGCGCCGGCACGGCCGGGGATCGGCCGGCACGGCAACATCCGGTCAGGATGGTGCCGGGGACACGGTCGGGCGTGGGCCGCGGCGCCGACGCTCAGGACTTCGCCGCTTCCGTGCCGGGGGCGGCCGGGCGGTTGGTCACCACCTCGTCCACCAGCCCGAAATCGCGCGCCTCATGTGCGGTCATGTAGGTGTCCCGCTCCATCTTGGCCTCGATCTCGGCCAACGGCTGCCCGGTGTGGTGGACGTAGATCTGGTTCAGCCGCTCGCGGGTCTTCAGGATCTCCCGCGCCTGGATGGCGATGTCGGAGGCCTGGCCCTGGGCGCCGCCGGACGGCTGGTGGATCATCACCTGGCTGTTCGGCAGGGCGAAGCGCTTGCCCTTGGTGCCGGCGGTCAGCAGCAGGCTGCCGGCCGAGGCCGCCATGCCGACGCAGAGCGTGCTGACCGGGGAGCGGATGTACTGCATGGTGTCGTACATCGCCAGGCCAGCCGTCACCACGCCGCCCGGGCTGTTGATGTAGAAAGCGATATCCTTGTTCGGGTTCTCGCTCTCGAGGAACAGCAGCTGGGCGCAGACCAGCGACGCAACCTGGTCGAAGATCGGCCCGGTCAGGAAGATGATGCGTTCCTTCAGCAGGCGCGAATAGATGTCGTAGGACCGCTCGCCCCGCGCCGTCTGCTCGACGACCATCGGGACCAGGGTGTTGTTGTAGACCTCGACCGGATCACGGTCCCGCATGATGCAATCCCTCATTCTCTCGGCCCGCCGGACCCGACCGGTGGGACGGATCGGCAGCGCCGGCCGCCACCACCAATGTGGGGCACTCCCGGGGCCGCCGGAAGTCCCCGCCGATTGGCGGGGTTGGCGACGGTTCCAGGCGCTTTCGTGTCCGAAGAATCACGTAACCGTGTTCAATCGCGATCAAAATTCGTCGCAAATCCGGATCAGGCCGCTGCCTGCGCCGTCAGCTCTTCCGGCGAGACGTGCCGGTCGGTCACCTGCGCCAGCTCCAGCATGAAATCGACCACCTTCTCCTCGAAGATGGGGCTGCGGAGGTTGTCGGCCGCCTGCGGATTCTTGCGGAAGAACTCCATCACCTGCTGTTCCTGCCCAGGGTACCGGCTGGCTTCCTGCCGCATCGCCCTTGCCAGTTCGTCACCGGTCACGCTGATGTTGTTGGTCCGGCCGATCTCCGACAGCAGCAGGCCGAGCCGGATCCGCCGCTCGGAGATGCCGCGGTATTCGGTCTTCAGCGTGTCCTCGTCCTTGCCCTTGTCGTCCTCGTCGAGGTTGCCGGCCTTCAGATCCTGCTCCACCCGCTGCCAGATCTGGGCGAATTCGGCCTCCACCATGCCGTCCGGCACCGGGAATTCGGCCTTCGCCGCCAGCCCGTCCAGCAGCGCCCGCTTCACCCGCAGCCGCGCCAGGTTGTCGTATTCCTGCTGCAGGCTGCCGCGCACGGCCTCCTTCAGCGCGTCCAGCGTCTCGAAGCCGATCGCCTTGGCCATCTCCTCATCGGCCGGCGGCACGACGGAGCGCTTCATGCCCTTCGCCGTCACCGAAAAGGTCGCCGCCTTGCCGGCCAGCGCCGCGGTGCCGTAGCCCTCCGGGAAGGTCACCTTCACCAGGCGTTCGTCGCCCGGCAGCATGCCGACCAGCTGCTCGGTGAAGCCAGGGATGAAGCCCGGGCCGTCGACCTCGATCGGCATGTCGGTCGCGGTGCCGCCTGGGAAGGCCTCGCCCTCGCCCGACTCGCCCTCGGCCGGGTCCAGCCGCCCGATGAAGTCGCAGACCAGGATGTCGCCCTTCTCGGCGGCCTTGACCTCGGTCACGTCCTCCAGCTTGCGGTTGCGCGAGGCGATGGTCTCCAGCGCCTTGTCGACCTGCTCATCAGCCGGCTCGGCCTTCAGGCGCTCGATCGCGATGCCGGCGAAGTCGGGCATCGGGATCTCCGGCATGATCTCCAGCTCGACCTTGAACTCCAGGTCGGCCTCGGGCGCGAAGTTCACCAGCTCGATCTTCGGCTGCATGGCCGGGCGCAGGCCGCGGTCCGAGACAACCTGGTCGGCCGCCTTGTTGACCGACTGCTCCAGCACCTCGCTCATCACCGCCTGGCCGTAGCGCTGGGCCACGACCTTGGCCGGCACCTTGCCGGGGCGGAAGCCGGGGATGCGGAGGTCGCGGCCCAGCTCGGCCAGGCGCTTCTCGCGCTCGGCGGCGATGTCGCCCGCGGGCACCACCACCGTATAGGCCCGCTTCAGCCCGTCGTTCGCGACCTCGGTCACCTGCATTGTCGTCACTTCCATCCAGACCTGGGCGGGGGGCGGCCTGGTGCGGGCGGAGGGATTTGAACCCCCACGGCTTGCGCCACTGGAACCTAAATCCAGCGTGTCTGCCAATTCCACCACGCCCGCGTGGACGCCCCGCGGTATCGAAGAGGGGGCGTGTAGCGCAGGCGGTGGGGCTTTGAAAGGAGGGGTACGCGCTTGCCGCCGACTGGTCGGCCGACTAGTCTGAACGACATGGATGGCAGCATCGGCGCCTACGAGGCAAAGACCCACCTTTCCGCCCTGCTCGACCGGGTCGAGCGTGGCGAGAGCCTGACCATCACCCGCAACGGCAAGCCGGTCGCCCGGCTGGTGCCAGCCGAGGCGGCGCCGACGAAGCCGGGTGCGGCCGAGGCGGTGGCGAGGATCTTCGCGCTCCGCGAGCAGATGCGGGACTCGGGCGTCCGCATCTCGCAGCAGGAGATCCGCGACTGGATCGACGAGGGGCGGCGCTGAGGCGTGGGCGGCTTTGTCCTCGACGCCTCCCTCGCGCTGGCCGTCCTGCTGCCGGATGAAGCCGCGCCCATCCCGCGGGAGCATTTCACCGCCCTCGCCGCCGCCGGGCTGGTGGTGCCCGCGATCTGGTGGCTGGATATCGGCAATACCCTGCTCACCGCCGAACGCCGCCAACGCCTGACGCCCGCGCTCCGGGTGCAGGTGATGCAGGCGGCCCGGGGGCTGGGGCTCGTCACCGAGCCGCAGGCGCACGAAGTCGGCTGGGGGCGGCCGATGGACCTGGCACGGCTGCACGGCCTGACGCTCTACGACGCGTGCTACCTCGAGTTGGCCCTGCGCCTCGACGCGACCCTGCTGTCGACCGATCGCGCCCTGCGCCGCGCCGCCACGGCGGAGGGCGTCGCCCTTCTACCCGCCTGACGCCGCCTACCCCAGCAGCGCCTGGGCGCAAGCGTCCAGGATCGCATCCACGTCCAGCCCGTATTCCCGGTACAGGTCCGGGATATCCCCCGCCTGGCCGAAATGGTCGACGCCCAGCGGCACCACCCGCTGGCCGCGCACCGCGCCCAGCCACGCATGCGCCGCCGGGTGGCCGTCGATCACGCTGACGATCGCCGCGTCCGGCGCCAGCGGCGCCAGCAGCGTCTCCACATGGCTCGGCCCGCCGAACCCCGCCCGCGCCTTGCGCCGCGCCGCCAGCCATTCGGCATGCAGCCGGTCCGGCGAGGTGATGGCCAGCAGCCCTGCCCCCGGCTCCTCGGAGCGCAGTTCCTCGAAGGCGGCCAATGCCTCGGGCGCCACCGGCCCCTGGTAGGCGATCGCGATCCGCGCCCCCGGCGCCGGCGGCACCATCCAGTGCCCGCCGGCGATCACCGCCGCCGGGTCCAGGCTACGGGCCGGCTGCTCCAGCCCGCGGGTCGACAGCCGCAGCCAGACGGCGCTGCCGTCGGGCTTCTGCATGTGCTCGAAGCCCCAGCGCATCAGGATCGCCAGCTCATCGGCATAGGCCGGCTCGAAGCTGGCGAGGCGATCCTGCGCCATGCCCAGCAGCGGCGTGTTGATCGACTGGTGCTGGCCGCCCTCCGGCGCCAGGGTCAGGCCGGACGGCGTGCTCACCAGCATGAACCGCGCATCCTGGTAGCAGGCATAGATCAGCGCATCGAGGCCGCGGTTGACGAAGGGGTCGTACACCGTCCCGATCGGCAGCAGCCGCGCGCCGTACAGGTCGTGCGCCAGGCCGAGCGCCGACAGCAGGAGGAACAGGTTCTGCTCGGCGATGCCCAGCTCGATGTGCTGGCCTTCCGGCGACATGCCCCAGCGCTGCGCGCTGGCCAGCTTGGCGTCGCGGAACACGTCGTTCTTCAGGTGCCGGTCGAACACGCCGCGGCGGTTCACCCAGGGGCCGAGATTGGTGGACACCGTCACATCGGGGCTGGTGGTGACGATACGCTTGGCGATCGCCGCCGCCTCCCCGTGGCCGCGGCCGAGCTCGGCCAGCACCTCGCCGAAGGCCTGCTGGGTGGAGAATTTCCGCCCCGCCGGAACCTTGGGCCGGGGGAAGCCGGCATCCGGCACCGCCACCGCATCCGCCTTCAGCCGCCGCCCCTCGGGCGCGATCGGCGTGGCGAAGGGCACGCTGTCGAGGAAGCCCTGCAGCTCCGCCTCGGCCAGGTCCAACCCTTCGAAGCGGTCCCATTCATGCCCGTCGCGGATCCGCATCTCCGCCTTGAAGCCCTCCATCTGCTCCTTGGTCATCAGCCCGGCATGGTTGTCCTTGTGCCCGGCGAAGGGCAGGCCCATGCCCTTGATGGTGTAGGCGATGAAGCAGGTCGGCTGGTCGCCGGCGGCGTCCTGCGCGCGGAACGCCTCCAGCAGGGTCGCCACGTCGTGGCCGCCGAGGTTGGTCATCAGCGCGCCCAGTTCGTCATCCGACAGCGGGTCGATGATGGCGCGCAGCCCGTCTTCCCGGCCCAGTTCGGCCAGCAGCGCGTTGCGCCAGGCGGCGCCGCCCTGGAAGGTCAGCGCCGAATAGAGGCTGTTCGGGCAATCGTCGATCCAGCGGCGCAGCGACTCGCCGCCCTCCCGCGCAAAGGCCGCTTCCAGCATGCGGCCGTATTTCAGCGTGACGACGTTCCAGCCCATGTCGCGGAACAGGCCCTCGATCCGGCCGAACAGCCGGTCCTGCACCACGGAATCCAGGCTCTGGCGGTTGTAGTCGATGATCCACCAGACGTTGCGGACATCGTGCTTCCAGCCCTCCAGCAGGGCCTCGTAGATGTTGCCCTCATCCAGCTCGGCATCGCCGACGATGGCGATGTGCCGGCCGGCCGGGATGTCGGCGCGGCCCAGCCCGTGCAGCCGCACGTAATCCTGGACCAGCGCGCCGAAGCTGGTCAGCGCGACGCCCAAGCCCACCGAGCCGGTGGAGAAATCCACCTCCGCCCCGTCCTTCACCCGGGAGGGGTAGGGCTGGATGCCGCCGAATTGCCGCAGCGTCTCCAGCTTGGCGCGGTCCTGCCGGCCGAACAGCCAGTTCACCGCATGGAAGACCGGCCCGGCATGCGGCTTCACCGCCAGCCGGTCCTGCGGCCGCAGGATCTCGAAATACAGCGCCGTCATGATCGAGACGACCGAGGCGCAGGAGGCCTGGTGGCCGCCGACCTTCAGCCCGTCCCGGTTGGGGCGGACATGGTTGGCGTGGTGGATCATCCAGGCCGAGAGCCAGAGCAGCTTGCGCTCCATGGCGTGCAGCAGGCGCAGGTGGCGCGCCGGGTCCTCGGACATGGCGGCGATGCGGCCCTGGACGGTCATTCCCGATCTCCTCCCCGCCCGTGGCGCCCGGCAAGGGCGGCCCGCGGGCCGTGCGACAGGCCGGGCAGGATAGGGCGCCGCGCCCGGCCATGATATCTCCGGCTCATGGCACTACCCGAGAATGGCCGCCGCGCCTACCACCATGGCAACCTGCACGAAGCCCTGCTGGAGGCCGCCGCGAAGCTGGTCGCGGAGCGTGGGCCGGAGGGCTTCACCCTGCTCGACGCCGCCCGCGCCTGCGGCGTCTCGGCCTCCGCCCCCTACAAGCATTTCGCCGACAAGGCGGCGCTGCTGGAGGCGCTGTCGCAGCGCGGCGCGGCCCTGCTGAACGAGCGCCTGGCGGCGGCCTGGGGCGGCGGCCAGCCGGGGCCGGGCGAGGCCTTCCTGCGGATCGGCCATGCCTACCTGGCCTTCGCGCGGCAGGAGCCGGGGCTGTATATCTCGCTCTACCGGCCCGGCTGCGCCCCGCCGGAGGCGCCGCAGCCCGGCCAATCACCCCTGGGTGACGCGCTGGCGGCGCTGGGCGTGGGCGGCGGCGCGGCGGGGGAGATCGCGCTGCAGATCTGGGCGCTGAGCCACGGCCTGGCCAGCCTGGAACGGGCCGGGCAGTTGCCGCTGCCGGCGGAGGGGCTGATCGATTCCGGCGTCGGGCGGCTGCTGCGGGGCTTCGGGGCGGAGGGCGGGCGGGGCCCGGCGCCGGCCGACTAACCCACCCGCGCCAGCTTGCGGATCGCCGCCGCCGCCGGCCGCTTGCCCTCCCCCACATATGCCTCGTGGTGCTCCTCGATCCGCGCCGGGTCGTACAGGTAGTTCACCATCAGCCCGCAGCTTTCCTTCAGCCCCTTCTCGCTGACATCGGCCCGCCAGTTCAGCCGCTCCACCCGCGCCCCGTTGGACAGATGGAAATGCGCCACCGGGTCGCGTGCGCGGCGCGGATTGGCCGGGGCGGCCTCCTGCACCAGGTAGCGGGCGCAGGCACGCAGCAGCACCGGCTCCAGCGCCCTGGCCAGCGCCTCCTCCCGCTGCCAGCCGCGGCGCCCGAGCACGCGCGCCAGGGTCTGCACCGGCGTCTCCAGCAGGATCGGCACGCCGCTCACCCCCTGCCCGCCCGGCGCCGGCAACGCCAGGTTGGCCGGCGCCACCGCGCGGATCGGCACCGCCTGCTCCTCCTCGATCAGGGTCGCGTCGCCCGCCGCCATCTGCCCGGCCAGCCAGCGGCCGAAGCCGGGGATCGGCGACAGCGTGGCGAAGGATTTCACGTTGCGCAGCTCAAGCTGCAGCAGCGCCACCACCCGCTTGATCAGGAAATTGCCGAAGGAGATTCCATCCAGCCCGCGCTGGCAGTTGTTGATCGAATAGAAGATCGCGGTGTCGGCCTGCGCCGCGTCCAGCACCGGCGCCTTCTCATCCAGCAGGCGCTGCACGCTGTCCGCCATGCCCTTGACCAGCGCCACCTCGACGAAGATCAGCGGCTCCTCCGGCATGCGCGGGTGGAAGAAGGCGTAGCAGCGGCGGTCGCTGTCCAGCCGGTTCTTCAGGTCGCGCCAGGTGCGGATGCGGTGCACGGCCTCATACCGCACCAGCTTTTCCAGCAGCGCCGCGGGCGAGTTCCAGTCGATCCGCCGCAGCTCCAGGAAGCCGACATCGAACCAGCTCGCCAGCAGGCCCTTCAGGTCGGTCTCCAGCGCGGCCAGCAGCGCGTCGTCGCGCGTCGCCGCCAGCAGCTCGGCGCGCAGGTCGACCAGGAATTTCATGCCGTCC
The DNA here is from genome assembly GCA_049315625.1 of Paracraurococcus sp. GTDB lineage: Bacteria > Pseudomonadota > Alphaproteobacteria > Acetobacterales > Acetobacteraceae > Paracraurococcus. Next base: position 9,604 of record JBMOJU010000166.1, read on the forward strand.
GGGATGGCGGTGAACTGCGTCAGCAGCCGCAGCCGCGGCGGCTCCAGCGCCTGCCGCAGCCGCGCCTTGGCCGCCGCCGCCTCGGCCGGCCCCGCCGCCCGGTCCAGCCGCTCGATGGCCTGCCGCATCGCCGCCTCGTCGCAGTCGAAGCCGGCCAGGCTGCGGAGGAATTCCGCCCGCCCCGCCGCATCCAGCGCCAGGTAGTCCTGCGCCAGCCGGGCCGCGCGGTTGCGCGCCGAAACCTCGCCGCCGCGGCCATCGAGGCAGGCCCGCATCTGCTCGGCGATCGTCTCCGCCTCGCCGCCCACCACCCGCTCGGCCATGTCGCGCCAGAGCGTGGTGACCCGCCGCAGGGCCCGATCGAGCAGCCCGGATTCCACCGCGAGATCGGACATGCCTCGGTTTCTCCCCGGCTGCACCGGAAACATGGTGAAACCGCGGGCGATTATCGACCCACGCCTGGGTTGAGGCGAGCCAATTCCATCGCCCTTGGCACCAGCGTGATGAGATCCGCGGCCACCAGCCCGGGCCCATACGCCCGCGCCGCCTCGCCCTGCAGCCAGGCGCCGCAGCCGGCCGCCTCGAAGGGGGCCATGCCCTGCGCCAGCAGCGCCGCGATGGTGCCGGCCAGCACGTCGCCGGTGCCGCCCGTTGCCAAGGTCGGCGGCGCATTGGCGTTGATCGCGGCGCGGCCATCCGACGCGGCGATCACCGTGTCGGCGCCCTTCAGCAGCACCACCGCGCCGGTCGCCGCCGCGGCGGCGCGGGCAGCGGCCAGCCGGTCCGGCCCGACGGCGCCGAAGACGCGCGCGAACTCCCCGGCATGCGGCGTCAGCACGGCGCAGCCGCGCAACTCCTCCGGCGCGCCGGCGCAGGCGGTCAGCGCCCCGGCATCCGCCACCACCTGCCGCCCGGCCTCGACCAGCCGGCGCAGCGCGTCCCGCGTGGTGGCATCGGCGGCGAGGCCCGGGCCGATCAGCCAGGCCCGGCGGCGGTCATCCGCCAGCAGCGCATCGAGACCAGCCGTGGAGACGATCGTGCCCGGGTCGCCGGCCCGGTACAGCGCCGCGGCGGCGGCATCCGGCGCCAGCAGCGTGACCAGCCCCGCCCCCGCCCGGTGCGCCGCGCCGGCCGCCAGCCGCGCCGCCCCGGTCATCGCGCCGCCCGCGACGATGGTCAGGTGGCCGCGGCTGTATTTGTACGACCCGGCACCGATCTCCGGCGGCCGCCACAGCCCCGGCGCGTTGCGCCAGGCGCGTGGCCCGATCGCGTCCAGCACCGCATCCGGCAGGCCGATATCGGCCAGCACCAATTCGCCGCACAGC
>JBMOJU010000167.1:0-10886 GCA_049315625.1 Paracraurococcus sp.
CGGCCCGTCGCGGCCGACCACCCGGGCGGGTGGGGCGATGCCGGCGCAGGAGACCGCGAGCCGGATCGGCCCCAGCTGCGCCGCGGCATCGAGCGCCGCCGTCACCGCCGCCGGGTCGGCGACGTCGCCAGTGGCCGCCACGCCGCCGATGCGCGCTGCCACCGCCGCGGCCGCCTCCGCGCGCAGGTCGAACACGACGACCTTCGCCCCGGCCGCCGCCAGCGCCTCGGCGGTCGCCGCGCCGAGGCCGGAGCCACCGCCGGTGACCAATGCCGCGATGCCGTTCAGTTCCATACCGCTTCCCCTGCCATTGTCCGGGCCGCGGGCAGGGTCCGCCGACCGCCCCGCCGGGTCAACGCGGTCGCCTCAATCGGCGTAGTCGAACACCACCCGGGACACCGCGAAGGACAGCGAACGGCGGTCGCCGCTGGCGCCGTCCTCGGCCGGGCTGCCGCCCGTGCGGCTGGCCAGGCGCAGCAGCCGCAGCGGGTGCGGCCCGTTTGGATGCACCAGCCGCACGGTGAAAGCCTCGCCACCCTGTGGGCTGACCGTCACCGCGGCCTCCGTGTCGTCGAATTGCGCGGTCACCGACGGGGCGCTGGCCCGATACAGGTGGCAGATGTCGAGCGTCACGCTGGCGACGCTGCGGCCCGGCGCCGGGTTGAGCAACAGGCCGCGCGGACCCATCCAGCGGAAGGCCCCGCTCGGATAGACCTCGTCCCGATGCCAGCCCGAGCCGAACAGGCCGGCATCCGGCGGAACCTCCAGCTGGCGCGCCTTCAGGTCGAGTAGCGGGTCACCGGCCCGAACCGGGCCGGCATCTGCCAGCAACGTGTGCAGCGCGTCCGTCTCTCGCCCGGGCACCGTGGCCAGGCGGTCGAGCAGCAGGGTGGCCGCGGCGGCGATGAAGCTGTCGATCCGCTCCTGCTGCAGCGTCAGCTGGGTCCGCAACGTCGCCAGCAGGTTCTGCTGGGCGGCAGCGGCTTCCTCCTCCATCTGCCGCAGCCGGCCTTCGAGCTCGGCCACCCGCCGTTCCGCCTCCCCGGCGCCGCCGCGGGTCCAGGCGAAATGGCCGATCGGGGCATCCTGGCCGACCATCAGCAGGGCGATCGACAGCCCGGCCTCGGTCAGGTCGGCGGGCAGGATCGGCAGGGCGAAGCGGAAGGCGCAGCCGCCCTCCGGCCGGCCGATCGGCGGATCGACCGTGACGATGCGCGCGCCGGCGCCGTTGATCCGTGCGTAGAGCACCGGCTCGAGCAGGCCGTTGCGCGCTTCATGGCCAGTGCCGCGCAGCACCCCGTGGTCGAGCCGCAGGTCATCGATGCGGACGTCGGGTGCGCCGAGCAGCGACAGCGCCGCCGCGTCGGCGCCGATGCTCCAGGGCGCCGCCAGATCGGGCCCATCGGGTGTCGTCGACAAACGCAACTCGGCCGGCAACGGCACGCGCGGCATCCGCAGGATCGGCACGTCGAGGAGGCTGCCCTCGCGCACCGGCCCAGAGAGGCGCAGACGGCCGACTTCGATACCCCGGCAGTGCAACACCAAGGGTGCCGCACTCTCGAAGCCGCGCATCGCGCGGAGACTCAGCCCGTCCTGGCTCAGGCCAACAGCCGAGAACGGGAAGAAGCCTGCCTGGATGCCATCCATGGGGGCGCGCTATCACGCCCCCCGCGCCGCGACAAGTGATGTGTTTCCTGGACAGATCACCGGCCGCGCCCTAACCGCCGGTTTGACGACTCATCCTGGATTCATCTTTCTTCGATGATGCCCGCGCGCAATGGCCTGACCGTCTGGACGCCCCTGCCGCCCGAGCGGAACGGGATCGCCGATTATTCCAGCGGCCTGCTCGATGGTCTCGCGGCGCATTACGCGTGCCGCGTCGCCTGCGATGATTGGCTGGGCGAGGCGCCCGCGGGCATTCCGGTGATCGATCCTGCGCTCGTGCAGCGCGACCCGACCCGGCGCACGCTGCACCAGATCGGCAACAACCCGGGCCATGGCTTCGTCTTGCGCGGTCTGCGCACCAATCCCGGCGTGACCACGCTGCACGATCCCGGATTGCTGCACCTGTACGAGACGGCCGGTGAGGACTCCGCCAGCATCCTCGCCGGCATGCCGGCCGCCCCGCCCGGCCTCGCCGACACCTACGGCCGACACCTGCGCGAGCATGCGATCCAGACCCGCGCCAACCATGTGCTGTTCGATCTCGCCGGCGAGGTGTTGGCGCGGTCGCGCGCGGTGATCGTGCATTCGCAGTTCGCGCGGAACCGGCTGCGGCTCATGCACGGCCCGGATGCGACGGCGCATGTGGCGGTGATTCCCCACTTCCTGCCGCCGGCGACGATGCCATCCCGCGCCGCGGCGCGCGCCCGGCTCGGTCTGGGCATGGACGAATTCATTGTGCTCACGGCGGGCTTCGCCACCGCCGCCAAGCGGTTCGATTGGCTGATCGCGGCGTTCGAAATCGCCCTCGGCCGCGGCGCGCGGATGCGCTGGATCCATGCCGGCGCCGAACGGCCGGAGGAATTCGCGCTGAGCGCCGCGATCGCCGAGCGACCCGGCCTCGCCGCTCTGGCCCGCGTCACCGGCTATGTCGATGCGGCAAGGCTCGACGATCACATCGCCGCGGCGGATGTGCTGGTGAACCTGCGCTTCCCGTCGAGCGGCGAGAGCTCCGGCTCACTCGCCCGTGCCTTTGCCGCCGGCACCTGCTGCATCGTCTCCGACACCGCCGCCTATGCCGAATTGCCGCGTGACGCGGTGCTGCAGATCCCGCTTTCCGGCAGCGTGCCGCTGCTGGCGGAGGCGTTGCGGGCGCTGGCCGCGCTGCCAGCGCGCGCCGCGGCGATCGGCGGGCGCGGCCGCCGCCATGCACAGGCGGAGATGGCCCTGCCGGGCGTCGCGGCGCGCTACCGCGAGGTGATCGAGGCCTCGCTCGACCGGCCGGTTGCTACCCCGCCCGCGGCCGGCACCGCGCCGCTGCTGGTCCTCGACGCCGGGGCGCATCTGCGGTCGCGGGATGTCGCGGCGGCGCTGGCCGGCTGCCACGGCCCCTGCCGCCTGCTGCTGGCCTGCGACGACCTCGCCGCGCTCGCCGACCTCACCATCGAACGCCCCGGCCTCCTGACCGCATTGCTGCCGGTCTCCGCCCGGCTGCGCGCTGCCAGGGTGCAGGAGCGGCCGCGGCCCGGCCTGCTGCTCGACCTGGATCTGGGGTGGTCGGCATGAACGCCGCGCCGATCATCGCCAGCCTGCTGCGGGAGGCCATGCCGGGCCAGACGGTCCTCGACCTCGGCTTGCCGGCCGGCCGCATCTTCCCGTGGTGGCCTGGCGCGCGCTGCGGCGTGGCGGACGCGACGGCCCTGCCGCAGGGCGAGGCGGCATTGCTCCGGCGGTTCCGCCAGGGGCCGGCCGGCCTGCCGTTGTTCGGCCTCGATGCTGGCGCCGATGCCGCCGCGCTGGCCGGCGCGCCGGCCGCCCTGGCTGGGGAGGGTCCGCCGCTGCTGGTCCTGGACGGACCGCCACCGGCCAGCCTGGCGCCGCTGCTGGAGGCCGGTGCGCTGGTCCTGCAACAAGGCCGGACGGAAGGGCTGCCACCGCCCCCCGGCCCGGTCCGCGGCCGGATCATGCTGCTCGGCGGCGGCGTGTCGCAGGTCGAACGCTGGGACCTCCTGCTGCCGGAGCACTCGGTCGCACCGGTCTTCGCCCGTCTTCACGTCGCGGCGCATCGCCTGGCGGCGGGATTGGGCGAGGCCGGGCAGTGGCAGATCGGCGGCCGGTTGGTCACACCCAATCTCGCCAGCCTCGGCATGCTGGCGACCGGGATGGGGCGATTGCCGCCGCTCCGGCTGTGGGGCGCGGCGCTGCCGCATGACCTGCCGGTCTTGTCCGCGGGGGACGAGTTGCCGCTTGGCGCAGCCAGGCGGGTGCGGCTGCTGCTCGGCGCCCTGCCGGCGCGGCCGCAATGGCTGCGGCTGCGTCTCCGCGGCGCGGACATGCAACACCCGCCGGCGCTGTTCATCGATGGCGAGACGGTGGCGACGCAGCTCCGCCCGGATGGCGCCACGCATCTGCTCGAAGCGGCGGTGCGGCTGCGGCCCGACCGCGCCAGCGTCATCGGCCTGGCGCTGCCGGCGGGCGCGCCGTCCGGCCTCGCCCTGGTTGCGCTGGAATTCGCGGCGTGACCCGCGTGCCCCGCCTGCTGGTGGTCTCGCCGGCGCCGTCCCACCCGGCCGACCAGGGCAATTCGGCCCGCATCCAGGCGCTCGGCGCGGCATTGATGGCGCGCGGCGTCGTCTGCGAATTCTTTTACTACGCCACCGAGGGCTGCAGCCCGGCGCAGCGCGAGGCGATGGCGGGATTCTGGCACGCCCTGCACGTCATGCCGCCGGTGCCGACCGGGATGATGGGGTTTCCGGGGCTCTGGGCGCTGGATGACTGGTGCGACCCCTCTGTCGTCGCGCAGGTCGCCGCCCTGCACAAGGCCCGCCGCTACGACGCGGTGCTGGTGAACTATGTCTGGATGTCGCGGGTGCTGGAGGCGATGCCGGATACCTTCCGCATCGTCGACACGCACGACCTGTTCGGCGACCGGCACCGGGTCGCGCTTGCCGCGGGCATCGACCCGTCCTGGTACTTCACCACGGTGGCGGAGGAGGGGCGGGGTCTCGACCGCGCCGACCTGGTCATCGGCATCCAGGCGGAGGAGGCGGAGACGTTGCGGCAGCGTAGCGCGACCCCCGTCGTGACCGTCGGGCACATGCCGCCGCTGACCTTCCTGGAGGCCGCGACGCCGGCCCGGCCGCGCGCCCCGTTCGGCTACCTGGGCAGCGCCAATCCGTGGAACGTCGCCTCCGTCCGGGCGCTCGATGCGGCGCTGGCCGGGGAGGCTGGGCTGCCCTGGCTGGTGGCCGGGCGGCTCCTGTCGCGCCGTGACCTGTCCTTCGCCTCGGCGCCGCTGCGCATGCCAGACGTGCCCGACACAGCGATGTTCTACCAGGCGGTGGAATGCGTGCTGAACCCCATGGTCCCGGGCACCGGACTGAAGATCAAGACGGTGGAGGCGCTGGCGCATGGCCTGCCCGTGCTCGGTACGAAGCACGCCTTTTCCGGCCTGCCGGCGGAGCATCCCGGCCATTGCGCCGCCGACATCGCCGGGATGGTTGCGCTGATGCGGGCATGGCGGGACAGCGCGGCGTTCCGGGCCGGGCTGGCGCGCGCGTCGCGGGTGATGGCGCTGCGCTACGCGGCGGCGCTGGCGGTGCAGCACGATGACCTCGCGGCGCGGCTGCGCGCCCTGGTCTGACCCGCGTGGCGCGCGTCGTATCCATGAAGATATAACGGAGCCGCCCCATTGCCGCCCGGACGCGCCGCCGCCAGAGTGCGCGGCCCAAGGGAACCCCGGCCTGTCGCCGAGGATGGAGGAGACCCGCAATGGCCTATCCCAACGTCCAACTCTACATCGCCGGCGAATGGCGCAACGCCCGGTCGGGTCGGACCTCGCCCGTCCTCAACCCGGCGACGGAGGAGGTGATCGGCAGCTTTGCGCATGCCGGCAAGGACGATCTGGACGAGGCGCTGGAGGCCGCCGACAAGGGCTTCGCGCTGTGGAAGAAGGTCTCCGCCTTCGAGCGTTCGAAGCTGATGCGCAAGGCCGCCGACCTGCTGCGCGCGCGCGCCGGCGACATCGCCGTGCTGATGACGCAGGAGCAGGGCAAGCCGGTGGCCGAGGCGAAGATGGAGGTGCTGGCCGGCGCCGACGTCATCGACTGGTTCGCCGAGGAAGCCCGCCGCGCCTATGGCCGGGTCATCCCGGCCCGCGCCGAGGGCATCTACCAGCTGGTGATCAAGGAGCCGGTCGGCCCGGTCGCCGCCTTCACGCCGTGGAATTTCCCGATCAACCAGGTGGTGCGCAAGCTCTCGGCGGCGATCGCCACCGGCTGCTCGATCATCGTCAAGGCGCCGGAGGACACGCCCGCCTCCCCGGCCGAGCTGATCCGCTGCTTCGCCGATGCCGGCCTGCCGGCGGGCGTGATGAACCTGGTCTATGGCGACCCGGCCGAGATCAGCGAATACCTGATCCCGCATCCGGTGATCCGGAAGGTGACCTTCACCGGCTCCACCCCGGTGGGCAAGCAGCTCGCCGCGCTGGCCGGCCGGCACATGAAGCGCGTCACGATGGAACTCGGCGGGCATGCGCCGGCGATCGTCTTCGACGATGCCGACCTCGACCTTGCGGCGAAGACCCTGGCGGCGGCCAAGTTCCGCAATGCCGGGCAGGTCTGCGTCTCCCCAACCCGGTTCCTGGTGCAGGAGGCGATGTACGAGCCCTTCGTCGACAAGTTCGTCGCCGCGGCCAAGGCGATCCGCGTCGGCAACGGCATGGACGAGGGCACCCAGATGGGCCCGCTGGTGCATGACCGCCGCATCCCCTGGGTCGATGGGCTGATGGCCGATGCAAGGCAGCGCGGCGCCGAGGTGCGGACCGGCGGCGAGCGGATCGGCAACAAGGGCTATTTCTACCAGCCGACGGTGCTGACCGGCGTCACCAAGGACGCCCGGATGATGAACGAGGAGCCCTTTGCGCCGGTGGCGATGATCGCCTCCTTCAAGGATTTCGACGAGGTGGTGGAAGAGGCGAACCGGCTGCCCTACGGCCTGGCGAGCTACGCCTTCACCCGCAGCGCGAAGACCGCCAACGCACTGGCGGCCAAGGTCGAGAGCGGGATGATGACGATCAACCATCTCGGCCTGGCGCTGCCGGAGGTGCCGTTCGGCGGGATGAAGGACAGCGGCTATGGCTCGGAAGGCGGGTCGGAGGCGATCGAGGCCTACCTGAACACGAAGTTCGTGTCGCAGGCCGGGCTGTAGGCGAAGGGCGCGGGGGAGCTTCTCCCGCGCCGATCAGCCCTCGACCCCCGCATCGTCGAGGGCGCGGCGGGCCTCCGGGCCCGCCAGCCACCGCAGCAGCGGCTCGCCCGCCCCGCTGGGCAGTGCCGCGGCGCCATAGGCCGTGGTGTTCTGGAGCCCCGCCGGCAGCGGGCCGAGGAAGCGCAGCGCCGGGACCAGCTTGATCTCGGTGATCGCGCCGAAGCCGATCTCCCGTCCCGTACCGTGCAGCAGGTGTTCCATCACCTCGGCGCCGGTGGCGTAGCGCCGCGCCTTCGGCGTCACTATGGCGGTCAGCCCCAGCCGCTCGAACAGCCGGTCCATGTAGAGCCCCGTCGACGCGCGGTTGAACACCACCGCATCGGCCGCCTCGACCGTCGCGCGCAGCGTCTCCGCATCGCGGATCGCGGGCTCCGGTGCACCCTGCCGCACCGCCACGCCGACCCCGACCCTGCCGAGCGGCACCACCGGGCCGCCCAGGCGCGCGGCGAATTCCTCCAGCAATGCCATCGGCGCAATCAGGACATCGGGCGTCTCGCCGGCGGTGATCCGCTCCCGCAGCCGCGGCGCGGTGGCGTAGGTGATCCGCACCGGCGCGCCGCCGGCGGCACGGAAGCCGGCGACGGCGGCCGCCAGCCCCGGCTCCACCGCGCCGGCGCTGAGCACCTGGATATCGGCCGCGCGGGCCGGGTGCGTCGCCAGCAGGGCGAGGAGGGCGGGCAGGGCGCGGCGGTGCATCGGCGTGGTCCTCAGGCGGGCGGGGCGATCCAATTGTGCAGCGCCAGGCCGCCATCGACCACCACCGTGGTGCCGGTCACATAGGCCGCGAACCGGTCGGCCAGCAGCCCGACCGTGGCGCGGGCCACATCCTCCGGCGCGCCCAGCCGGCCGAGCGCGATCTTGGCCGCGAGCTCCGGATTGGCCTGGAAGCCGCCGCCGGCGATGGCGCCGGGGGCCACCGCATTCACGCGGATGCCATGCGGGCCGAGCACGCGTGCCAGCTCCTTCATCACCATGGTCATCCCCGCCTTGCTGGCGCTGTAGTGCGGCAGGTTGCGCGGGCTGTCGGCGTGCAGCGAGGTGACGAGGACGATCCGCCCGCGCGGCCCGGCTGCCACCGTGTCCCGCATATGCCGCCCGGCCAGCTGCCCCAGCAGGAACCCGGCCTCGAGGTTCACCGTGACCATCCGCCGCCAGGCCTCGAGCGTGACGTCGAGCGCCGTCTCGGTTTCCTGCCGGCGCGGGCTGGCGCCGTGGACCAGGACGCTGATGCGGCCGAGCGCGCCGAGCGCCGCGGCGAACAACGCCTCCGCCCCGCCCGGCGCGCCGAGGTCGGCGGGGATGAACCGGGCGTCGTGGCCGGCGGCGCGCAGCGCCGCGGCGGTCGCCTCGCCCTGCTCGGCATTGAGGTCGGCGAGGACGACGCGCGCGCCCTCCGCCGCCAGGGCCTGGGCGGTGGCGCGGCCGATCCCGTTGGCGGCCCCGGTGACCAGCGCGGTGTCGCCCGCAAGCAATGCGTCCATCCTGACGGTCCTCTCGGTTCTTGCTGCCTGATTGGCGCGACGCCCGCTCCGCGGCAAGCTGCGGCCGTGCCGATCCCGCGTCGCCTCCTGCCCGCCTTGCTGCTGCCCGGCCCTGCCGCGGCACAGGAAAGGCTGCGCCCGGTGACGCCGGACGTGCCGGACGGCCAGGCGCTGGTCGCCCTGCTGCGCGCCGGCGGGTTGGTGCTGTTCTTCCGCCACGCCGATACCCGCGGCGAGCCCTGCGACCGCAGCTTCCGCATCGGCGACCGCGACGGCCAGCGCAACCTGGCGCCGGAGGGCCGCGCCCAGGCGGTACGGCTCGGCGCACGCCTGGCCGGGCTGGGCATCCCGGTCGCCGAACCGGTCCTCGCCGGCCCGGTCTTCCGCGCCCGCGACACCGCGGAGCTGGCCTTCGGCACGGCGCGTGTCGAGGTCACCGACAGCCTGCTGGCGGATGATTATGCCGGGGGAAGGCTGGACTGGGCGCTGGCGGAACATCGCCGGCTGTTCGCCGCGCCGGTGCCGCCGGGGGCCAACCGTGTGCTGGTCGGGCACCGCACGCCGGCGATCCTGGTGGTCGGCGAGGCGCTCGGCGGCCGGGCCTTCCCGGAAGGCGCGGCGCTGGTGATCCGGCCCGGCGGGGCGGGGTTCGCGCTGCTCGGTATCCTCGAACTGGCGCCGCTGCCGGGCGGCGGGTTTCACGCCTGCCAATAGCGGCCCTGCGGTTGCGCCGGGGACGGCCCGCGTCTCTACTCCGCCGCGAGGAGACCAGGACATGGCACATCGGATCGGGCGGCGCGGCGCGATCGCGCTCGGGCTGGCGCCGCTGGCGGCGCGGGCGCAGGGCTTCCCCGATCGGCCGATCAAGCTGATCGTGCCCTTCCCGCCGGGCGGGCCGGTGGATGCCGCGGCGCGGATCGTGGCGCAGGCGCTGGCGCCGCTGCTCGGCCAGCCGGTGGTCATCGACAACCGGTCGGGTGCCGGCGGCTCGGTCGGCATCGATGCGCTGGCCAAGGCGGCGCCGGACGGCTTCACCCTGGCGCTGGGCTCGACCGGCGCGGTGGCGGTGAATGTCAGCCTGATCCCCAACCTGTCCTACGACCCGCGGCGGGACCTGGTGCCGGTCGGGATGGTCGCCGGCGTGCCCTCCCTGCTGGTGGTGCGGCCCGGCCTGCCGGTGCGGGACATCGCCGGGCTGCTGGCGCTGGTGCGGCAGAAGCCGGGCGGGCTGACCTTCGCCAGCACCGGCCCCGGCGGCAGCCCGCATTTGGCGGCCGAGCTGCTCAAGCTGCGTGCCGGGCTGGACATCGTCCATGTCGCCTATCGCGGCGCGGCGCCGGCGATCACCGCGCTGCTGGGCAACGAGGTGGACATGGCCTTCCTCGACCTCTCGGTGCTGCTGCCGCAGGTGCGGGACGGGGCGCTGCGGCCCATGGCATTGGCCGCCGCGGAACGCTCCCCCGCGCTGCCGGCGGTGCCGACCCTGGCGGAATCCGGCGTGGCCGGGGTCGAGGTGGAGAATTGGTATGCCGTCATGGCGCCCGCCCGCGTGCCCGCGGAGCGCCTGGCGGTGCTGTCCGCCGCGCTGCGCGAGGCGATGGCGCAGCCGGAGACCGCCGCGCGCTTCACCGCCCAGGGCGCCCGGGTGATCGGCGGCACGCCGGCGGAGGCCGCCGCGTTCATCGCCGCCGAGATCGAGCGCTGGGCCGAGGTGGTCCGCCGCGCCGATATCCGGCCGGACTGAAGCGAACCCCTTGCGGCGCGATGCCCGCCGCCGGCACCCTGCCCCCCAAGAGATCGAAGGGAACGTCCATGCTGCGCAACTCCATCCAGGTCGAGCCGGCCGGCAGCGCCGTCGGCGCCGAGATCAGCGGGATCGACCTGTCGGCCCCGCTCGGCGAGGCGGAGGTCGGGCTGATCCGCGAGACGCTGTTCGACCGCGGCGTGGTCTTCTTCCACGGCCAGTCGCTTACGCCGGAGCAGCACCTCGCCTTCGCCGAGCGCTTCGCGCCGATCAACATCAACCGCTTCTTCCGCGCCGCCGAGGGCTACCCTTCGATCGCCGAGGTGCGGAAGGAGCCGAACCAGACCAAGAACATCGGCGGCGGCTGGCACACCGACCACAGCTACGACCAGGTGCCGGCGCTGGGCTCGGTGCTGCTGGCGCGGGAGCTGCCGCCGCGTGGCGGCGACACGCTCTTCGCCAGCATGTACGCGGCCTATGACGCGCTGTCGGACGGGCTGAAGGCGACGCTGGAGGGGCTGCGGGCGGTGCATTCCAGCCGCCATGTCTTCGCCCCCAAGGTGCCGACCGAGGCGCATGCGGATGGCCGCTACCGCAATGCCGAGGAGGCGGTGCAGGACGCCATCCACCCGGTGGTGATCCGCCACCCCGGCAGCGGCCGGCGCGCGTTGTACGTCAACCCAGGCTTCACGCTTCGCTTCGACGGCTGGACGGACGAGGAGAGCCGCGGC
>JBMOJU010000005.1:0-39892 GCA_049315625.1 Paracraurococcus sp.
CTAGACCCGCATCGGCATCAGCACGTACAGCGCTTCCGGCTTGGCGGCGTCCGTCACCACGGTCGGGGCGCTGCCGTCGGCGAAGCGGAATTCCACCTTGTCGCCGATCTGATCGGTGATGTCGTTCAGGTAGCGGGCCTGGAAGCCGATCTCGAGCGGCGAGTTCTCGTAGCTCACCACATCGGCGTCCAGCTCCTCCTGCGCCTGGCCCTGCTCCGCGCTCGATGCCGACAGCAGCAGGTGGTTGCGGTCGAGCGACAGCTTCACCGGGCGCGACCGCTCGCTGCTGATGGCGGCGACACGGCCCACGGCCTCGGCGAATTCCTTCTTCGACACGCGCAGGATCTTGTCGTTGCCGCGCGGGATGACGCGGTCGTATTCCGGGAAGGTGCCGTCGATCAGCTTGCTGGTCAGCTGCACCGCGCCGATGTCGAAGCGGATCTTGGTGTCCGACAGGCGGATGGCGATCTCGTCCTGCGTCTCCTCGGCCAGCTTGCGCAGCTCGTTGATCGTCTTGCGCGGGATGATGACGCCGGGCATGCCGGCGGCGCCTTCCGGCAGCGGCTCCTCGACACGCGCCAGGCGGTGACCATCCGTCGCTACCGCGCGCAGCACCCTGGTGCCGTCGCTTTCGGTGGCGTGCAGGTAGATGCCGTTCAGGTAGTAGCGCGTCTCTTCCGTGCTGATGGCGAAGCGGGTGCGGTCGACCAGCTCCCGCAGCTGCGCTGCGGGCAGGGCGAAGCCGTGCGGCAGCTTGCCCTCGGTCATGGAGGGGAAATCCTCCACCGGCAGCACCGAGAGATCGGTGTTGAACCGCCCCGCGCGCAGCTTCAACGCCGCATCGCCGCCGGCATGGTCGAGCTCGACCTTGGCGCCCTCGGGCAGCTTGCGGACGATCTCGTACAGCGTCGCGGCCGGCGCCGTGGTGCGGCCCGGGCGGGTGACCTGGACGCCGGGCACGTCCTCGACCACCGCGATCTCCATGTCGGTCGCGGTCAGCTTCAGCGCACCGTCCTGCACGGCGATCAGCACATTGGCCAGGATGGGGATGGTGTTGCGGCGCTCCACCACGCTCTGCACATGCGCCAGGGCCTTGAGCAGGATCGCCCGTTCCACCGTGAACTTCATACCACCCAGGCTCCCCCGACGATCCGTCCAGCGCTGCCGTTCCCCACCGCGTCGCCGGGCGGGTCGGGCAGTCTATCAGCCCCGATTCGAGCCGATAAGGTAGGGTTTCCGCCGCCTGAGACCAAGGGCGGCGTTACGCGCGCGCGGCCACAATCCGACAGCCCGGGCGCAGCGTGTGAGCGGGAAGGCTCTACGGCCCGCGACGCGGGCCGAGGCCGCTTCTGCGGCCCGCCGCCGGTGCGGCGAGCCCAGGCCGCGGATGCGGCCGCCCGGCGCCTGAGGGCAATGCTACGTCTCCAGCATCTTCCGCAGCAGCGCCACATCCTCGGCGAAGCCGGCATCGGCGGACATCAGCTCGGCGACGCGGGAGACGGCATGCATGACCGTGGTGTGGTCGCGGTTGCCGAAGCGGCGGCCGATCTCCGGCAGGCTGCGCTGCGTCAGCTGCTTGGCCAGGTACATCGCCACCTGGCGCGGCCGCGCCACGTTCCGCGCCCGGCGGGCGGAGACCATGTCGGTCAAGCGGAGGTTGTAGTGCTCCGCCACCTTGCGCTGGATCTCCTCGATCGAGACCCGCTTCTCATGCGCCCGCAGGACGTCGTGCAGCACCTCATGCGCGCTGTCGATGGTGATCGGCCGGCCGAACAGGTTGGCATGCGCCACCAGCCGGTTCAGCGCGCCTTCCAGCTCCCGCACGTTGGTGGTGATCTTGGTCGCCAGCAGCTCCATCACCTTGGCCGGCACCAGCACCTGCGCCGCGGCGGCCTTGGCCTGCAGGATCGACAGGCGCAGCTCGTAGGTCGTCGCGTGCAGGTCGGCGACCATGCCGCAACCCAGCCGCGTGCGCAGCCGGTCCTCGATGCCCGCGAGATCGGAGGGCGGCTTGTCGGAGGAGACGACGATCTGCTTGCCCTGGTCGACCAGCGCATTGAAGGTGTGAAAGAACTCCTCCTGCGTGTTGTCCTTGCCGATCAGGAATTGCAGGTCGTCGATCATCAGCACGTCGACGGCGCGCAGCGTCTCCTTGAATTCCATCGTCGACTGGCTGCGCAGGGCGGCGATGAAGCGGTACATGAACTTCTCGGCGCTCATGTAGGCGACGGTGCGGTGGGTATCCCCTTCGCGGATGGCCCAGGCGATGGCGTGCATCAGGTGGGTCTTGCCGAGGCCGACGCCGCCATAGAGGAAGAGCGGATTGAAGCCCGGCGAATTCGGCCGTTCCGCCACCCGACGGGCGCAGGCATGGGCGAATTCATTCGGCTTGCCGACGACGAAGGTGTCGAAGGTGAAGCGCGCCTCGAGCGGCACGACCCAGTCGGAGCGGGGCTCCGGCGTGCGGAATTCGGGCGCGCGCGGCGCCTGCGCCGGGCTGTCGGCGAGGCCGGCGGGCTCGGCGCGCGCCAGGCCGCCTTCGGCAAAGGCCGGCTCGGCCGACGCATTGGCCACGGCGGCCTGCGCCACGCGGATCTCCACCCGGCGCACCGCACCATCCTCGGCCTGCCACAGGGCGCGCAGCCGGTCGCCGTAATGGCTGTTGACCCAGTCGCGCAGGAAGCGCGTCGGCAGCAGGATCACGGCCTCCTCGCCGTCGATCCCGTGCAGGGTCATCTGCCGCAGCCAGGTGCGGTATTCGACCTCGCCGACCTCATCACGCAGGCGGCCGCGGATGCGGGCCCAGCAGGCGACCATGTGTCCGGACGTTTCGGGGGGCAATCCGCCGGCCTCCTTCTGCTCCCAACGCCTGCCGGCGTACGGACAACGCCGAACCGGCCTGCCCGGAATGCGGTTCCGCGGCAGGGTGCCAGGACAGTCGGATGCGTGCTGCTTGGGGGTGACGTACCCGCCGACCTGACGAAAGGGATGCTACCCTGGCTCTCAAGTCGGCGCAAATAGTAACTTATCGGAATTGAGTTGCCTCAAAATACCGCACGAATATATTCCTCATCGCGACACTAAGAAAATCTGAGGAATACGGCAACCGGGCAAAAGCCAACAAGAACAGGCCACGCCTGTTCTTGCTTATCTCAACTCAAACTTGGTTGTGTCTGGAAAGACCTAAGTATCAGGCCTGGGCAGACGCTTCCAGCGACTTGATACGTGCGGAAAGCCGGGACAGCTTCCGGGCCACGGTGTTGGCGTGGAACACGCCCTTGGTGGCCGCCCGCTGCATCTCCGGCTGCGCCGCCTTGAACGCCTCCTGCGCCTGCGACTTGTCGCCGCCGGCGATCGCCTGCTCGACCTTGCGGAGGAAACCGCGCACCCGCGACTTCCGCGCACGATTGCGGATGGTGCGCTTCTCGGTCTGACGGATGCGCTTGCGGGCAGAGGCCGTGTTCGCCATGGGTGTTTTTTCGACTCAAAACGGAGTGATGGGGGGCGCACCGCCGGTACGCAGGGAGGGGCGTTCTACAGGCCGGCCGCTCACGCCGTCAAGGGAACGGGGGCCGCCGGCGACTCAGCGATTCTCGAACCGCGCCTTCCGCTTCTCGGCGAACGCCGCCATGCCTTCCTTCTGGTCGGCCGTCGCGAACAGCGACTGGAAGATACGACGCTCGAATTTCACGCCCTCTGCGAGCGTTGTCTCATAGGCGCGGTTCACCGCTTCCTTCGCAATCGCAACCGAGGGCGCGGAGAGTTCACCAATTCGTGTGGCAAGCTTCATCGCCTCCGCCACCACCTCCGCCGCGGGAACGACGCGCGCGACGAGGTTGGCGCGCTCCGCCTCCTGCGCATCCATCATGCGGCCGGTCAGGATCATCTCCATCGCCTTCGCCTTGCCGATGGCGCGCGTCAGCCGCTGCGTGCCGCCGGCCCCGGGTATGACGCCGAGATTGATCTCCGGCTGGCCGAATTTCGCATTGTCGCCGGCCAGGATGATGTCGCACATCATCGCCAGCTCGCAGCCACCGCCCAGCGCGAAGCCCGCCACCGCGGCGATCACCGGCTTCTGCAGCTGCGCCGCCGTCTCCCACCGCTTGCCGATGAAATCGTCGAGGTAGACGCCCGGGTAGCTCCGCCCCTGCATCTCCTTGATGTCGGCGCCGGCGGCAAAGGCCTTCTCCGAGCCGGTGATGACGATCGCCGCGATCGCCGGGTCCGCATCATAGCCGCGCAGCGCCTGGCCGAGCTCGTCCATCAGCTGGTCGCAAAGCGCGTTCAACGCCTTCGGCCGGTTGAGGCGGATCAGCGCCACGCGCCCCTCGACCTCCGTCAGGATCATCTCGTAACCGGCCATGGCTGCCTCCGTATCCTTGGCGCGCACCCTATCACCGCTGCTTCCGCGGGCAATGGAAGGTGGCGCGGCCGGATTGCACGAAGCGGCGGATGCCGGCGCAGCTGGGCGGGCCAGGGCAGTCGTCGCAGGGCAGGCCCGCGCGGTCATAGACCTTGAAGCGTTCCTGGAAGAAGCCGATGCCGCCATCCGCCTGCACGTAGTCGCGCAGCGACGATCCGCCGGCCGCGATGCTCTCCTCCAGCACCGCCTTGATCGCCGGCACCAGCCGCAGCGTGCGCGCGCCGGCGACGCTGGCGGCGAGCCGCTTCGGCGAGATGCCGGCGCGGTACAGCGCCTCCGAGACGTAGATGTTGCCGAGGCCCGCGACGACCTTCTGATCGAGCAGCGCCGCCTTGATCGGCGTGTGCTTCGCCGCCAGCGCCTCGGTCAGCACCGCGGGGGTGAAATCCGCCTCCAGCGGCTCCGGCCCGATGCCGGCCAGCAGGCGGTGCGTGTCTTCGGCCACAGTCGGCACCAGGTCGACGCTGCCGAAGCGGCGGGGGTCGACGAAGCCGACGCGGATCCCCTCCTCCGTCTCCAGCGCCAGGTGCTCATGCGCGATCGGCGCGTTGGGCAGGTCGGCCACCGGGCGGGCCACCATGCGGCCGGACATGCCGAGATGGATCAGCACGCTGTCGCCGCCCGAAAGCCGCATCAGCATGTATTTCCCGCGCCGGCGAAACCCTTCCACCCGGCTGCCCGCCAGCCGCGTCGCCAGCCCATCCGGGAAGGGCCAGCGCAGGTCGGGGCGCGCGATGCTGGCGGCGCGGATCAGCCGGCCTTCCAGGACCTTGCGCAGGCCGCGCATCACCGTCTCGACTTCCGGCAGTTCCGGCATATGTCCCCGTCCCAACAGCGGCGCTATGGTGGCCGGGCATGACCGAACGCAACACCCCCCCGAGCGGCGATACCATCGACTTCGGCTACCGCGACGTGCCGCGGGGCGAGAAGGCCGGCATGGTCCGCCAGGTCTTCGACAGCGTGGCACCGCGCTACGACCTGATGAACGACCTGATGTCGCTCGGCATGCACCGGGCCTGGAAACATGCCTTCGTCGCCGCCATTGCGGCGTCGCCGCGGGAGGCGCTGCTCGATCTGGCGGGCGGCACCGGCGACATCGGCTTCCGCGCGCTCGAAAAAGGCGCCGGGCGGGTGATCCTGTCCGACATCAACCCCTCCATGCTGCAGGTTGCGCAGGGCCGGGCGCTCGACCGCGGCCTCGCCGCGAACCTGACCTTCCTCTGCGCCGATGCCGAGCACCTGCCGCTGCCGGACCGCAGCGTCGAGAAGGTCTCGATGGCCTTCGGCCTGCGCAATTGCACCGACAAGGCCGCGGTGCTGCGCGAGGTGCGCCGGGTGCTGCGGCCGGGCGGGCGGTTCCACTGCCTGGAATTCAGCCGGGTCGAGGTCGCCGCCCTCGCCCCGATCTACGATGCCTGGTCCTTCCGCGTGCTGCCCGAGCTCGGTCGCCGCGTCGCGCAGGATGCCGAGAGCTACCAGTACCTCGCCGAGAGCATCCGCATGTTCCCCGACCAGGAGACTCTGGCCGGGATGATGCGCACCGCCGGCCTGGAACGGGTCCGCTGGCAGAGCCTGGCCGGCGGCATCGTCGCCATCCACGCCGGCTGGCGCCTGTAGCGCCACCCTCCCCTTCCAGTCCCCGTCACCGCGATTGCAACCGGCCGAATGGCAGGGAGATGCTGCGCGCGCCCTGAAGTTAGAGTATACAATACTACGATCAGGGGGCTTCGCCGCGCGGGGGCGCGTCGAGGGCGTGCGTGAGGGGGACCATTCAATCCATGATGCAGCAGCGCGAGAGGCTTTACCAACTGGACAGGCCCATCCTCGCCCGCGATGCGGTCGAGACCGCGGCGGCGCAGACCGCGATCATCCCGCCGGGCTGGATCGGCCTGGAGCAGTGCAACCTGAGCCCGGTCCAGGGCCAGGCGCTGCGGGTGCCGCATGTGCTGCTGCACCCGGATGTCGGCGTCGCCCTGCTGGACCTGGCGCCGGCCCTGGCGGAGGGGGCGGAGCCGGCCTTCCGCGCCCGGCTGGAGGCGGCCCGCTTCGCCGCCATCTTCCCCGGCAACCTGCCGGTGGTTCACCTGCAATTGGAGCCGGAGGAGCTGGGCCAGCTCGGCACGCTGCTGCCGGCGGCCTTCGCCACCCTGCCGCCGCTGAACCTGCCCGGCGGCGATGGCTGGGTCAGCGTGGTGCGACGCGCGCTCGCCTCCCGCGGGGCGCTGCGCGACGGCGCCGAATCCGCGCCGCTGCGGGAGGCCACCGCCCGGCCGCCGATGCTGAGCCGGGAGGTCGCTGCGCAGCGCGCCGGCCTGTCGCTGCCACCCGATCTGCCGCCGACCACGCCGGACCGGCTGCGGGCACGCTGGCCCGGCCTGCCGATCGCGCTCGGCCTGGCCGGGCTGACCGCGGTTGCCGCCGCCGGGGCGGTGATCTGGGTCGCGCCGCGCCAGGCGGAAACGCCCGTTGCGGAACGCAGCGGCGCCACGCCGACCGCCGCCGCGCCGGCCGTCGCCGCGGGCAATGTCGTGGCGCTGCCGCCCGCGCCGGTGCCGCCGCCGGTGCTGGCGCCCGCGGTGCCGGCGCTCGCCCGGGCGCCGGACATCGCCGTCCCGCCGCCGCCGCGCGACCGGGTGGTGGCAGCGCCGCCCCGCGCGCCCGATCCACCGACCCCGGCACGGGCCGCCACGGTCGCTGCAACGGCCGCGCCCGCCCCGCCGCCGGCCACGGCGCCGGAGCGGCCTGGCCGGGTCATGGTGCGGGTTGCCGCCAACATACGCACCAGCCCGAACAACAAGGCGACGCTCATCCGTACTGCGCCGCAGGGCGAGGTGCTGCGGGAATTCTCCCGCAGCCCCGACGACTGGGTGGAGGTCGGCGACAGCAAGCCGCAGGGCTGGATGTTCGGGAAATTCCTGGTGCCGGCGAAGCCGTAGCCGTCAGCCGCCCTCCAGCGCCGCCTGGATGCCGCGGGTCCAGGCACCGGCGCCGGAGGACAGCAGGCCGATATCGGTCTGCGTCGTCAGGAAGCGCGCGCCGCGCTTGATGATCGCCGCCTGGGCCTTGGGGTCGCGCTGGCCGCCGCAGCCGAATGTCAGCTTGTTGGCCCGGCAGGCCGCCAGCACCCGGTCGATCGCCGCCTGCAATTCCGGATCGGCGTATTGCCCCGGCTTGCCCATGTTGGTCAGCAGGTCGTTCATGCCGATGTGGATCACGTCGATCCCGGGCACGGCGGCGATCGCCTCGACATTCTCGACGCCTTCGCGGGTCTCGATCATGCAGGCGAGGAAGGTCATGGCATCCACCGCCGGCAGCGCCTCGGACGGCGGGACGGACGCGAAGTCGAAATAGGGGTAGCCGCCGGTGACGCTGCGGCGGCCGAGCGGGCCGAAGCGCACCGCGGCGACCGCGGCACGGGCATCGGCCTCCGTGTTCACGTCCGGATAGACGATGCCGGTGACGCCGTTGTCGAGCAGCGCCTGCACGTCCGGGTCGCGCACGGAACGCACCCGGGCGAAGGGCGCGACCCCGATGGCGACCGCGGTCTGCGCGATGTGGCCGATGGTTTCCAGATTGAACAGCGAATGCTGCACATCGATGAAGAGGAAGTCGTGCCCCGTGGCGCGGGCGATCCGGGCGATCTCGGCCGAGCGCGACATCCGCACGCCGAGGCCGAGGGCGGTGCCGCCGGCGGCCAGCTTCTGCTTCACCGGGTTGGTCAGGGGCAGCACGGGCATGGCGGGGTTTCCTCAGGTTCTCGCTTGCGGCCATGGCAGCACCGCAGCGCAGCGGCGGCAACCCGGCTTGACCCGGCGGCGTGCCGCCCCTGCAATGGCGGCAAGGTCGAAGGGGGAAGCGGGGACATGGCGGAGTTGCGGGTGAAGGCGGAGATCGCCGGCTCGGTCTGGAAGATCCTGGTGCAGCCGGGCGAGGCGGTGGCGGCGGAGGACAGCCTGCTGCTGCTGGAATCGATGAAGATGGAAATCCCCGTGGTGGCGCCGCGCGCCGGCACGCTGCTGGAGATCCGGGTGGCCGAGGGCGAGGCGGTTGCCGAGGGCGACGTGGTGGCGGTGCTGCGGTTTTGAGACGGCGCCGCGCCGCGGCGTGGTAGACTGGGAGCATGGTCGATCCCGCCGCCGATCCCGTGCTCCGCCGGTTGCGCCAGGCGCTGGAGGCCGAATATGGCCCGCGGCTGGAACGCGCGGTGCTGTTCGGGTCGCGGGCGCGCGGCGAGGCGAGGCCGGACTCGGATTACGACGTGGCGGTGTTCCTGACCGACATGCCGGATTGGTGGGCGGAGACCGGCCGGTTGGCTCCACTCCAGGTCATGCTGATGGACGAGTTCGAGGCGTTCATCGAATTCGTCCCGCGACAGGCTTCGGCGCTGGCCGAACGTTCCCCGCTGACGCTTGAAATTCGCAGGGACGGGATAGCGCTATGACGCCTGACGCAGGGAAGCTGCTCGCCAAGGCCGCCGACCTGCTGGACCGGGGCCGGACCATGCTTTCCACGGGCCTGAACGAGGACGCGGGACGCGTAGCCTACCTCGTCGCCTTCAACGCGGCCCGCGCCATGATCCGCTAGGATACCGGCAAGATTGTCCAGACCCATCGGGGCACGCGCGCGGAATTCCATCGGCTGATGCGGGACCGGTCGATGTCCGATGCCGAGCTCCTGGTCTTCCTGAGCCGATCCTACGCCTTCAAGACGCGCGCCGATTACGAGACTGATTTCGACAACGCGGTGACCCCGGCGCAGGCGGCCGAGGCGATCGACCACGCCGCTCGCTTCCTCGCCACCATCGAAGCCCTGCTCAACACGCCCACCCCGGATGGTCCATAGTCCCGCCGAAGCGGGGGGATGGGCGATGCGGGTGACGGTTCTCGGGGCCGGGGCGGTCGGCGGCTGGCTGGCGGCGGGGCTGGCGCGGGCGGGGGTGCCGGTCGCGGTGCTGGCCCGCGGCGCGACCCTCGCCGCGCTGCGCGAGCAGGGGCTGACCTTGCTGGAGGGCGAGCGGCGCGAGACCTTCGCCGTCACCGCCAGCGACGACCCGGCGGCGCTGCCGCCCGCCGACATCCTGCTGCTGGGGCTTAAAAGCCACGACCTGCCGGCCGCGCTGCCGCTGGTCCAGCGGCTGCTCACGCCGGCCACCCTGGTCGCCACGGCGCAGAACGGCCTGCCCTGGTGGTTCCTGCAGGGCTTCGGCGGCCCGGCCGAGGGTATGGTGGTGGACTCCGTCGACCCCGGCGGCGCCCTGGCCCGCGCCATCCCGGTGCAGCGCGTGCTGGGCGGCGTCGCCCATGTCGGCAGCCGGGTGGAGGCGCCGGGCGTGGTCCGGCTGATGAAGCAGGACCGGATGCTCTACGGCGATCCCTCCGGCCGGCATTCCGCCGCGCTGGCCGGGCTGGTCGCCGCGCTGGCGCATGGCGGCATCCCGGCCCAGGCGGTGCCCGACATCCGCATGGAGGTCTGGCTCAAGCTCTGGGGCAATTCCAACATGAACCCGCTGAGCGCGCTGTCGCGGGCGGACATGCTGGCGATGCTGGAGGACCCCGGCGTCGCCGGGCTGATCGAGGGGATGATGCGGGAGATGGCGGCGATCGGCGACCGCATCGGCCTGCCCATCCCGCAAAGCATTCCGGACCGCCTCGTGGTCACCCGCCGGCTCGGCGCCTTCCGCACCTCGATGCTGCAGGACCTGGAGGCCGGGCGGAAGCTGGAGACCGGGCCGGTGCTGGGCTGCCTGGTGGAGCTGGCACAGCGGCTCGACGTCCCGGCGCCGATGCTCACCGGCATCCATGGGCTGGTGCGGCTGCTGGAGCGCAACCGCGGCGGCTGATCAGCCCGGCGTGTCGGTGCAGAGCGGGCCTTCCAGGCCGGTGCCGCCGCGCAATGTGGGGCAGCCGTCGATCCGCCCACCGAACTCGGCCGCGCGCCCGGCGCTGTCACCGGGCTGGGCGTCACCGGGGCCGATCGGGCGGTCGATGGTGCCGCTGGCGCGCTCCGGGGCAGGGCGGCCGGGGTCGTCGGGGGATTCGCCGGGGCGGGTGGGCCGGGGATTCGCCCGGCTTGACCCGTGCCGGCCGGGCGGGGAGGCTGCGGCAACTCCGGGAGGTTGCCGCGATGCTCGAACTCCGCCCCTGCTGCGAATGCTGCGGCACCGACCTGCCGCCCGCCAGCCTCGCGGCGCGCATCTGCTCCTACGAGTGCACCTTCTGCGCCGGCTGCGCCGACGGCGTGCTGCGCGGCACCTGTCCGAATTGCGGCGGCGAGCTGGTCCGCCGGCCGGTACGCCCGGCGGAACGCCTGCTCAGGCACCCGGCCAGCACGGTGCGGAAGGTCAAGCCGCAGGGCTGCGTCGCGGCGTAGCGGCCGGCGGCGCGCCTACGCCCGCGGCCGCGCCCGGACGCGCAAATCGAGAACCGGGCCGCAGAGCTCCGTGCACAGGCCGCTGGCCGCCATGACCTCCGCCGCGTCTTCCGATGTCGGCCCGACCGCGACCAGGATCATCAGGCAGGATTGATCGCCCTGGTGCTTGCCTGCAACCGCCGCCACCGTGTCCCGCAGCGCCTCCCGGGCGTCGAGCAGGACGTCGTCGACCACGATCACGTCCGCCTGTCCCGGATCGAGCAGGCATCGGTCATCCTCCTGCCAGCGGTCTTCCCGCAGCAGGCGCCGGGTGGTGTAGCGGACGCTGTGGCCCTTCACCATCATCTCGCAGGCAAGGGCATTGGCCAGCGCGGTACGGCCGACCGTGCCCGGCTCGCCGGAGATGACGACCGTGCAGTGGGCGCCTGCCTCGCCTTCGACGAAACGACGCACCACCTCCGTCACCGGCATGGCCGGCGGCGACGGCACGGTGTCGGGCAGCCACGTGACGTGCTGCCGGAAATTGTGCAGGCGGGTGTAATCGGGCACGCCGCTCTTGTCGAAACGCGCGAAGGGGCCCAGCGCCTTGTAGCAGCGGTACGACAGCCAGACGATCAGCGGCAGCAGCACGCAGAAAAACCACGCCCATAGGTTTCCGGCCACGGGCCAGTAGGAAAAGCAGGCGCCGAACAGGACGAAGAGCGAATCATCGGCCGCGTCCATGCCGAGTTCCAACGCGTCGACGCCGAAGAAGGGCGCGCCACGGTGGATGCCCGGCGTGGCCTCCGGCTCCACCGCGACGATCGCGTCGGCTACCTCCTTCGAGACATAGCCGAGCCAGAACACCCCGACGATGGCGAACCAGACGAGGCTCTGCACGCCCGTGCCCTCCGCCGCCGGCTCCGGCAGCACGGCCGGTAGCGCGCGGAAGGCGAGGACGCCGCCGAGACAGCCGGCAAAGGCACCGACCATCATGTGCGCGGTCTGGTCGGCACACCATGAATAGACCGTGGTGTAGCGATTGTAGATGTCGGAGCCGAACAAGGTCCTGAACATCGTCGGTCGCCGGCGGACCCAGGCGAGCATGGCCCGCGCCGGGACCTGCAGCAGGCAATACAGCAGAATGAAGAACCGCCCCGCGAGGTTATGGGCGGTGCCCGGCACCGGCCGCGGCGCAGGCGCCAGCATGGATCTGGCGTCGTCAGACATGCGGAGCTTGTGTCGCGGGACGCGAAGGACGGCCGGGCATTCGCAAGTATAGAGCGAAACGGAACCCGGCCAAGCCGATATGTTAACGAAGCAGCCGTCGTACCAGAGCGCGTTGACGCGTCCCGCGCGGCGGGTCCAGCAGCCGCGCCAGGCTCCAGCGCCCATGCGTCACACGGGCGCGCAGCAGGCTGAATTCCAGGAACCCCGCCTCCCCGTTCCGCCGGCCGAAGCCCGAGGCGCCGGTGCCGCCGAAGGCGAGATCCGCGAAGGCGGCGTATTCGACGCAGCGATTGGCGACGAGGGCGCCGCTGCGGGTGCCGGCGGCGATCGCCGCTTCCTCCTGCGTCGTGGCGCCGAACAGGTAGACGGCCAGCGGGCGCGGCCGCCCGGCGACCCAGGCAATGGCGGCGGCGAGGTCAGGCAGCGCGACCACCGGCAGCACCGGGCCGAAGATCTCGGTCGCGTGGATCGGGTGGTCGGGCGGCGCCGCGGCCAGGGCCAGCGCGCGCTGCCGTCCGGGGCCATCGGGCGCGAGCGGCGTCAGCGTGGCGCCCTCGCACAGCGCGTCCAGCCGCGCCGCCTGGCGGTCGTTCACCACCACCGTATCGGGCAGGCCAAGGCCGGTGGCCCGGCAGGCGGCCTCGAAGGCGGCGGGCGTGTGGCCG
This sequence comes from Paracraurococcus sp., assembly GCA_049315625.1. Lineage (GTDB taxonomy): Bacteria > Pseudomonadota > Alphaproteobacteria > Acetobacterales > Acetobacteraceae > Paracraurococcus. The sequence continues at coordinate 12,667 of JBMOJU010000005.1, forward strand.
ACCAGCAGCACGGTATCGGGGGCGATGCAGGTCTGCCCGGCATTGACCACCTTGCCGGCGAGGATCGCCTGCGCCGCCCGGGCCAGGTCGGCGCCCGGCAGCACCAGGGCCGGGCATTTGCCGCCGAGCTCCAGCGTCAGCGGGACGAGGTTGGCGGCGGCGGCCTGCATGACGCGGCGGCCGGTCTCGGTGCCCCCGGTGAAGACCAGGTGGTCCCAGGGCTGCGCGGCGAAGGCGGCGGCGACATCCGGGCCGCCCTGGACGACGCGGGCGATGTCCGGCCCCCAGGCCTCGGCGACCAGCGCGTCCAGCAGGGCGGCGGTGCGGGGCGTCGCCTCGGCCGGCTTGAGGACGACGCGGTTGCCGGCGGCGATGGCGTCGATCGCCGGCAGCAGGGCGAGCTGGAGCGGATAGTTCCAGGGCGCCATGATGCCGATGACGCCCTTTGGCACGGGTTCCAGCGCGGCGCGGGCGGGGCGGAAGGGGAAGGGCACGCCGGCGCGGCGGGGCTTGGCCCAGCGGTGCAGGTGGGCGGCGCTGTGGCGGGCGGCGTCGATGGTCAGCTTCACCTCGGCCAGCAGCGATTCCTCCGGGCTGCGGCCGCCGTAATCGGCGTCGATGGCGGCGGCGATGGCGTCGGCGCGGCGGAGGAGCGTGGCGGCGAGGGCGCGCAGCAGGGCCTGGCGGCGATCCAGCGGCAGGGCGCCGTCGCGCGCAGTGGCGGCGCGCAGGACGGCGAGGGCAGCAGCGGGATCGTCGGTCGTCGAGACGGGGTGGGCGGTGTCGGGCACGGTCGCTCCTGCATCCTCTGTGCGACAGTTGCCCCCTGGCGCCGCCGCTTTCCAGCCTGGGACGTCAAGGGTGCGATGGCTTGGCGGCGCGACGACAAGCCCGCGTCGCACGCCGAACCGGGACCGCAGCGCGCCGCGTAGGTCCGGCCGCCCCCCCCTTCAGCGGGCTGTGCAGGTTCGGCGCCCCGGTCGCGTGCGCCAGGTCAGGGCTGGGCAGACCCCGGCGGATGATACGAGGCGCCACTGCGCAGGTGCTCCAACACGCCGTCGTAGAACTGAACCGGGATGCGTGTCGGGCCGCTGGAACTCCAACGGTTGTATTTGGTGTTTCTGAGATAGGCCGCCGTGGTGACCGTGCCCTCCCCTACCAGGAAAAGCCCGATCGCTTCCTCATTGGCAGGCATCTCGTCGGGATGGTCGAGAAGCCAGGGGTCGATGCGGGCATCGTAAATGTACATGTTGAGGCCACCCGTGTGCTGCGCATGGCGTGCGGCGGCTTGCAGGTCGGGCAAATCAGGCCCTACGCCGGCGATAGCGAACTGCATGAACTCGAAGAAGGCTACATTGGCGATGAACATATTCGGTCGGTCAGGCTCGCGCTGAAGCAACACGCCAGTATAGGCCTCGCTTGGCAGGCTACCGAACTTTGCCCGATCTGCGTCCGCAAGCCAGGACAGGAATTGCACGGAGCCCGGGCGCAACTCCTCCTGCGTCAAATCGCAGGCGAAGGTTGCGACTCCGTCCGGAAAAACGTTTACGAGACCGTCCACCACGAGCGGGAGGCGCATCGCTGACGGTGCAGCTGCAACCTGTGCCTTGTCAGCGGATGCGGTGGGAGCCTTGGAGCGGAACCAGCCGGGAAATCTCACTCATGTCTCCATGATGGCGGCAACCGCATGAACGTGGCCCAGCGTTCAGGGGCAGCACGCCCAGGAACCCCATGCCGTGGATTGGTTCAGGCTGCCCGAGACCGGAAACTCATTACGCTTCAGATTTACCCCGCAGATACGCGAAGCTCAAGATTCCATCGGCCTCATGCGCCGGACGGGACCGTTGCCGCCCAGGAAGTCAAGGCCTGCGCGAACCGGGTTGTTGCGGGCGCTGATTTCAACGCAACAACGCCCGCGCCGCCGCCTCCCCGCTGCGGACCGAGGCCTCGATCGTCGCGGGTAGCACCGGGTCGGTCCAGTCGCCGGCGAGCGCAAGGTTCGCCAGCGGCAGCCGCGGCGGCCGCAGCGGCGGCCCCGGCGTGTGGCGCGGCGTGGCGCGGCGTTCCTTCACCACGCGGCAGGGCGGCGGCGCCTCCGGCCAGTCACCCGCAAGGCCGAAGGCCAGCGCCGCCTGGCGCAGCTCCGCCCAGGCGCGCGGGCCGAGCGTCGCCTGGTCCTCCCGCGCCGCATCGTCGCCGGCGCTGACGGTGACGGAAACGCCCGCCGGCCGCACCAGCACCCATTGGCACAGCGCGTCGAGCATGCCGAGGAAGCGCACCGGCCCGGGGCCGGGGTGAGCGTAATGCAGGTTCACGATCGGCGCGTAGGCGGCCGGGGTCTCCAGATGCGGCAGCAGGCGCTGGCTTTCCCAGGGCGGGGTTGCCAGCACCGCCGTGTCGCCCGCTGCCAGGGTCACCGCATCCTCGCCGAAGTCGAGGCCGGCGACGCGGCCGCCCTGCACCACCAGCCGGCGCAGCCGGGCACCGAAGCGGATGCTGCCGCCGGCGCGGGCGATGGCCGCCAGGGCGGGCTCCACCAGGTCGGGGCCGAGGCCGGTGCGGGCCACCAGCAGCCTGGTCGCGCCGCGGCCGCCGAGGCGGCGCAGCACGGCGCCGAGCCGGTTGGCGGAGGCCTCGGCGCTCGGCGTGTTCAGCGCGGCGATGACCAGCGGGTCGACGAAGCCGCGGTGGAATTCGGGGTGGGCGGCCATGGCGGCGCCGATGGCGCGATCCGGCCCCGGCAAGGCAAGCCGGGCAAGCGCCAGCAGCGCACCGCCCGAAAGCCCGGCCGGGCGCAGCGCCGGGTCGCGCCAGCCGAAGGGGGACAGCGCGACGCGGAAGGCGCGGTGGTCGCGCAGGTCCAGCACCGGCAGGCCGGCGGGTTCCGGCTCCACCCAGCCCTCCAGCGCGCCGATCCGCCGCAGCAGGCCGAGCGCGGCGGTATTGGCGCCCAGCAGCGCGTGGGTGCCGTTATCGGTGCCGTCCGGCAGGGCGCGGCAGCGGCCGCCGGCGTTCGGCGCGGCCTCGTGCAGCACGACGGGGCGGCCGGCCTCGGCCAGCGCCAGCGCCGCGGCCAGCCCCGCGATGCCGGCGCCGATGACATGGGTGGTCATGCGGCGCGGCCGAACCCCAGCGCCATCCAGGCCATGCGCAGCTTCTCGCCGGTGGTCAGCTTCGGGCGCGGGCGCGCGCCGTCCCAGCCGCGGGCGACCAGGCGGTCCAGCAGCCGGCGGTAGCCCCACATCATGACGGCAGCCGGCAGCAGCGCCTTCGGGTCATAGGCCTGGATGTCGCGTTCCGCCGTGACGAAACCCTCGACCGCGCGCGCGCCGAGCTTCGTGCAGATCGCCGCGAAGGCCGGATGCGCGACGATGTCCTTGGCCGGCCCTTCCGGGATACCGGCGGCGTCCAGCAGGTCGCGCGGGATGTAGACCCGCTCGCGCAGCGCATCCTCGTCCACGTCCCGCAGGATGTTGGTCAGCTGAAAGGTGTGGCCCAGCGCCAGGCCGAAGCCCTCGGCCTCCGGCGCGCCGAAGATGCGCACGCTCATCGCGCCGACGCTGCCGGCGACCTGGCGGCAGTACAAGTCGAGGTCGGCCTCGGTCTCAAGCCGCAGGCGGTCGGCGCTGTCGGTCTCCATGCCGGAGACCATGGCCTCGCATTCCGCCATCGGCACGCCGAAGGCATCCCGCGCGAAGGCCAGTTCGCGGCTCAGCACGCAGTCGGGCGCCACCAGCTTGCGCCGCCAATCGGCCAGGAAGCGGCGCTTCTCGGCCTCCGGCATGGCGCCGTCGGCGATGTCGTCGACCGAGCGGCAGAAGGCATAGACTCCCCAGAGCGCCCGCCGTCGGCCGCCCTTCAATGCCGCCATGCCGCGGGCGAAAGAGGAACCGGCGCGGGAGACGCGGGCGGCGACGATCGGCGCGTCGCGCGGCCCCAGGCCGAAGGCGCCGACCAGGGCGCGGACGAAATCCGGCTTGGTCAGCGCCACGCGCCCCAGCACCGGGTCGGCCTGGCGCAGCCGCGCCAGCAGGCGGCGCGCGCAGGCAATGGTCATGGCGCTCTGGATCGCCAGCCGGCGCGAGCGCAGCAGCCGCGGCAGGGCGCTGGCGCGGTCCAGTTCCTCCTCGACGCGGTCGAGCGCGGCGTCCAGCACCTCCCGCCGCCGCGTGGTGTTCTTCGGGTCGAAGAAGGCCGCCTCACCGCCGGCGATCGCCATCCAGGATTCCGGCAGGTAGATGCGGTCCAGCGATGCCCGGTCCGGCACCAGGTCCTGGATGTGGTTCAGCACCTGCAGGGCGGTGCAGAGCCCATCCGCCGCGGCATTGGCGGCGGCGTTGTCGCCATCGCCATGCAGCCGCAGCAGCATCCGCCCGACCGGGTCGGCCGAGCGGCGGCAATACTCCTCCAGCTCCGCCCAATCCGCGTAGCGGGTCTGCACCGCATCCTGGCGGAACGCGGACAGCATCAGCCGCGCCTCCGCCACCCCGACGCCGCTGCGATGCATCCCGGCCGCCTCCGGCACCGCGGTGCCGGGATCGTCCAGCGCGCGTTCCATCGCATCCAGCCGGCGGAGCTTCTCCGCCGCCGGCAGGTCGGGGCTGTCGCCGATATCATCCGCCACCCGGACGAAGCGGTAGAACGCCATCACCTTGGCCCGCAGCGGCTTTGCCAGCAGCAGGGAGGCGGTGGGGAAATTCTCCTCGTCGTGGTCGCGGGTCGGCGTCGCGGCCACGGCGAGGCTTGCGGTCATCGGCGCCGGTGCGGTCATGCCGCCTTTGTGGCGGGATATGCCCGGCCTTTCCAGCCCGCCGGGCGTCCCATGGCCCAGCGCGCCAGCGCCCACCACTGGATCGCCAGCGCCACCAGCATGGTCGCCGGGTGCAGTGGGATGGTCCACCAGGGCTCCCGCGCCCGGATGGTCACCGCCGCCCGCAGAGCCAGCATCAGCGCGATGCCGAGGAAGGCCTGGGTTTCCGGCAGCAGCGCCCAGGGCCAGAGATGCGCGCCGGCCAGCAGCACGGTCCAGACCGGCAGGCCGAGCGGCGTCGCCATGCCTTCCCGCGCATTCTTCAGGAAGCCGCCCCAGCATTCGGCGAAGCCGCGATACATCCGGCAGGTCGCCAGCGGGGCGCCGTCCACCACCTCGGTCCGGTGGCCCTCGGCGCGGAAGCGGCGGGCCAGCGCCAGGCCCTCATGCAGCACCTGGCGCACCGCGCCATGGCCGCCGATCGCCTCATAGGCGCGGCGTTCGCACAGTACGAGCTGGCCGCAGGCGGCGGCGAGGTCCGGCCGGCGGGATTCCGCCCGCCCGCCGCCGGGCAGATAGCCGAGCAGGAGGAAGTTGATCCCCGGCACCGTCAGCGCCTCCCCCAGGGAGCCGATCAGCTGCCGCGGCACGCCGCTGACCATGGCGAGCGACTTCGCCTTCGCGTGCGCCGCCATGGCCGCCGCCGCGCCGGGGGCGAGGCGCACATCTGCGTCGATGAACAGCAGCCAGTCGCCGCGCGCTGCCTCGGCCAGCCGGGCACAGGCATGTACCTTGCCGGTCCAGCCGAGCGGCAGGGGTGGCGCCGCGGCCAGGCGCACGCGCGGATCGGCGGCCGCCAGCCGGGCGACGATCGCCGCGGTGTCGTCGGTGGAGCCGTCATCCATCACCACCACCTCGACCGCCACGCCGCGGCTGGCGAGGACGGCGGCGAGGCAGGACTCGATATTGGCCGCCTCGTCGCGGGCGGGGATGAGGACGGAGACGAGGCCCTCCGCGGTGTCGGCCTGCAGGCTGGGGAGGCGGCGGAGGTTGGAAACGCCGAGGGCAGCCGGCAAGGCGGCCAGGCCCAGGCTCAGCCAGGTCCAGTCGATCACGGCAGCAGGACGGGGGGAAGGTAGTCCCCCCGGTTGGACGCATGCGTCCAACCCCATCTATTTCTGGGAGTTCTTGGCGCCGCCGAGTTCATACGCGTCCCCCACAGTCGGATCGTGGCGTGGGTCGAAGGACCTGCCGCGTGCCACGGCCTTCAGCCTTCGCCAACGCTCGTAGATCCCGCCCATGCCCTCGCGTCCCCGGAGCAGCGGGCGGAAGCGGCCAGGGTCGCGCGCCATGGCGTCCACGGCAAGCCGGTCCATGGTGGATTCCAGCGCGCGGGCCAGCGCCTCGCCGCGCGCGGCGCGGTCCATCGCCGCCAGCGTCGCGCCGTCGAGGGCCGCGCCGAACCCGCACAGCATCTCCGCGGCGCGTTCCGACCAGAAGGGATACTCGATCGCCATCGGCAGGAAGCGGGCCTCAGGCGCGTATTCCGCCAGCCGCACCAGGCCGGTCGCCATCGGCACCGGGCGTTCGCGGACATCCATGAACCGGCCGGGGGCGTTCATCCACAGCATGGCGCCGGGTTCGGCCAGCACTTCCTTCGCGGTGCGCAGGAAGGCAACGGCGCCGCGCGGGGAGTTCTGTTCGACGCCGAAGACGCCGATGCGGCGCATGAAGCCGTAGCGGGTCAGCGCCGCGGCCTCCATCGGGATGAACATGCGCCGGCCGGGAAACAGCGCGCGGGAGTAGAGCATGAAGGCGACGCCATCCCACCACGATGGATGGTTGGCATAGACCACCAGCGGCCGCGCGGCCTCGTCCGGCGGCGGTGAGCCCCAGGCGGCGACCCGCACGGCGCGCAGGTGCCGACGGGCGAAGCCGGCGAACATGATGTGAAAGAAGCCGAACCGCGCCGGCGAGAACAGCGCGATCGGCGAGTCCCCTCCGGCGGCCATGGCAGCCTACTCGGCCGCCATCCGGGCGCGCAGCGCGTCGCGCTGGCCGGCCTCCGCCGCCGCCGGGCTCATCCCCCGCCCGCCCAGGTCCTGGTCCAGCGCATCGGCGGCGATCCAGCCGGACATCATCACCATCGGCATCCCCGGCCCGGGATGCGCCGCGCCGCCGGCGAGGTAGAGGCCCTTCACCACCTTCGACCGGTTGCTCGGCTTGAAGGCGCCGGTCCAGCGGCCGTGGCTGGCCAGCCCATAGATGGCGCCGTCCAGCACCTTGTAGCGTTCGTGGATGTCGACCGGGGTCAGCGCGTGCTCGACGACGATGCGCTCCTCGATATCCTCCATCCCCGCGGTGCGCTTCAGCTTGTCGAGGATCGCCTGCCGGTAGGGCGCGAACATCTTCGACCAGTCATGGCCGGGGCGCAGGTAGGGGGTGTGGACCAGCACGTACAGCGCTTCGCCGCCCTCCGGCGCCACCGTGTCGTCCGAGCACGACGGCGCGGCGAGGTAGGCGGTGGGGTCGGGCGCCGGGATGCCCTTCTTGTAGATCGCGTCGAACTCCTCCTCCGCATCGCGGGAGAAGACGAAGCAGTGATGCGCCAGGTGGTCGTAGCGCTTGTTCAGGCCGAGGTAGAGCACGACGCCGGAGCAGGCCGGCTCGAAGCCCTTGTTGGCGTATTTCCGGCCGGGCTCGCCGCCGACCAGTTCCTTGTAGGTGCGGATGGCATCCATGTTCGAAATCACGGCGTCGCAGGCGATGCGCTCGCCCGAGGCGGTCTTCACCGCCTTGACCGCGCCATTCTCGATGTCGAAGCCAGTGACCTCCACCCCCGGGCGCAGATCGGCGCCCAGATCCTCGGCCAGCTTGGCCAGGCCGACCGCGACGGCGCGCGTCCCGCCCTTCGGGTACCAGACGCCCTCGGTCGCCTGCATGTCGCCGATCGAGCACAGCACGGCCGGCGCGAGGTAGGGGGAGGAGCCGACATACTGGCAGAAATGGTCGAGCATCTGCGCCAGGCGGGCATCCGGCACATGGCCGCGGATCACCTTCGCCACCGTCTGGCCCATGCGCAGCGCCATCACGTCGCGCATGGTGTCGGGGTTGAAGTTGGCCCGCATGTCCATGGTGTCGGTGATGCCCTCCACCGGCTTCCAGAAGAAGAACTTCTCCGACACCTCGTGCAGCTTCTCCGCCACCTGCTGGAAGCGGCGGTAGCCGGCGCCCTGGCCGGTGCCCGGCGCGAAGGCGTCCATCGACCGCGCCATGGCGTCGACGTTCTCGATCAGGTCGATCTGCGTGTTGTCGTCGAAGAAGCAGCGCCATTGCGGGTCGAGCCGGATCAGCGGCAGGTCCAGCGCCTGGTCGCGCCCGGCCTCGGCGTAGATGCGGCGCAGCACACGGGGGACCGTCAGGATGGTCGGCCCCATGTCGAAACGGAAGCCCTGGTTGCTGCCGGGGCGGGCCGGGTCGGGCAGGTTCAGCACCGCCGCCTTGCCGCCCAACCAGGGGTTCTTGTCCAGCACCGTCACGCGGTGGCCGCGCGCCGCCGCCGTTGCCGCCGCGGCCAGGCCGCCGAGCCCGGCGCCCACCACCACCACATGCGAGGTCATGGCCGTCACTCCCCAGTCGCTTCGTTCGCAGTCGCTTGGTTCAACGGGCCGGCTGCAGCGCCGGCGCCAGGCCGCCGACGGAGCGTACCGCAGGACCCGGCCGCATGCCGAGATCCGCGGCGAGCAGCCGGGTGGTGATCCGCGCACCCTCGTAGATCACCGGCAGGCCGCTGCCGGGATGGGTGCCGCCGCCGACCAGGTAGACGCCCTCCGTCCCGCCGAAGCGGTTCTGCGGCCGGAAGCACAGCATCTGCGCCAGATCGTGGCTGAGGTTGAAGGTCGCACCATGGCCGATCGCGTACTGGTCGCGCCAGTCGAGCGGCGTGACCATCCGCTCGTAGCGGATGCGGCTTTCCAGGTCGCCGAGGCCGAGCTTGGCGAGCCGGTCGAGCACCAGGCGGCGGAAGCGCGGCGCCTCCTGCTCCCAGTCCAGCCCCTGGGCGCGGGCATCGCGCAGGTTCGGCACCGGCACCAGCAGGTACAGCGCGGAATGGCCGGGCGGCGCCATGGTCGGGTCGATGATGCTGGGGTTGTGCAGATAGAGGCTGGGCTGGTCGGGCAGGATGCCGGTCTCCAGCTGGCGGATGTTCCGCTCATAGCCCTCGGACAGCATCACCGTGTGATGCGCAAGCTCCGGGTAGGATCCCTCGATGCCGAGATAGAGCATGAAGGTCGAACACGAATAGCGCGCGGTCTCGATCTTCTTGTCGGTCCAGCGCGGCCGCAGCTTCTCCGGCACCAGCTTCGGCATGGCATGCGCGAAATCGGCGTTGACGATCACCGCGTCGGCCGCATGGTGAACGCCGCCCACGCTCAGCCCGGTCGCCCGCTTGCCTTCGAAGGCAATGTGCTCGACGGTCGAATCGAAGCGGAACTCGACCCCCAGCCGCTCGGCGACGCGGGCCATTGCGGTCGAGATGCCGCAGCAGCCGCCCTCGATGTGCCAGATCCCATGCTCATATTCGAGGAAGCTGAGGATGGTGAAGAGGCTGGGGCAGCGGAACGGCGACATCCCCAGGTATTTGGTCTGGAAGGAGAAGGCGAGCCGCACCAGCGGATGGCTGAAATGCCGGCCGAGATCCTTGTCGACCGTGGTATGCGGCCGCAGCAGCGGCAGGCTTTTCAGCACCTCCGGATGGAGGAAGCGGAAGATCGTCTCGAACGGCTTCTCCAGGACCGGGCGGAAGACGTCCAGCTTGGCGCGGTTCTCGGCGATGAAGGGGCGGAAGCCCTTGGCATCGGCCGGGCAGAGCTTGGCGATCTCGGCTTCCATCCGCACCGGGTCGGCGGTGGCGTCGATGCTCTGCGCCGCACCTTCGAAGAACAGGCGGTAGAGCGGATCGACGCGGATCAGCTTCGCCTCGTCCTCCAGCCGCGCGCCGACGCTCTCGAAGATCTCGGCGATGACGCGGGGATAGAGGAAGAAGGTCGGGCCGAGGTCGAAGCGATAGCCTTCCGGCGTCACCTGTGTGCGGGTCCGGCCGCCGACGACCTTGTCCTTCTCGAAGACGGTGACCTGGGCGCCCTGCGCGGCCAGCAGCATGGCGGAGGCAAGCCCGCCGGGACCGGCGCCGACGACAGCAATGCGCGGACGGCTGGCCTTCAGGGCCGGGGCAGCGAGCGGGGCGTTCATGCGCGACGAATTTTCCTGCACACTATCATGGGTTTGCGGCAGATGCGGCTGTCCGCACTAACCGCAAGGGTGATGCACCGCAATAAGCGGCAGCCGTGTCAGGCCGCCGGCAGCAGCGCCAGCAGGCTGTCCGCCGCCTCGATCTCCGCCACGCGACCCGCTGCCTTGGGCAGCAGCCGCGCCAGGTAGAAGGTGGCCAGCGGGGCATAGCGATCATCCGCCGCCGCGGCGCGCGCCAGCATCCAGCCGCCGAGCGTCCAGCCAGCCGCATCCAGATAGGCCGCGGCCGAGGCCTGCGCCGCGTTGGCGTCCTTCATGCCGCGGTCGAGCATCCAGTCGGTGGCGCGGGTCATCGCCGCCACCGCCGGCGCCAGCCGTGCGTCGGCCGCCGCCACCTCGGCCAGCAGGCCGCGCATGTGGGCGCCGCCGTCGCGGAACAGCTTGCGGCCGACCAGATCCATCGCCTGGATGCCGTTGGTACCCTCGTAGATCGGCGCGATGCGGGCATCGCGCAGCACCTGGGCGGCGCCGGTATCCTCGACGAAGCCCATGCCGCCATGCACCTGGATGCCGAGCGAGGCGCAATCGACGCCGCGATCGGTGCACCAGGCCTTGACGATCGGCGTCAGCAGCGCGGCGCGGGTCTCGGCCTCGGCATCGCCCAGCAGGCGGTGGCGGTCGAGCGCGGCGCCGGCCTCCAGCGCCAGCAGCCGGCCGGCCAGGGTGATGGCGCGGATCTCGGCCAGCATGCGGGCGACGTCGGGGTGGCGGTCGATCGGCTGGCCACCCTGGATGCGCTGCGCCGCATAGGGCTCGGCCAGCGCCAGGGCGCGGGCGCCCTGGGCCACGCCCTCGACCCCGACGCCGAGCCGGGCGGCGTTCATCATGGCGAACATGGCGTTGAGGCCACGGTTCGGCTCACCCACCAGCTGCGCCTCCGCCCCCTCGAACAGCATGATGCAGGTGGGGGAGGCATGGATGCCCATCTTCTTTTCGATGCCGCCACAGCGCAGCGCGTTGCGCGTGCCGTCGGGCAGCACCTTCGGGGCGGCAAAGAGCGAGATGCCGCGGGTGCCCGGTGGCGCGTCTGGCAGCCGGGCCAGGATCAGGTGCAGCGTATTGTCGGTAAGGTCGTGCTCGCCCCAGGTGATGTAGATCTTCTGCCCGGTGATCCGGTAGCCACCCATCCCGTCGGGTTCCGCCTTGCTGCGGACCTGCGACAGGTCGGAGCCGGCCTGCGGCTCGGTCAGGCACATGGTGCCGGTCCATTCGCCGCTGACCAGCTTCGGCAGCCAGGCCTCCTGCTGCGGCGGCGAGGCGAAGCGGCTGATCGCCTCGATCGCGCCGATGCTGAGCAGCGGGCAGAGGCTGAAGGACATGTCGCCACTGGTGACCAGCTCGGCCACCGCCATCCACAGCGCCTGCGGCAGCTCCTGCCCGCCGGTCTCGATGCCGTTGACCTCGGCGGGCGCCGCCAGGCCCTGCCAGCCGCCGGCGATCCAGGCCTGGTAGGCCGGCTTGTAGCTGGGCGGGGTGCGGACCACGCCGTTCTCGTAGACCGCGCCGTGCCGGTCGGCGGCCATGGCGTGCGGCCACAGCAGCTCGCGGGCGAATTTGTCGGCCTCGCCAATGATGGCCGCGATGTCCTCCGCCCCCAGGGGTGCGCCGCCGGCGGCGGTCAGGCCGGGCAGGTCGATGACGCGGGTCAGGCCGAAGATCAGGTCCTCGGCCGGGGTGGTGGCGGCGGTCATTGGCGTGTCTGGCCCCCTGGTGGTGCGGGTGCGGGCTAGCCCGGGCGCAGGGTTCACCATGGACTGGGCGAGGCGGCAAGCCAATGCAGTGTAAAGCCGGCGGGGCGCCGGCATGGCCCAATCCAGGGTTGGGGCCGCGGCCGCGGCGGGGTTTCAGGCGGTGACGGCGATCCGCAGCGTGGCCTGCAGCGACTCACCCGGCGCCAACAGGGTAAGCGGGCCGTAGCGGGCGAAATCCGGCCGGTTGGGGGCGTCCGGCACGTGGCTCACCGGCTCGATGCAGAGGATATGGCTGCCGGCCGGCGCGAAGACCTGCAGGTTCCCGGCCCAGGCCCCACCCGCCTCCAGGCGCAGCGACAGGTCGGGGCGGAGGATCTCCGCCACGCCATCCCAGCCGGCGAACTGCGTGTCGAGGCCTTCATAGGCGCGCTCGTCACCATCGACGCCGGGGCTGGGCTGGGCGGCGACCGGCAGGCAGCGCGCATCGCGGGCGAACAGCGTCGTCGCGGCGAAGCGGAGGCGCGTGCCGGCCGGGCGCTCCAGGAAGGGATGCCAGCCGCAGCCGAAGGGAAAGCTCTGCGTCCCGGCATTGGCCAGGGTCAGCGCCAGCGTCGCGCCCGCGGCGCCGAGCGCGACCTCCAGCCGTGCATGCCAATGCCAGGGGATGCCGACCGATTCGGCATCGCCCTGCTGCGTCAGCACCGCGCGCGACGCGTCGCTCTCCGCCACCATCCAGGGCCGGTCGCGCAGCATTCCATGGATTGCGGTGTCGTCGTCGGGCCGGTTGATCGGCAGGTACCAGGTGGTGCCGCCGACCGGCAGCCGCCCCTCGGCCAGCCGATTGGCCCAGGGCGCCATCAGGAAGGCACCGGCGAAGCTGCGGTTCGGGTCGGCGCCCTGCGGCACCGGCGCCAGCACCTCGATCCCGCGCCAGGCCAGGCGCGCGAAGGCGGCGCCCTGCCCGGGCAGCAGGGTCGCCTCCCAGCCGCCGCCGGCCAGGGCGAGGCTGTCCGCGGGCTGGGCCGGCGCCATCAATCGAGGTCGAAGGCGTCGGCCGCCGAGGGCTTGCCGCGGGAATAGTCGATCGCGGTGTAGCCGCCGCCCTGGTAGCGCTCGACCACCGGGTTGCCCGAGGTGATGTGGCCGACCTTGTCGCGCCATGCCTCCGCACTGTCCTGCGGCTGCCAGCCGATGCGGTCGCGGTGGTCGCGGCCCCAGAAGCTGGCCGGGTTGTCGGAACAGGCCCAGATGACGCAATGCCCGCTGCGCGGCGCGGTGACCGCGGCCTCGCACAGCCGCACCAGGTCGGCGAAGGACAGCCAGGTCGAGAGCATCCGCGCCTCCACCGGCTCGGGGAAGCAGGAGCCGATGCGGAGGTTCACGTTCTCCACGCCGTGCTTGTCCCAATAGGTGCGGCCCATGAGTTCGCCATAGGCCTTGGACAACCCATAGAAGCCGTCCGGCCGGAAGGCGCAGTCGACGTCGAGCTTCGGCTGGTTGCCCTGCGGCCGCTCGTGGAAGCCGATCGCGTGGTTGGAGGAGGCGAAGACGACGCGGGCGCCCTCCCGCCGGGCCGCTTCGTAGGCATGGTAGAGGCCCTGGATGTTCGGGCCGAGCACGGTACCGAAGGGCTGTTCGACGCTGATGCCGCCGAAATGCAGGATGGCGCCGCAGCCCTCAGCCAGGCGCAGCAGCCCGACGCCATCGGCCAGATCCATGCGGGTGAACGTGGCACCCGGCGGGATGGCGTCGGGGAACGGCGCGATGTCGGTCAGCCGCAGGATCCAGCCGCGCGCCGCAAGCTCCCGCGCGAGCATGCGGCCGAGATTGCCGGAGGCGCCGGTGAGGAGGACGGGTTTCGCGGGGACGGCTGGCATGGGGCGGGTTCCTGCACGGGCCCGGGAGAGTGCACCGCGGCCACCGGGCGGTGAAGGGTGGACCTCCGGTCGCCGCTCATTGCGTTTGCCATCTTGCGTTCCTACATTACCGTCGCCGTAATGTCGGCTCCTGGGAGGCATGAACATGGACCGCAGAGTATTCCTCGGCGCCGCCGGCGGCGCCGCAGCTTTGGCCGCGCCTGCCATCGCGCAGACGCAGAACCCCGAGATCCGCTGGCGCATGCCCAGCTCCTTCCCCCGCAACCTCGATGTCCTGTACGGCAGCTGCGAGAAGCTGGGCCAGCGCGTGGCGCAGCTGACCGACGGGAAGTTCCGAATCACCCCCTTCCCGGCCGGCGAGATCGTGCCGGCGCTGCAGGTGCTGGATTCGGTGCAGCAGGGCTCGGTCGAATGCGGCCATACCCCGGCCCTGTTCTATTTCGGCAAGGAGCCGGCGCTGGCCTTCTTCACCTGCGTCCCCTTCGGCATGAACCGCCGGCAGATGGCGGCCTGGATGCGCTACGGCGACGGGCTGACCCTGGCGAACGAGATGTTTGCCAACTTCAACTGCATCTTCATGAATTTCGGCGACACCGGCACCCAGATGGGCGGCTGGTTCCGACGGGAGGTGCGCACGCTGGAGGATGTGAAGGGGCTGAAGTTCCGCATCGCCGGCCTGGGCGGCCTGGTGTTCGAACGGCTGGGCGCGGTGCCGACGCAGATCGCCCCCGGCGACATCTACCCGGCGCTGGAACGCGGCGTCATCGACGCGGCCGAATTCATCGGCCCCTATGACGACGAAAAGCTGGGGCTGAACCGCATCGCCAAATTCTACTACGCGCCAGGGTTCTGGGAGCCCTGCTCGATGGGCGGCTTCATCGCCAACCGCCAGGCCTGGGCGGCGCTGCCGCCGCATTACCGCGCGGCGGTCGAGGTGGCGCTGGCCGAGATCGACACCGACCAGAATGCCCGATTCGACGCCTGGAACCCGCCGGCGCTGCGCCGGGTGATCGCCGGCGGCGCCCAGCTTCGCGCCTGGCCGCGCGAGATCCTGCAGGCCGCCTGGCGCGAGGCGCACGGGCTGTACGACGACCTCTCGGCCAAGAACCCGAACTTCAAGAAGGTCTGGGACAACTACCGGACCTTCCGGAACGAGCAGTACCAGTGGTTCCGCGTGGCGGAAAACGCCTACGAGACCTTCGCCTTCGCCGAAGCCGCGCGGAGCTGACCTGCGCCGCCCCGGGCGGTCGCGCCCGGGGCGCATTCCGGCTGCGGCGGGTCGCGTTTTGGCGCGACCGCCGCAGCCGATTCGCCTGAACGCACATTCCCGCCGGCGGGTGCTCACGCCCGCCCGCGATCCGCGCTAGCCTGACGGCATCGTGCGCGACTCTCCGGATTCCCCCGCCCCGCCCGTCACCTTCAGCCCGCGCGAGGTGCGGCTGATCGTCATGGGGCTGATGCTGGCGCTGTTCCTCTCCAGTCTCGACCAGACCATCGTCGCCACCGCGCTGTCGACCATCGCCGGCGATCTCGGCGGCTGGTCGCTGATGCCCTGGGTGGTCAGCGCCTACCTCATCGCCTCCACCGTCACCACGCCGATCTATGGGCGGCTGTCGGATCTGTACGGCCGGCGGCCGGTGCTGCTGGTCTCGATCTCGATCTTCGCGCTCGGCGCCATCTGCTCGGCACTCGCGCCCTCGATGGGCGCGCTGGTCGCGGCGCGGGTGCTGCAGGGCCTGGGCGGCGGCGGGCTGCGGGCGATCTCGCTGGCCGTGGTCGGCGACATCCTGCCACCGCGGGAGCGCGGCAAGGTGCAGGGCTACCTCTCCGCCACCTTCGCCACGGCCAATATCGGCGGCCCGGTGCTGGGCGGGCTGTTCGTCGAATACCTGTCCTGGCAATGGATCTTCTGGATCAACCTGCCGCTCGGCGCCGCCGCCTTCGCCTCCACCTACTTCCAGCTGCGCCGGCTGCCGCGCCCGGACAAGCGGCCGAAGATCGACTGGCTGGGCGCGCTGCTGATCCTGCTCTCCTGCACCCCGGTGCTGATCGGCATCACCCTGGTGCAACGCGCCGGCCACTGGGCGGCACCGGAGGCCTGGGGGTGCTTTGCGCTCGGCGCGGTGTTCCTGGTCGGGCTGATCGCGCAGGAGAGGGTGGCGCCGCAGCCGATGCTGCCGCTGCACCTGTTCAGGAACGGCATCTTCCGCATGGCCATCGCGGTGACCGGCCTGGCGTCGATGGTGATGATGTCGCTGACCGTGCTGGTGCCGCTGCACTACCAGCTGGTCGGCGGGCTTTCGGCCAAGGATGCCGGCCTCAGGATGATCGCCATGACGCTCGGCAGCGTCACCGGCAGCTTCCTGGCGGGGCAGGCGGTGACGAAGACCGGCAAGTACCGCTTCCTGACCCTGATCGGCTCCTCCACCGCCACGCTGATGTGCCTGGTCATCGCCTGGATCGGCCTCGGCCATTCGCTGCTGCTCGACACCGGTGCGACCCTGCTGCTGGGTCTCGCCTTCGGCTGCCAGTTCTCCCCCATCACCGTGACCATCCAGAATGCGGTGGAGCCGCGCGACGGCGGCGTCGCGGTGGCCTGCATGATGTTCTTCCGGCTGATGGGCGGCGCCTTCGGGGTGGCGATCCTCTCGGCCCTGCTGCTCGGGCGGCTGCCGGAACATGGCGCGGCGGCCGATCCGGCGGCGGCGGCGCAGGCCTTCTCTCTGGTCTTCCTGGCGGCGGCGGGCTTCGCCGCGCTGTGCCTGATGGCGGCGCTGCGGCTCAGGGAGATACCGCTGCGGGGACGCCCCTGACGGGCGGCGCGGCGGAGTCCCCGGCCGGCGCCGGCGGGGCGAGCCGGCCCTGCAGCCATTCCCCGGTCATGGCGCGCGCCGTCGCCTCGAGCGACGGGACATCCGCCAGCGCGGCGAGCCGCTCCAGCGTGTCCGGCAGCGGTCCTTCGATCGCTTCGAGCTCGCGCAGGCACCGGTACTCGTAGTAGGCGGCCGCCGATTCCCGGGTGATGGCGATCGCCTCCCGCAGATAGGCGGCGGGCGCGGCCGTGTTTCCCGGGTCCAGCCGGACCCGGACCCGCGCCACCAGCCGCATGGCGTCGGGATCGATCTCGTTGTGCCCCGCATCGCTCCGGTGCAGCATCCGCTCCGCCCGCGCGCACAAGGTCTCGGCCAGGGCGCGCCGGCCGGCCGCCAGATGGGCCTCCGCCGCCAGGCCCAGCAGGAAGGGCGTGGCGATCCAGAAATCTGCCGCCTCCTGCATCTCCGCCGCCGCCTGCAGGGCGGTGCTGCCGGTCTCGATGTCGCCAGCCAGGCATCGGCTCCACCCAGCATGCGCCCGGGCCAGCGTCAGGAAGAGCGACAACTGGTGCTCCTCGCAGAGCGCCACCAGGCGCGACGAACACCAGGCGATGGCCTCGGCATGGCCCAGCATCCCGAAGACGAAGCAGGCGTAGCTCAGCGTGATGGCGAGGGTGTGCGGGTGCCGGCGGGCGATCGCCAGGTCGACCGCCTGCGTCATCTGCGGGATGGCCTGGTCCAGCGCGCCCAGCGCGAAATGCTTGGTGCCGAGCAGGGAGGTGGCGTTGATCAGCGTGTGCTGGCTGAACATCAGCGCCGGCCCGGCATCCCATTCCGGCTGGAACAGGCGGATCGCGGTCAGCAGCGAATCGCGGGCCTCGTGGTGCCGCCGCATGCTGGCAAGGCCGACGCCGAGCAGGCGGTGGCCCTCCACCTCGGCCACGCGGTTGTCGCGCCGCTGCGCGGTTTCGAGGAAGAGCTCGGCAAGCTGCAACGCCTCGACATATCGGCCGCGGCAATGCAGGTGGGTGAACAGGCCGAAGATGAACGGGAACACGGCCTGGGAGGTGGGCGCCAGGCGGCAGAGCTCGAGCCCGCGGCGGCAGCATTCGGCAAGCTCGGGCGCCGTCGATCCCCGGGTCGCGGTGATGGGCGCGACCAGCTGAACCTGGAGCTTCAGCTCGATCTCCAGCCGGAACGCCGGGTCCTCGATCCGCGGCACCGCGGCCAGGCCCTGCCGCAGGTGCTGGATCGCCTCGCGCAGCGCCTGCCGCGTGGCGGCGGCCGCGCCGGCCTGGAGCCATGCGGCGGCCGCCGCCGCCACCTGCTCGGCCTCCGTCAGATGATGCGCGATGGTTTCTGGCAGCACCGTGTCGCCGGCGGCGGCAAGGTCCCGCAGCACCACCGCGATCCGGGCGTGGCAGGCGTGCCGGTCGGGGCGCATCATCGAATCGCGGGCCACGCGCTGCAGCAGGGCGTGGCGGAATTCGAATCCGCCGCCGCGATGGCGCAGGATCTCCGCTTCGACCAGCTCGTTGAGCACGGCGACCGCGGCCTCCGGCGTCACCCCGGCGACCGCGGCCAGCAGCGGCGGCGGCACCTGAAAGCCGATGCAGGCCGCCGCCTGCACGATGTTGCGCGCGCCATGCAGCCGGTCCAGCCGCGCCGACAGGATCTCGGCCAGGGTGAGCGGCAGCGCCTCGCCCGCTCCCGCCGGGCCGATCCGGTCGGACGCCTTGCCATCCCGCAGCAGCGACAGGGTCAGCTGTTCGATGAACAGCGGAATTCCATCGGCGATCTCGACGGCCCGGGCGAGCAGCCGGCTATCCAGCGCGCCGGCACCCGGCAGGCCGGAGGCCATGGCGATGCTCTCGGCGCGCGACAGCGGCTCCAGCGCGATCGACGCCGTCGCGGCCGGCAGCCCCGCCGGCTTGGGAAAGGCCCGGCGGGTGAGCACGACCATCACCGGCATGTCCCGCACCCGCGCCAGCAGGACGCCGAGCAGCTCGACCGAGGACGGGTCCATCCAATGCGCGTCCTCCACCCACAGAATGGCGGGTTGGCGGCGCACCGCGTGTTCCATCATGTCGCAGATCAGCTCGAACTGCCGGCGGCGCAAAAGCGTCGGCAGCGGCCCGGCACCGCCCGCCGACGGCAAGGGCCGCCCCAGCAGATCGGCGACCATGGCGGCATTGACGGGCGACGCGAGGCCGAGGCTATCCAGCCAGGCCATCACCTTGCGGAGCATGGCGGCCGGATCGTCCGGCCCGCCGAGGCGGAGTTGCCGCATCAGCATCGCCGCCACGGAATGCAGTGGCGTGGTGGCGTAAAGCTCGAGATTGACCGAGCGCAGCACGCGCGCGTCGGCGAGGTCCGCAAGTGTGCAGAACTCCCGCAACAGACGGGTCTTGCCGACCCCCGGTTCGCCGATCACGTCGACCACCCGGCAGCGACCGTCACCGACCACGGCCAGCCAGTGGTCCCGCAGCGCGGCCAGCTCGGCGGTTCGCCCGACCATCGGCAGGGCATGGCCGTGGCGAATCCGGCCAGCATTGCGGCGCGGGCGGAGGGTCCGGTGCACCTCGATCGGTCGGCTCAGACCGCGCAACCGCCGCTCGCCGAGCGATTCGGTTTCGAAGATGCCGCGAACGAGTTCGTGCGTCTCGTGACTGACGACGACGCTGTCGCGCGGCGCATGCGCCTGCAGGCGGGCGGCGATGTTGGCGGCCTCGCCGACGATGCTGTGTTCGTGGTTGACCGCGCTCGACTTCTCCGGACCGATCACCACCAGCCCGGTATGGACGCCGACCCGCGCCGACAGAGCGGCCCCGTCGATCGCCGGGACGGCGATCTCGGGCATCCGCTCGACCAGCGCGAGCCCGGCGCGCACCGCCCGTTCGGCATCGGTTTCCGAGGCTGTGGGGTAGCCGAAATACGCCAGTACCCCGTCGCCATGGAAGGACGCGACGAAACCACCGTGGCGCTCGATCTCCGTCAGCGCGATATCCTGGTAGCGCAGTTGCAGGTCGCGCAGATCCTCCGGGTCCAGGCGCTCGGACAATGCCGTGTACCCGGCGAGATCGGCGAACAGAATCGAGAGGTATCGCCGTTCCGGCATGCGCGGCGCGTCTCCAGCGGGCTGGTTTCGCCAATTTAAACAGAATGGTAGCGGTATGTCACCCAGATGGGTTGAAAGATGATCCGCAATAGTTTTTTACTTGGATTGATGTGGCGGCCGAGCGCTTCCAGCCGGCGGCGCCAGACAGCCGCCATCTCACGGCGTCGCTCGCGGGTCGCGCCGCAGGATCCATCCAGGGGGGGGCCGATCGCTCATGCCGCAGCCGGGGCAATCCGCAGGGCGCCGACGCGCCTATGTGATCTGCACCCATCTCCGCCCCGGCCGGACCGCCAGGCCGTCACGCCATTTCATGCAGCCGATGGCCGGGCTGCAGGTCGCCTCCCGCATCGACCCCGCGCGGTTCGAAGTTCACCTGCACCACGAGGACTGGCACGGACCGTTCGATACCAGCCGTCCGGTCGAGGCCGACCTCGTCTTCCTCACCGGGCTGCAATCCGATTTCGACCGGATGCGGCAGCTCGCCTGGTTCTTCCGGCGAGGCGGCGCGACGGTGGTCGCCGGCGGCAGCATCTGCTCCAACTTCCCCGAATTCGCCGCGCAATTCTTTGATGCGGTCTGCGTCGGCAGCGTCGAGAGCACGGGCCGCGTCGTCGCCGATTTCCTGGCCGGCACCCTGCGGCCGATCTACCGGGCGGCGCCGCTGTCGATCGACCGCCACCCGCTGGACTACGGCCTGCTGACCCGCGCCGGCATCCGCACCCAGTCGCACCTGATCGAGGCGTCGCGCGGCTGCAGCTTCAAGTGCAGCTTCTGCACCATGCCGGGCGAGTTCGGCGGCCATGCCGGCTACGATCTGGCGGCGCTGCGCCAGGCGATCGGCAGCGCGATTGAGACCAGCCCGCGCTTCAGCCTGCGGCGGATCTTCCCGACCATCTTCTTCCTCGACAACAACTTCTCCGACGACCGCGACCACATGCTGGCGGTCTGCGACCTGCTGCGCGCGGACCGCCGCATCCGCGCCTGGGGCGCGCTGGTGACGCAGAACATCCTGCAGGACCACGCGCTGGTGCGGCACCTGGCCGCAGCGAAGTGCCGCACCCTGTTCGTCGGCCTCGAATCCCTCGATGCGGCGACGCTGCGCAGGTTCAACAAGAAGCAGAATCTCGGCCGCAGCGGCAACCTGTTGGACGACATCGCCCATGCCGAACGGCACGGGATCCTGATCACCTACGGCTATCTGCTCGACATCCAGAACCAGACGGTCGCGGAGATGGCGGCGCAGCTGCGTGCGATCGGCGAGGCGGCCGACCTGCCGATGCCGACCTACCTGAGCCTCATCGCGCCGCTCGCCGGCACCCGGTTCTTCTGGTCGGCGCTGCGCGACGGACACCTCGCACCGCGCCTCCGGCTACGCGACCTGGATGGCGAATCCCTCTGCTACAGCGAGATCGCCGACGCGCCCGGCAAGGTCGCGGCCTTCGCCGACCAGGTGTTCCGCCGGCCGTGGGAGGTGATTCCGCTGCACCATGCGCTGCGCAAGGCGTGGCGGCGGCTCGGACGGCTTGGCCTGGCGCATCCGCTGCTCTGGTTCATGACCCTCTCCGCCACCTTCCACAGCTTCCTCTGGGCCGGCGCCTACCCGTCGCGGCGGGTCACCTACCGAGCCGGCGAGGACGTCCTCGATCCGCAATACGGCGCGCATCCGCCCGATCTCTCGGAGGAGGACCGCGCCCGGTACTTCGAACCGATCGCTCTGACCGACGCGGCCGGCGCGCCGGCAGCCTGGCTGCTGCCCTATCTCGGCGGCGCCCTGCCCGGTGCCGAACGGCACGAACCCGCCACACTGGAAGCCTGACCACGGCCGCCAGTCCCGGCGGCGGCCAGGCGGCGACGCTGGTTGCGGCGCGGCGGTCGGCCCTGCGCATGGCCGCCCGGCTCAGCCGGCTGCCGCATCGGTCGACGATCGGGCCGGCTTGCATCCCGCCGGGCGGTGGAGGCCCGGCATGGCCGCGGTATCAGCCGCGCCCGCGCGCGGCGAAGCTGCGCTCCAGCGCCTGCCACATCGGCTTGCGCCGGCCATCGGCATCCAGCGGCAGGCCGCGATGGATGGTGCCATCCTTGCGGGCGACATCCTTGTCGCTGGCCAGCCAACTATCCTTGTCGGACAAGCCCCAGGTCAGCACGGTGCGGCAGCCTTCCGCCAGCGCGGTGCCGACCAGGGCTTCCACCCGCGCCGCCACCAGCGCATCCCGTGCCGCCAGGTCGGGGGGGACCTTCGTTGCCTCCCGCACGTCCAGTTCGGTCAACAGGATGGACAGGCCCAGGCTGCGCACCTCCCGCAGGAAGGCGGCGAAGGGCTCGGGCCGGAACGGCTCGTCCAGCATCACATGCGCCTGGATGCCGAGCGCATCGAGCGGTACCCGGGCGCCGACCATCCGCCGCAGCAACCGAAGCACCCGCTGGCGCTTTTCCTCGGCGAAGGGCGTGTCGCCCTCGATGGCATAGTCGTTGTAGGTCAGCCGCAGGCTGCGATCGCGCTCGCGCGCCAGGCGGAAGGCGAGGTCGATGTAGTCGGGCCCGAGCGCGCGCAGCCAGGGGGTGTCGCGCAACTCCCCGATCGCCTTCGACTCGTCGGCGAAGGGGCCGCCGGCATTCGCCACGGCCTCGTTCACCACGTCCCAGTCGCGAATCACCGGCGCGGTGCGGGCCAGCACGGTGTCGATATGCGCCGCCAGCACGGCGCGGGCCCGGGCCGGCCCCTCCGCCAGCGCCGCCGCCACCCATTCGGGCAGCGCCTGGTGCCAGACCAGCGCATGGCCGCGCACCTGCTGGCCGTTGCGGGCGGCGAATTCCACGACGGCATCAAGCGGGGCGAAGTCGAACTTCCCTTCCTCCGGCTGCAAGGCCGCCCATTTGCCCTCCCACTCCGGCACCAACAGCCGCGGCTCGGTCGCCATCTGCCGCGCATAGGCGGCATCCGGCAGCCGCGTGGTGTTGATCGCCGCACCGAAGGTGATGCCCTGCGCCCGTGCCCGGGCGCCAAGCCCCTCGCCGGCCTGCGCCCCCGCGCGCCGGACGAGCAACGCCGTGCCGGCCGCAGCAAGCAGGGGGCGGCGGCGCAGCGGCAACACCTCAGGCGGCCTCGGCGAAGGTCGGCACAGCCTCCCGCCGCAGCGCCTCGCGGAATCGGTCGCGCCGCCAGCAGAGCAGCCGCCAGGCGCCACGCGCCGCCAGATCCGACAACCGTCCGCGCGGCTCCAGCCCCACGGCCTTGAAGATCATGCCCATGCTGCGTTCGATATGCCGGTAGCGGTAAAAATTCATCGCACGGCCCATGTAGCCGGCAATGCACCGGCCATGGCTGTAGGGCTGCCCCGGCTCCTCATTCGCGGTGTGGAAAGCGAAGGCGAGCTCGTCATCCTCCGATTCGCCGATCCGGCTGGCCGCCACCTTCAGCCGCTGCAGGAAGGAGATATCCTCCCGCGCCAGATAGCGCTTCATGTGGTCGTAGAAGAGCTTGAAGTGGCGGTACTCATCCGCCGCGATCAGCCGGCAGATCTGCCGCAGCACCGGCTCCTCGGTCGCATCGGCAAGCGCGGTGTAGTAGCTGCTGGTACCGGTCTCAACCATGCAGCGTGCGATCAGCTCTCCGGTCCGCGACCCGCGGACGGAGCTGACGGCGCCAGGGTGGACCTGGTAGCCGGCGCGGTAGCGCTCGAAGGCCTCGGCATAATCCCATTCAGGATCGGCCAGCATCGCCCAGCGGCCGAGCGCGTCGCCGTGCTGGATTTCCTCCAACGCCCAATTGTCGGCGGCCGCGGCGAAATCCGGATCGTCGCGGAACACCCGCTTCAGGTAGGTGGCGTAGTCGTCGCCGTTGCGTTCGACCATGGCCGCCGCCTTGACCAGCGGCACGATCTCGGAATCCACCTTCGACGGATCGAAGCGGTCCCAATCCACCTGCTCGACGCGCCAATGCTTCATGGTGTCCCCGCGGCCCGCGATGGGCCTGACATCCCCCGTTGGTGCGCGATGGTCACCCACCGCGCCGCGTGTCGGCAACGCTGCCGCCCCGCTGAATGTTCGCCAAGGCGGCAACGGATTCAAGGCATGTGGCGCAGCAGACACAGCGTTGCGAACAAAAAAGTCTCACTGTGGCCTGGACCAAGCCTGCCAGTCGCGAGAAGGGCCGGAACGCTGCCGTCCCGGCCCTTCAAAGGTATCGGGTCTGACCCGCGTCAGGCGGCCTGGGCGGCATCCAGCATGGCGCGCGCCGACAGCAGCCGCTCCAGCGCCGCATCCCGCTTCGCCTCGGTATCCGCGGCGGTGACCTCCTTCATCGCCGCCTCGGCCTCGGCGATGCGGCGTTCTGCCGCGGCGCGCGACAGGCTGGCGAGCGGCGTGGCCTCATCGGCCAGCACCGTCACGCGCTCCGGCGAGACCTCGGCGAAGCCACCGCCGACGAAGAGCTTCTCGGTCTCCGCGCCGTTTTCCCGCACGCGGATCACGCCGCCGCGAAGCGTCACGATCATCGGCGAATGGCCGGGCAACACGCCCATCTCGCCTTCGGAGGCGGGGATGGTCGCCATCTCGACCTGACGGGAGAGCAGCAGCTTCTCCGGTGAGACGAGTTCAAGCAGGAAGGTGGCCATGATGTGCTCCTCAGATGATCGGGGCGGCCCGGCGGATCACGCCGGGCCGCGCCCGGATCCCTGGATCAGGCGGCGGCCTTGAGGGTCTCGCCCTTCTTCACCGCATCCTCGATGGTGCCGACCATGTAGAAGGCGGCTTCCGGCAGGTGGTCGTATTCGCCCGAGGTGATCGCGGCGAAGCTGCGGATCGTGTCTTCCAGCTTCACGAAGACGCCCGGGGTGCCGGTGAAGACCTCGGCGACGTGGAAGGGCTGGCTGAGGAAGCGCTGGATCTTGCGCGCGCGCGCCACCACCAGCTTGTCCTCCTCGGAGAGCTCGTCCATGCCCAGGATGGCGATGATGTCCTGCAGCGACTTGTAGGTCTGCAGGATACGCTGCACCTCGCGGGCGACGCGGTAGTGCTCATCGCCGACGATCCGCGGGTCGAGCGCGCGGGAGGTGCTGTCCAGCGGATCGACGGCCGGGAAGATGCCCAGCTCGGCGATCGAGCGGTTCAGCGTCGTGGTCGCATCCAGGTGGGCGAAAGACGTCGCCGGCGCCGGGTCGGTCAGGTCGTCGGCCGGCACGTAGATGGCCTGCACCGAGGTGATCGAGCCCTTCTTGGTCGACGTGATGCGCTCCTGCAGTGCACCCATGTCGGTGGCGAGCGTCGGCTGGTAGCCCACCGCGGAGGGGATGCGGCCCAGCAGCGCCGACACTTCCGCGCCCGCCTGGGTGAAGCGGAAGATGTTGTCGATGAAGAACAGCACGTCCTGGCCCTGCTCGTCGCGGAAGTATTCCGCGACCGAGAGGCCGGACAGCGCGACGCGGGCGCGGGCGCCCGGCGGCTCGTTCATCTGGCCATAGACCAGGGCCACCTTGGAGCCTTCAGTGTTGCCGTCGCCGAGCTTGATGACGCCGGAATCGACCATCTCGTGATACAGGTCGTTGCCTTCACGCGTCCGCTCGCCCACGCCGGCGAAGACCGAGACGCCGCCATGGCCCTTGGCGATGTTGTTGATCAGCTCCTGGATGGTGACGGTCTTGCCGACGCCGGCGCCGCCGAACAGGCCGATCTTGCCACCCTTGATGTAGGGGGCGAGCAGGTCGATCACCTTGATGCCGGTGACGAGGATCTCGGCCGCGGTGGCCTGGTCCTCGAAGGACGGCGCCTCGCGGTGGATGGTGTAGGACTTCTCGTGCGGCACCGGGCCACGCTCGTCGATCGGCTCGCCGATGACGTTCATGATGCGGCCCAGCGTGCCTTCGCCGACCGGCACCGAGATGCCGGCGCCGGTGTCGACCACTTCCTGGCCGCGGACCAGGCCATCCGTCATGTCCATGGCGATGCAGCGCACGGTGCGCTCACCGAGGTGCTGGGCGACTTCCAGGACCAGCGTGGTCTCGCCGTTCTTGGTGGTCAGCGCGTTCAGCATGGCCGGCAGCTCGCCCGGGAACTGCACGTCCACCACGGCGCCGAGGACCTGGGCAATCTGCCCGACGTTGTTCTTCATCGTGCGTATCCCTTTACAGCGCTTCGGCCCCGGAGATGATCTCGATCAGCTCGCGGGTGATGTTGGCCTGGCGGGTGCGGTTGTAGTTGAGCGTCAGCCGGTTGATCATGTCGCCGGCGTTGCGCGTCGCGTTGTCCATCGCGGTCATCTGGCTGCCATAGAAGCCCGCGGTGCTTTCCAGCACGGCGCGGTAGATCTGGATGGCGAGATTCCGCGGCAGCAGCGAGGCGAGAATGGCTTCCTCGTCCGGCTCGTATTCATAGAGCGCCTGCGGGCCGCTGGCGGCCGGCGCCTGGCCTTCCGGCAGCGGCGCCGGGATCAGCCGCTGCTCCGTCGGGATCTGGCTGATCACGTTCTGGAAGCGGTTGTAGACCAGCGAGCAGACGTCGAAATCGCCGGCCTCCAGCATCCCGGTCACGCGGAGCGCGACGCTTTCGGCATCGGTGAACTCGACGCGCTTCTTGCCCATGAAGGTGATCTCGCCGACGAAGCGGCTGGCGAATTCGCGCTTCAGGTAGGAGGCGCCCTTGCGCCCCACCGTCAGCACCTTCACCACCTTGCCGTCGGCTTCCAGCGCCCGGATGCGGGCGCGGGCAAGCCGGCCGACATTGGTGTTGAAGCCGCCGGCCAGGCCGCGATCGGCCGTGACCACCACCAGCAGATGCACCTTGTCGGCGCCGGTGCCGACCAGCATGGCCGGCGCGCCGGGCGTGTTCGCCACCGCCGCGCCGAGGGAGGCGAGGATCGCCTCCATCCGCTCGGCATAGGGGCGCGCCGCCTCGGCCTGCGCCTGCGCACGGCGGAGCTTGGCCGCCGCCACCATCTTCATCGCCTGCGTGATCTTCCGCGTGTTCTTCACGCTGTTGATCCGCATGCGCAGATCCTTGAGGCTCGCCATCGGCTAGTCCCTTCCGCTGACGGCCTCAGGCCGCGAAGGACTTGGCGAAGCCGTCGAGGAAGGCGATCAGCTTCTCTTCGGTCGGCTTCTTGATCTCGCGGTCGGTGCGGATCGCGTCCAGGATGGCGGGCGCCGCCGCCTTCAGCTCACCGAGCATGCGCGACTCGAAGGCGCCCACCGAGGTCACCGGGATCTTGTCCAGGTAGCCGCGGGTGCCGGCGAAGATCGCCACCACCTGCTCCTCGACCGGCACCGGCTTGAACTGCGGCTGCTTCAGGAGTTCCGTCAGCCGCGCGCCACGCGCCAGCAGCGCCTGGGTGGAGGCGTCGAGGTCGGAGGAGAACTGGGCGAAGGCCGCCATCTCGCGGTACTGCGCCAGCTCCAGCTTGATCTTGCCGGCGACCTGCTTCATCGCCTTGATCTGCGCGGCGGAGCCGACGCGGGAGACGCTGAGGCCGACGTTCACCGCGGGGCGGATGCCCTTGAAGAACAGCTCGGTCTCCAGGAAGATCTGGCCGTCGGTGATCGAGATCACGTTGGTCGGGATGTAGGCCGAGACGTCGCCCGCCTGGGTCTCGATCACCGGCAGCGCGGTCAGCGAGCCATTGCCGAAATCGTCGTTCATCTTCGCCGCACGCTCGAGCAGGCGGCTGTGCAGGT